>CAZHMV010000062.1:0-29212 GCA_964532665.1 uncultured Anaerolineales bacterium
TCCCAAACGCGACCGGTTGCCCGAGTCAGCGGATGCCCTTTGATTTCTAACAGGGGGAGACCCGTACCATCACGCTGCAACAACAGAATCTCAGCCATGATGGACAGGGCAATCTCCTCCGGCGTCTCAGCTCTCAGATCCAGGCCGGCGGGGACACGAACGCGAGCCAGGTCTTCCTCGGGCACGCCCCGCGCCAGCAGATCATCGAAGATGATTTTCGCCTTGCGGCGGCTGGCTACGAGGGCAACGTAGGGAGCCGGCGAAGACGCCACCTGTTCCAGGGCCGGCTCGTCCCACCCCCAGGTGGCGACCACAACATGCGTTGAGGGCGTGACAGTGATCTGGATAGGTGCCAGAGTTTCAGTCTCCGCATCGTACGGCACAATGACCATCTCATCCACGCCGGAGAAGCGCTCTGCCCATTCTGGCCGGTCATCGACAACCGCCACGCGCATCCCCAGAATCCGCCCAAAAGCTGCCAGCGCCAGACCGATATGCCCCGCCCCGATAACAAGCAACTCCTGTCTGGGCTGTATGATATCCACAAACAGCTCCAACGGCTCTCGCTCGGAACTGTTCAGTCTCGCGACTCTGTCGAGTTTGGGCTCATAACCCAGGCGAGTGGAGCGATTCAGTCGCAGGGCCCTCTGTGCCTCCGATAGAACCCTGGTCTCCAGGTCTCCGCCGCCGAATCCTCCGAAAGTGGAGGCATTGTACCGAACGAGAGCCTTCTCTCCCACGTGCCAGGCCAGTTCACCACTTTGGCTGGGTCCCTCGACAGGTCCCTCGACAGGCTGGGGAGGGGCCTCGGGAGGGGCCTCAGCGCAAACGTCCGAGTGCACCACCGTGATCAATGCCGCCGGCTCGCCGGCCTCGCAGGCAGAGATAACAGCCTGAAACAGTTCCAGGGTTGTGTCCGGCCGCCCATTGCCTGACCAGGGGTTGAGAACATCGATGAAGACTTCCTGGGTTCCGCCACAGAGGCCCAGGCTGCCCGAGGTCTTACCTATCAGGGAGTACGTCGCCAGGCCGGGCTTTCCGGCCGCCAGGGCTGCCTGAGCATCTCGCATGGCCTGGTGCTCCATGCTACCGCCCCCGATGGTGCCTACACAGGAGCCGTCGGCGCGAACCACCATCTTGGCAGCGGCATGGCGCGGCGTTGAGCCGATGGAGCGTATCACCGTCAACAGTGCGACGGGTTGTTGGTTCCTCAGGGCTTCAGCAATTGCCTGGAAGATCTTCTTCACCGTTCTCTCCTCACGCCGCTTTCTTCATACAGAAATGGATCCTTGTCTTTTCACTTCGCTCCACCCGCGCTTGTGCTCTGCTGTTCCTTATCCTCTTGAACATTCTCTCGGAACTCACGAATGCTCCGGCCCAGGGCACCACCGACTTCCGGCAGCCGGCCAACGCCGAAGACGATCAAGAATATGACCAACACAAGTATTAGTTCAGGAGCTCCCAATCCGAATGGCATTTCGAAACCTCCTTAGCGTTGTATCCTTCCCTCTTTCTTTAGCAGCCTCGCAGACCCCATGTCTCCGCATTCTAGTGCTCAGCCGGCCGGCGTTCGCCTTCTTCCTCAGGCCTGGCACCTTGCTTGAACTCTCGGATCCCTTGCCCGAGGGCCTTTCCCACCTCCGGCAACCGGCCGACACCGAAGAGGATCAGGATGATCACCAGGACGATTATCAATTCAGCGGGACCTAAACTTGGCAACATTTCTTCCCTCCTTATGACTAGCAGCCGTTGTCTAATCCCCGCCTGCCTGCGACGCGGGCTTCAACCCCTTCTCCTGCCTGAAAGAGCGAGCCGACAGGTCACCCGAGCGCAGTTGACGATACCATACAGGATGATGGACTTTGACATAGTCTTCCGGCACCTTGCCGGTAAACATCGACTTGAACAATGGCCAGTTTCGTGGGATGAGTGTAGTCGAAGCAACATGGACGACCAGCCAAACTACAATGCCGATGCTGGTCAGGTCATGCACCCAGGTGGCGAAGCCGACGGCCCCGGCGGGGATCGGCCAGGCGTAGCGTAATGCCTTCACCAGACCGGAGATTAGAATCAAGCTCACCAGTATCGTCCAGACGGGCAGCGAGATAGCCTTCTCAGTGGCCAGATACTTGCCCACGTCCTTCGGCTTGCGGATACCAAAGGTCACGAAGAGGCGAGCGATGGGGGTACCGATACTCCTGGGCAGTTGAATGCCAAACGCCCCTCGCTCGCCGAAGATGCCCAGATAGCTCACCAGTTCACCCAGAGCATCCGGAACGTCCCGAATCTTCGGCAACAATCCCGTGTGGCCGCCGACGAGGGAATGAGTGACAAAACTGGAAAGGGCATAGACAATGAAGGCAGAGCCCAGATAGTGGAGGACGTAGATCAACTGCAGATCCAGAGCCCGGCCGACCCAGCGCAGCAACATGGCGGCAGTACCCAGGCCGATCAGGAAGCCGGCTGCGTTGAGCCAGTGCAGGCCGACGTCGCTCCAGCCGTGGCGTCGGACTGTACGCCCTGATGAGCCTGTAGATTCTCTGTGGGATTCGGTACGTACCCGAAACAGGCCGGCGAAGATGCCGAGGGCAATGATGAAGGGCACGGCCCTGGCAAGCAGGAGACTTATGCGGAACAAGGCATTTTGGGGCATAGCTCCCGGGTTCCGCCCCGGTTCCTGCGCAGCAACGCTACCCACAAGCACCGCACACAGCGACACTGCAAGCAACCAGCCGTAAAGAAACTTCCACCTTCTTCTCGTCATGTTCCTTCTCCACCTCATCTTGATCGGTAGTCGCTACCTCATGGTGGCACGCCAGAGATAGAGACCGATCGCCCCCAGGCCAACGAGGACAGCGATCACGGCAACAGCAGCAACAACTTCGAGCCAGCCACGCCATAGTGCACCAGTAGCTGAGGGCGACTCCTCGGCTGCCGGCGCTTCAGTCCCCTTCACTTGCGAGACCGCCTCGTCAGCCTCTTCGTCTCTGGTCGCCGGCTGCTCCCCTGGCGGTTTTCCTAGCGTCGCGACAAAAACGTCAAAGTTGTCGCCAGTAATCTGGCTGTGCAAGGCGATCCTCCCCCCTTCGGGGCTCCAGTAGAAGGGGCCGCCATGAGCAACCTGCGTGAACAACGTCGTCTCTTGACTACCGTCGGGATTGACCACCTGAACGTCATTCCACACCTTGTCTGCCCCGACTCGCTCCGTCATAAAAACAACCCTGCCATCTGGCGTCCAGGAGGGGAAATAATCCTCGCTCGGGTCCGTGGTTAAGCGGGTAAGCCCCGTCCCATCGACGTTCACAACCCAGATGTCCCGATTCCCGGACTGCTCGGAGTGGAATACCAGTTTGTCACTGCGCTGATTCCAGGCAGGTTGGTGACACGCAAAGGTACACTGTTGGGCCTGCTCGCTGGCCAGCTTGGGCAGTACAGGACTCGGGTTGCTGCCATCGGCATCCATCACCCACAACTCATTGGTGCCCGCACCGTAAGAAAAGTAGGCGATTCTCTTACCGTCGGGGCTCCACGAAGCAAACAACTCCTCCCTGGGGCTCGAGGTCAGTTGCTTTAGCCCGCTTCCATCCGCTCTTATGATCCAGATGTCGCGGTTCCCAGCCCGATCGGAGTCAAACGCGACCCAATCTTCGTCGGGACTCCAATTCGGGCGTCGATCGCTGGCCGCGTTGGTAGTGAGTTGAAGCTCTTCACCGCTGTCCAGGCTCGCCACCCAGATGTCATCATTGCCGGTTCGATTCGAGTAGTAGGCGACTTTCTGGCCGTCAGGGCTCCAGGCCGGCCGCAGATTCCGACCCGCGTGGGTGAGCTGTTGTATTCGTGACACTGCGCCTCGGGTCCGGTGGCAGGTCATGCAAGTAGTCTCTGATGCAGCATTTGCATTGTCACCCGCCATGGGGGAACTCGGGGCATGATCTTTCCCCACAGACCTGGTCGCACCAAAAGCGAACAAAGATAACACGCAAGCAACCACTGAGACTATTTGTAGGGACCGCAATCTAGCCAAAAATCGACTCCTCTTGATGTTCCTCACTCGTGTGCCGAGACAGTACGCAGCCGCCAGTCACGCACGTTAAAGGGCTTTCAACCTGTCAAAGTTCTCTGGCGTGGACTTCGGTAGTTCCAGGCAAAGGTGATCGCTGTCAATGATACCCTGGCGAATGCGGATGTTGATCGGACAGCGCTCGACACAGGCCGGCCCGCCCTCACGCCAATAGCAGAGATCGCACTTCACGTATACGTTCTTCTCAGAGTCGTAGAGGATGCGCTTCGTCTGGCTAAGATCCTCCTCATTCCGGGACATCGACTCGTCAGGCACCTTGAAAGGACAGGCTTCCAGACACCGTCCACAGGCAATGCACTTGTCTTCGTTGATGTACCGAGCGCCGGTCATCTCGTCAATGACCAGGGAGTCGGCCGGGCAGACGTACAGACACTCAGGGTTAGGGCACATCTTGCAGCCACGCTGTGTGAAGGAACCACGCCCTGGATAATGATCGAGGATCTCAGGATCCACTGCCACCGTCTCATCGTTGTAGATGCGGATGCGTGGGACGGCGGAAAGACCCTGCTCCTTGTGCACCCGCGAGCAGATCACCTCACAGGTGAGACAGCCGATGCACAGAGTGGGATCGGGAAGAACGACACCATCAGCGAGGGCGAGAACGGGGACCGGCGTGGGCGACCCAACCCCAATGAGTTCCCCAACACCAGTGCCCAGGGCGACCACGCCTACTGCGCCGGCCGCCATCTGCCTCAGGAAGTGTCTGCGTGATATCTCTCGTGCCATGAACTACCCTCACTTGCATCGTTGATACTCAATCGAGTGAAGCACCACCAAAGAACTCTTTTCGACTTGCACTGAACTAGCCAGAACTAACGTTTCACCTCATAGCCCAGCGACTCGATGGCTTTCTGGACTTCTTCGAGCGTAATCATCTTCGGGTCATATTTGACCGTGACACTGACCTCATCAACCGAAGCCTCCTTGATGCCGGGAAGCCCGGCCAGGGTGTTTTCGATGGGTTCACTTTCCTCCTGCGTACCCAACGGTGAGACAAACGTAAACTTATGTTTCTCCAGCCCGGCTTCCTCTGGTGTAGAGGTGGGGGGAGGTAGCTGGGTTGCCGTAGGGAGTGGTAGCGTGGCCGTCGGCGGCCTGGTAGTGGCCGTTGGTGAAGGCAGCGCCGGTGTGGACGACGAACTTGTCCCCCTCCGACACGCAGTCAATAAACCCATTGCAACAAGAACCATACAAAAAATCACGAACACTTTCTTCACTGAGCTATTCCTTTCTCTGCAATATCTTTCATCCGCCAGAACCCTACGAATGTCTTCACCATCTTGTCGTGGATGTGGCCGTTGGTTGCCAGGTAGTGTCCAGGTGAATGGAGCCAGGAGCCACCCAGGAGGTCCGAGAAGGTGCCCCCCGCCTCTTCCACGATCACAGCCGCGGCTGCTACATCCCACAGGCTCAGCGCGAGGTGGTAGTACATGTCCAAGTAGCCGGCCGCCACGTAGCACAGACCCAACGCCGGCACACCGAGTGTCCGTAAGGATAGAGCTTCGTCGATGACTACGGCTGCCGCTCTCAAGCTGTCCTGTCGGTCCCGGGGAGCGTTCGGCCAGTCGGTGCCGATAAACGCCTCATAGGCTTCGGACTTGCTGGTGACGCGGATACGATTTTCGTTGAGGAATGCTCCCTGGCCTCGGCGTGCGTGAAACAACGCATCGCGAGTCGGGTCGTACACCACGCCCAACAAGATACGTTTACCCTGGCGCAGGGCAATGGACACCGCGAAAGGTGGCAAACGTCGGTAATAGTTCGTGGTGCCGTCAATAGGATCGACGATCCATTGAAATTCTCCCTGCGTGACACTGTCCGGCGAGTCTTCCTCGGCAAGAATGCCATGTTGCGGGAAATCACGCTGAATGATCTCCCGGATTCGCGTCTGCACCTCCAATGTGCTGCCGGTGACCAGGTCCCGTGGCCCTTTCTGCTTGATATATCCAGGCCGACCAAGGAGGCTCACGGCGAGCTGTCCCCCCTGACGAGCAGCTTCCACAGCGGTGTCCATTAGTTGGGCACTTAGTTGTTCGTCCACAACAACCGCCTTACCTCTGATCATTTGTTGTCAGGCGCCACGCCCTGGAGGAAAACATAGATATAAGCCAATTCCTCATCGCTTATTCGCTCGGGTGCGTAAGCTGGCATGCGCTCCCTCGGCTTCCGTACCTGGGCGCGCAGTTCCTGCAAACTCAATCCTGTACCGGCGAGAGGTGGTCCAAATCCTCCCTCGGCTTGATAGCCGTGGCAACCGAAGCAGCCGAAGTAGCGATACAGGGCCTCCCCCGTCGCGCTGGCAGGGCGATCCCCGGTGATTTCGGGGCGCGGTCCCGTTGGCTTCAGGCTTTGGAGGTATGCGTATATGGCAGCTACATCGCTCTTACTCACGCCCTTCTCACTGAAAGCCGGCATGTCACCGACTGGTTGATACACCTGGTTAATCACCCCGTCTAACGATATGTCCGTGCGAGCGATGCTGGGACCCACAAGCCCTTCGGCTGTTACCCCATGGCAATGGAAACACCCCACTTCATAGAAAAGTCGTTGGCCCCGCCTCGCCTCCTCCGGGTCGGGCGTCGGCCTGGATTGCCATGAGGTCCCCGCATGAGAGCCACGGGTCTCGACCTCACCTGCCAACACATCCTGTTGCGAGCCGGCAACGGGGGTCGGCACCAGGGCCGTCGTCAAAGGGGTAGAGCTGAACCGCCAGGTCGGGGAGGGAGACGGTACTACCGGGGCCTTATGGGATTGTTGCGCAGGCTCACACCCCAAAAGTGCGCCGCAGATCAGAATCGCAGAAACCATGTGTACAACGGTCTGCCTGATTGGAGATGAACTCTGCATGGGCTTCTGCCGAGAGCAAAACAGGCTCACGGAACTGCTATGTGAAGAGGACGTTATACAATCTTGTCTGGAGGGGAGACACCCGAACCTCTACCCCAATCCTGTTGAAGCCGGATGTCTCCCTCTCCAGGATATCTGCTACGCCAGTGCTTTGAGTACGGCTTGCTTGATCAGAGCCTGCGCCAGAGTGACCTTGTAGGCATTCTCACTCATAGGCCGAGCCACGGTAGCAATGCGTTGCGCAGCGCTGTCGATGCTGTCGGCGATGCTCTTGCCCTGCAACGCTTCCTCAACAACGGTCGCGCGGTAGGGTACGGGAGCTACACCACCTAGCACGACGCGACCGTCCTGCCACACCCCATTTTCCTCAGTAAACGCTACCGCAACACTGGTCACAGCAAAGTCGTAGACCTGGCGGTCCTTGACTTTGATCCAGGCCATGCGCGTGTTGGTCGCCGGGGTAGGCAACTGGATGTTTACCAGCAACTCGTTAGGTTGCAGGACATTCTCACGCATGACATCTTCGCGTGGCCCTACGAAGTACTTGTCGAAGGGTACAGTTCGCTGCCCGTTGGGTCCCGCGATCCTGGCACTGGCATTCAGTGCCAGCAACGCCGTGGCTGTATCCGACGGGTGGACGATGTAGCAGAGCTCTCCGCCGATGATGGCGTGGTAGGCATTTTTGCCAGTGACGGCGAAGCAGAAGTCCCCACCCCGCTTATAGCAGTCGCTGAACTCGGGGCCGCGGAAGTACCAGCAGCGTGGGCGCTGGTTGATGTTGCCCCCCAGAGTAGCAAAGTTACGAATCAGGGAAGAGGCGGCACTGCCGGCTGCATCGCCCAGTAGCGACCAGGCAGGGTTGACGTCAGACGACGATGCCACATCGGCCAGGGTCACGCCGGCGCCGACGCGTAGGCCATTGCTGTCCCGATTGATGGTCGTGAACTCCGGGATGGTGCTGACATCAACGAGATGTTCCGGGTAGGGCAAGTTGGGGCCTGTGATCTGGTCCTTCATCATGCCCAGCAGGTCGCTACCCCCCGCAATGATCCGGGCGGACGAGTTATACTTATCGAGCAAGGCAACGGCCTCTTCGACACTGCCGGCCTCATGCAAATCAAAGGCTTTCATGGTCTCATTCCTCCTCCAGATCTAAGCGGCTCTCAGCGCTGCCAGCACCTTATCCCGGGTCATGGGACGGGTAGTTATCCGTACTCCTACGGCATTGAAGATGGCGTTGGCGATAGTTGGCGCCGGCACGGCGATGGGGGGCTCCCCAATGCCGTGGACACCCAACGGATGATACTCCCGTGGATGCTCCACGATGATGGGCTCGATCAGTGGCACATCGAGAATCGACGGCAACCGGTAGTCCAGGAAATTGGAGTTGATGGGAACACCCGTCGCCGGATCTACCAGGTTTTGCTCGTAGAGGGCTGCCCCGATACCCTGGACAACGCCGCCCTCGATCTGCTGCTCGACGCCTACCGGGTTGATCGCCCGTCCCACGTCGTGGGCAGCCACCAGCCGGGTTACCTTCACGTCACCCGTGGCTTTATCCACCTCGACCTCTGCAAAATGCGCAGCAAAGGCGGCCATCTGCCACTGGGTAGGACGCAGCGCAAAGCCGCGACCGATGATCGGCCCACCAGCTTTGCTGGCCACTTGAGCGATGGTGACTTTCTTGTCGGGCTGGCTCACCACAAACACCGCACCGTTCCCGGTATCCAGGCTATCGGGATCAACCTCCAGCAGCTTAGCTGCCACTTCCAGAATCTGGCGCTTGGCGTCTCGTGCTGCCTCCAGGATACCCCATCCACCGCTGGCAGTCATGCGGCTGCCCCAGGTTCCACCGGTATTGGTGGCGAACGCCGTATCAGTTTCTGGTGTAATGCTGGTTTGTTCCCACGGGACGCCCACCTCTTCGGCTGCGATCATCGCGATCGCAGTGCGAGAACCGGAGCCAATTTCTGTCCCGCCAGAAATCACATCCAGGCTGCCATCCCGGTTGACCTGGACGATGCCCGACATGGGCGGTGAGGTAGCCCCATGGGTGCAGACGTGCGCAGCCATGCCGATGCCATGATAGCGCGTACCCTCGATGAGTTTCTGGCCAGGTGGATGCCACTTATCTTTCCAGCCAATGCGCTCGGCTCCCTTGACAATGCACTCGCGCAAGCCCGGGTCTTTGCTGTAGGGCAAACCGCTGTCCTGGTTGCCGACCTCGTTGATGTTCTTCAGCCGGAAGTCCAGCGGGTTCATCCCCAGTTCGTGCGCGATGCGGTCAACGTGAATCTCTTGAGCCCAGGTCGCCTGAGGGTGCCCCACACAACGCAGCGCGCCGGCACGGAACTTGTTCGTATAGACACTAAGGGCCTCAAAGCGGCCGTTGGGCACGGTGTAAAGCTGTTGGAACGTGAACAGCGACCCTGTGCCTCTATTCCTGCCGCCGACAGCCCCGTTATCGGCTATGCAGCGTACGCTGTAGGCAGTGATGGTGCCATCTTTCTTGACCCCCATCTTCACGTCGGAAATCACCGGGTAGCGATGGGTAGTCACGTTGTACTGCTCGGCTCGGGACAGGGTGACCCTCACCGGCCGGCCGGTGATCTTGGACAGCAGCGCTGCGTGAATCTGATAGCGACGGGTGGCGGTCTTGTTACCGAAGCCGCCGCCCATGTAGCCAGTGTTGATCGACCGCACCTTGTCCTGAGGCAACCCCAAGGCGCGAGACAAGCCACTGCGTGTGCCAAAGGCATATTGTATGGAATCCCAGATGGTCAGGCGATTTCCCTCCCACATCACCACACTACCGGATGTTTCCAGCTCGCTGTGCTGTTCCACCGCCGTAGCATAGCGATCTTCGAGCACCAGATCTGCCTGGGCAAAGCCCTTGTCAGGATCACCCCGTACAATGGGATCTGCAATGGCAACGATGTTTCCATCCAGGTCGTTGTCCCAGTTCTTGGGGGCGTTGGGTTGCATGGCTTCCAGTGGGTCGTAGACCGCCGGCAGTTCCTCGTATTCAACCTCGATCAGGCCCAGGGCCTCCTTCGCGGTGCTCTCGTCCTCCGCCGCCACAACTGCCACTTGATCGCCCACAAAGAACAGTTCATCTTGGAAAATGTGGCGCGGAGGCGGACCGCTTTCCAGCTTGAAGTCCTGGTACTCCTCCGGTAGGTTCGCGTAGCTCAGCACGGCGTGTACGCCTGGCAGCGCTTCGGCCTTGCTGATGTCGATCCGCTTGATGCGAGCGTGGCCGTAAGGGCTGCCCAGGGTCTTCATGTGCAACATGCCGGGTAATTGCACGTCAGAGGCGTATCTTCCGGTACCAGTGACGATAGCAAACCCTTCAATCCGCGGCGTGCGTTTGCCGATGATAGCGAATTCTTTGGCCGCCACCTTTTCCGGCGCCGACGCCGTGAAACCCGGCAGCTCGGCACCGCGCTCAGCGATGAGATCCTGGAAGACCTCCTCGTGTTCGGCCAGCTCAAACTGCAACTCGGGTTCGTGCAATGCCGGCAATTTCTTCTCCGTCGTTTCTCTCATTGGAAACTCCTCCTTCACTTCGGCTATTCCTTCGACAGAGCTCAGGACAAGGCTCAGTGCAAGCACCTCGACGGCGCTCAGTACGGGGCTAGCCCATCATCTCGGCCGCAGTTTGCACCGACTCGACGACCTTGGTGTAGCCAGTACAGCGGCAGATATTGCCGGATAGGGCCTGGCGAATGTCTTCCTCAGTGGGGTTCGGGTTGCTATCCAACAGAGCTTTCGTGGACAGAATCATCCCGGGCGTGCAAAAGCCGCACATATAACCACCTGTGTCATAGAAGGCACGCTGAATGGAATGCAGTTGCTCGTAGCTGGAGGCATCAGATAGCCCCTCGATGGTCAAAATCGGCTTGTCTGCCACCCGCGCGGCGAGGATCGTGCAGGAATTGACCGGCTTCCCGCCCAAAAGCACAGTACAGGCCCCGCATTCGCTTCGGTTACAGCCCCGTTTGGTGCCGGTGAGGCCGAGTTGGTTGCGCAAGACCTCGAGCAGGCTCCAACGCACATCCACCGTCAGGTCATGTTTCTGGCCGTTGACATTCAGCACGATCTGCCGGAAGCGGGTGGGTTTCGCTTCTGCGACCTCGGCCGGTATCTTCATGGCCGAAGGGGCTTCTTCTCTGGCAACCTCGGCCGGTGCCGGCGCCTGAGGCCGAAGGACGCTTACGGCGCCGGCGGCAGCCGCTGCACCGACCACAGCGCCCGATCCAGCTCCGATTAGAAAGTCTCGCCGCGACATGCGAAGCGGCTGAATTTCTTCCTCCGGCTTCTCTTGTTCGGTCTGCTCTAACGGCTGTTGCTCTTTGTTCTCCATGTCTATCCCCTCCTTCTACATGGCTTCGCCTCTGCTCGCGAACTCCTCGGTTGTGGCGCTCATGTCATGCTCTGCCTCCATCTCCGTCCCCATTTGCTGAGCCCGGTGCAAGGCCAGCACCTCGTCTTTCAACTCCATCAGGTGGCGCTCAAGCTCATCCAATTCCTCAGTATGCAGCCGCCGATATGCCTGGAGTGAATGCTCGAGCTCGATAATACGGCAGGCCAGATCCCCCTCTGCTGTTTTGTCCATAGTTACCTAACCGCCATAAGCCCTGGTTTCATACAACCAATGAAGTAATCGAACCTGCGCTTTCGGGGTATACCACCAAACGCTTGGTAGCCCTAATATTACACACCGGGCGGGAAGCACAGAAGGGGAGAAGTATCGGATGTACGTGGAAAAGTATCAAAGCGGCGGAGCCTGGGGCATTTAGATGGCCGGGATCCCGGCCGGGGGGGTAAGCTGGGGTGGGGAATACTAGATCAACCCGCGGCGAATGGCTTCAGCCACCGCTTGTGTGCGGGTGTTGACACCCATCTTGGTGATGATCCCTTGCACCTTGCGTTTGATGGTCGGTTCACTCAGATAGAGACGTTCGCTCATTTCGCCGTAGGAGTCACCAGCGGCCAAATGCTCCAGAATCTCCAGTTCAACATCTGTGAGGTCCGATTCCTCACGAGCCTGCTTCCGGGCTAATACTTCGAATTGCTCTACAACCGTGATCACCTGCTCGGAAGTCAGCAACCTTTGACCCGCATGCACCCGTCGAATGGCCGAGGTCAACACCTCGTGGGCCGTGTTTTTCAGCAGATAGCCGTGAACGCCGGCACGCATGGCATCCAACAGGTACTCATCATCATCGTGGGCAGTGAGTATGAGCACCTTGGTGTCGGGATGACGGCGCCGCAACTCCCGAGCCACGTCGATGCCACTAGGGCCAGGCATGCGAATATCCAGAAGCACCACATCGGGGCGAAACCGCTCCACGTCCGATAGCGCGCCGGCAGCACCATCGGCCTCGCTTACGATCTCAATCGCCGGATCGTTGGCCAGCAAACTACGCAGTCCGTACCGAAACACAGGGTGATCTTCAACGATCAGGACCCGGATTGTCTCCACGTTCACCATCTCCTCACTACGACTCCTGGACAGGCACATGCAGAACCACTCGGGTTCCCTGTCCGGGTGCAGAATGTACTTGCAGGCGAGCCCCGATATTCGATGCCCGTTCATGCATCCCAATCAGTCCAAAGTGATCATCACCCTGATGCGCCAGATTGGCCGAATCAAAGCCACGTCCGTCATCTTCCACCGTCACACGCACCGTCTGCGAGTCGAAGTGAATCCCCACGCAGACACGGCTGGCCCCGGCATGGACGGCCACGTTCTGCAACGCCTCCTGAACGATGCGATAGATGGCGACCTCCGCGTCATCCGCAAGTCGCTGCGGCGCGCCCGTGACCCGTACGGTACAAGGTGTTTTGGTTAGTTCTTCATATCGGTCAGCGTACTGCTTGAACGCCGGCACCACACCCTTAGCATCAAGAATCGGGGGGCGCAGGTCGTGAATTGTCTGGCGGATTTCTCCTTCGATCTGTTGCAGGAACTGCTGAACCATGGCCATATACTCTCGCGCACCTGCAAGGTTCGTATCCAGTCCGTCTCTGGCAGCCTGAGTCGCATACAGGGCTCCCAGGATCAATTGCGTGGTGCTGTCGTGCATGTCCCTGGCAATACGAGCGCGCTCTTCCTCCTGGAGATGGATCGTCTTGCTCAGCAGGGCCTGCAATTGGTCTGCTTTTTGGGCTAGCTCGGACTGAGCGGCAGCCAATTGCCTTGTTCTCCGGGCTACTCGCTGCTCCAGGTCCTCACTCAGTCCCTTCACTTCGCTGTACAGCTCGGCGTTCTTGATGGCGATGGAGGCCAGCTCGGCAAAGGAACTTAATAGCCAGATGTCTTGCTCGGCGAAGGGTCGCCTCTCACTCCGATCCAGCACATCCAGGCAACCGATGATCTCCCCTTGCCAACGCAAGGGTACACCGATTAGCGCATTAAGAGGGGAGTCTGCGAAAGTCTCGCTGCGCCCTTCCCATTGCATGTAATCGTTGACAATCAATGGCTCGCCGGTCTCCACTACTTTCCCGGCCACGCCTTCGCCCAGAGGCACGGCGGCCCCTTTGTACTTCGAAGGCAGGTTGTGTATTGCGATCTTGCGCAAGAGGTTTGTTTCAGGTTCGTAGATCCCCAGTGAGCCCCCCTCGGCACCCAAAAGGTCGGCCGCTCGCTTCAGGATCGCCTGCAATACCTGCTGACTGTCCAGCCGCGACGCAATGTCGAGGGAGGTCTCATGAAGTGCTGTCATGGCCTGGAATCGCTGGCGAGCCTCCTCAAAGAGCCGCGCATTCTCCATAGCTACAGCGATCTGGTCAGCCAGGATCTGTAGCGTTTTGACATCGGCGTCGTCGAAGGCATCGCAGGCATTGCTCTGCACATCCAGGACGCCCACGATTCGATCCCCCACCTGCAATGGCACAGCCAACTCGGCCCGCGTTTCGGGTACCAACTCGTGAGCACGATAGCGGGGCTCCCGGCTTACGTCGTTGCTCATCAGCGGCTGGCCCGCCATCGCCACCTGGCCAACAATCCCATCCTGGCCGATCCGAAGGCGCAGCCCATGCTCCTTGATTGCAGCAGCCGCCGGCCCACTGGCCTCACGCAACACGACCTCATTCCGTGCCTCATCCACCAGGAAGATGTGCACATGGTAGTAATCGAAGCTTTCACGGATGAGATCAGTGACCTGCTTGAGGAGGTGGTCGATGTCCAGGATGCTGGTCATCTGCCGGCCAACCTGGCCGGCGGTCTCCAGTTGAAGCACCCGTCGCTCGGTTTCGGCGTACAGTCGGGCATTCTCGATCGCCACGGCGATCTGATGTCCGATAGCGCCGAGCAATTGCTCATCATGCGGGGTAAAGGCGTGGGGGTGCCGGCTGGCCAGATGGATAACACCAACCACCTGCTCCTGAACCTTCATGGGCACGGCGAGCACTGAGCGGAATCCCTCCCTGATGCAGGGCTGCGTGAGAGGTACTCCTGCCGCATCCAGATCGCCCACGAGTAACGAGGTGCCCTGTGCGGCACACTGCCCACACAGGCATTGGCCGAGGGGTAGTATCTCCTCATCAGAAACGAACTGGGGGGATACGCCGTGGTAGCTTTTGAGGACCAGCTTTGTTCTCTCCAGTGTCCGAAGCTCTGCAGCTTCTAGATCGACAACCTCAACTAACCTGTGCAGCGCTGTCTGGAGAACCTCATCTACATCCAGGGAGCGGCTGGCGGCTTCCCCGACGGCATTGAGGGCAACCAACTCTCGATTCCGACGCTCCAGTGCCTCTTCGGCCTGTTGCCTGGATCGCGCAATTCTGGTTGCCCAGGTCAGGAGTACCCAGGCCAGCGTTGGGCCAACGGTGCCGGTGATGATCGCTTCACGCAAGACGTGCGCTGAGGCAATAGGATGGGGGGTGATTAGTAGATGCTCGACCAGGGTGTAGCCAACGCCGAGTACGGCGATGAGCGCAGGAATTACCCAGCGCAGTTTGTTCATCAGGCTGGGAAGTTGCTGTTCGGTCCTGCCCATCTGTTGTCTCTCCTTGTTGGTTGGAGAATCAACCGTTTTCTGCTGTGGGGTAGAGGGTTAATAAGTCTAGCATAGTCCAGACCTGGTGTCAAAAGGAATTTGGAAGGAATGACAGAGCGTGCTATCCTTCCAATCATGAACCCCGCGAAGCGTGTGTCTGTCTCAGCGATCGTCGTAGCCGCCGGCCTCTCCACCCGCATGGGGGAGCCCAAGCAGCTCCTCCCTTACAGGAAGCATACGGTTATCGAGCAGATCGTGTCTGTTCTCCTGAAATGCCCCCTGGACGAGGTCGTGGTGGTCACCGGTCATGAACGACAGGCTATCGAGGCTAAATTGGCCGCCTGGCCTGTCCGTCCAGTCCTTAATCCGAATTATCAGGCAGGGGAGATGCTCTCCTCGGTGCAATGTGGCTTGTCGGCTCTCGGCCCGGACGTGCGCGCCGCCCTGATCGTGCTGGGTGATCAGCCGCAGCTTGAGGCCGTCGTGGTACGGCAGCTTGTTGAAGCTTACCAGGAGGTGCGCGCCGGCCTGGTCATCCCCAGCTTCCACATGCGGCGCGGCCATCCAATCTTGATAGACCGGGCCTACTGGCAGGAGATTCTAGGCCTGGACCCGGACAAAACTCTCCGCGACGTGATCAGCACACACGCCGACGAGATTCTCTACGTTGCGGTCGAGACCGATTCGGTGCTGCGCGATATCGACACGCCCGAGGAGTACCAGCGGGAACTGCGCCGGCTGGTCATGTAGGAGACTTCTTCGACATAGCAATGAGGTCGTCGGTATCGATGACGTCGTCCAGCCGGCCTTCTTTTTCGAGGAAGTCGAGGAGCTGCTCGATGCCTGCACCGGCACAGGTGTCGGTGGTGTAGCCCCGGATGGTGCGTTTGGCCTTCCCTTCGACAGCCCTTCGACTGGCTCAGGATGACAGCTCAGGACAAGGTTGAGGGAACGTAGCCAGTTCTCGAAGCGATGTCCTGAGGCCCCTCCTGAGCTCGTCGAAGGGCTTGTCGAAGGGTTGCCCAGTTGCCGGTCCTACCGAGCACGGGGTCCTGAGCCCGTCGAAGCGCGGGCGGTGTCCTCGGTGGGCTGTTCCGTGGCTGATTCGGAGAACAGGGAGAGTTGTTGGGTCATCGGGTTTCTTCCTCCGGTGCGCGGTTGAAGACAGGGGGATTATACTCGAACAGATGGTCGGGTGCAATTGGGGCCGGCGAGGGTGTTCGGCGGGGTATCTTGGCCGGCCAGCTATTCGAGCGGCGTGTCTATCCTGCTCAGCGGTGGTTCAGTCAGGCCGGCTTGACGGCTCGTGACCGGCGTGGTATCATTGTGGTTGTTCCTGCACCTCCCCCCGCAGGAACATTAGACATGCCCGTGTTGGTCTGCACAAGGCCGGCGCGGGCATCTCTCTTTTGCCGGCTTGCTGGATCGCTGCCGGCGGGGTATCAGGCGGCCTCGAGCAACATCCCCCTGCCGATCCTCAGCAGTATCAGGGTCTCACGTTGCCAATCGCGGCGCGGGCCTTTGATGCATGCAGCCCCGTCCGGGCATGGCCAGGCCTGGAGCCCCAGCTAGCCTCACGCCTGCGGCTTCAGCTTCCGGAGATTCACGGACACCTGGATCATGCGGCTATGCCGGCGGTTCCATTAGATCTCGAGTTCCCAGACCTTGCACCTCAGGGTCGCCACGCACGCCGGCATCGGTTTATCCGTCAGCCAACCGGGTAAGTACACCTTTGGTACGCCGTGTGCCCCAACACGAGCCCCCCAACGATCGCGCACAAACACTCAGATTTGCGCATAATACACTTGATTTTAGTGCAATCTTATGCTATAATAGTGCTCGCTTATGATCATTCGGGGCCGTTTTTCCCTCATGCACAACGGTGACGCAAATGCAAGCACTATTGAAAGGCGAAAGACACAAACATATCCGGCGCGTGATTAACGAGAATGGATATGCGACGGTAGCTGAGCTCAGCGCGATTTTCGGAGTCAGTGAGGCCACTATTCGTCGCGACCTTGAAGAGTTAGCCAAGCTGGGTTGGATTCAGCGTGAGCACGGCGGTGCCCTTCGTACCGACCAGGCAACCACCGAACCCCCTGTCTTACAACGCGCTACGGAACAGGCGGCCGAAAAGCGCCGCATAGGGCGTGCCGCATCGCAGCTCATAAAGGACGGGGATACTATCTTCTTGGGGTCTGGCACAACCACCCTTGAAGTAGCACGCAACCTGAAGAGCCGTGAAAACCTGACAGTCATCACAAACGCCCTGAATATTGCGAACGAATTGGCCAGTAATAGTAGAATGACTCTGATTGTCATTGGCGGACTGCTTCGATCCTCGGAGTTGTCCTTGATCGGACATATCACAGAACAAGCGCTCAGGGAGCTGCGCGCCGACAAAGTCTTTCTTGGCATGCGAGCAATCAACATCCAGGACGGCCTGACGAGTGACTACCTGCCGGAGATAATGACGGACCGCGCGATCATTGAGATAGCACCTGAAGTCATCCTGGTGGCCGACCATACCAAGTTCGGCCGGGCATCGACCTCGCGCGTAGCACCGGTGACCGCTGTTGACGTGATTGTCACGGATGACAAAGTACCAACCTCGATGATCAAGGAATTTGAAAGGCTGGGTATCAGGGTCATCATTGCCTAGCAAGAGATCACGATGGGCAATAATCGGAAGGGTTGCCGACACCGTCCCTGTACAGCAAGAAGACATGATTGCTACAATGACCACCAGTATTCAATCCGCCTCGCCAGGACCAGCAATGACAATACCCGGTGGCACCGTGACTCAGCAACGCGGTGAGCAGCATCGGCCAAAGATTCAGTTGGAACATCTACATTTCAGCTATGACGAAACTCAAAGCGCCGAACTGGTTATCGAGGATTTCTCGCTCGACGTATTTGACCAGGAGTTTGTGAGCATTGTCGGGGCGTCTGGCTGTGGTAAGTCGACGCTGCTCAACATCATAGCCGGACTATTGCCGGCCACCCGCGGCCGTGTGCTAATCGATGGCGTCGAGCCAGACAGTCCAGGACCAGATCGTACGATGGTCTTTCAGGATGACGCCGTCTTTCCCTGGTACACCGTAGAGCAAAATGTAGAGTACGGCTTACGTGCGGCCGGCATGCCTCGCGAAGAGCGCACGCCCATTGTGGAACACTACCTGGAACTGGTCGGGCTGATTGACGATCGTGACAAGTTCCCCCGTCAGCTTTCCGGTGGCATGCGCAAGCGGGTAGATGTAGCACGAGCTGCGGCAATGGAGCCCGAAGTACTACTGATGGACGAGCCCTTCGCTGCGTTGGACGTGATGACCAAAGAGCGTTTGCAAGAGGAGTTCATGGGGATCTGGAGCGCCACGCGGATGACGGTCATATTTGTTACGCACGATCTAGAGGAAGCGCTATATCTCTCTCAGCGAGTTGTTGTCATGTCGCGCAACCCGGGCCGAGTGGAACGCGTGGTGGATGTCCCACTGGACCAGCCGCGCGACCTCATGGTCAAGACCACCGGCACCTTCCAGAACATGCGGCGCGAATTGGCGCAGGTACTCCATACCATGCAGGGCGGATTGGAGCCTCGCTAAATGGACGCTCTCACACTGACACTCGTCTTCCAGGGCACATAGAGAGAATCGATCATGGCAGAGGTCGCCCAGTCAGGAATCAAACTGCCCCATCTGAACGGTGAACGCTCACGCTTAGCGGCACGCAAGCTAGCCGTGCCAATCTTCATCATCGTAGCGTGGATCATCGTGAGTGAGATAGGGCTGGTCAAGCCGCGGGTTGTTCCCTCTCCGGAGGATATGTGGGTGGCGTTCCTGGCGCTGCACAAGCTGCTACCGGGAGCTATACTGACCACCTTGACCATGACCCTGGCCGGCTTCGCTATCGGCACAGCCTTCGGCACATTGATGGGATTGGCAATGGCCTACAGCCGCGCCATACGGGAATTCCTCGGATCCGTATTCGACTTCTTGCGCCCGGTGCCGGTTTTCGCGCTTATCCCGTTGTTCATTCTGTGGTTCGGCATCGGGCGCGCCCCGCAAGTGGCACTCATTGCGATGGGCACAGCAGTCATCCTGGGCGTGACCACATTGGAGGCTATCCGCAACGTACCATCGATCTATGTGCGGGCTGCACTCACACTTGGCGCAACGCGTCAACACATCTATCGCACAGTGATCGTGCCCTATATCATCCCTCACCTGATAGGGGCTATCCGCGTAGCGGCGGCTGCCTCCTGGGGACTGGATGTGGCGGCCGAGTTCATGGGCTCACAACAAGGACTGGGCTACCTCATCATTCTCCAGCAAACCTATCTGCGCACGGCCGGGATCATCTTGCTGGTGATCGTGTACAGCATTTTGGCTGTGATCACCGACGTGTTGATTGCCATGGTCGAAGCAAGGGTGACTCGCTGGACCGAGCGGCGGGCTGGTGTGGGCGTGGTTGCCTCTATCGTCGGGGCTACATAGCGCATGGGATCACGGCAGAACCCCACCAAGTCATGACCGGCCTCATTATCTACACAGACGTTGCACGCCAAAACGAAGGAATACGAAGGAGGTGCGGAGCACAGAAATCATCATGCCAATGTTCCTCAATGCTCGAACTGGAAGTTGATCCCGAGACCCTGCTCATGATCTAGTCTAGTAAGGAGGATGGAGAGATGTTCGTTCGCAAACTGAGCTTCTGGACGATGGCGCTCTTGCTGGTAGCGGGGTTGTTGCTATCAGCATGCCAGCCGGCTGCTCCCACTCAGGCCCCTAGCGAGAAGGCGGCAGAGGGGCAGACAGTAAAAGAAGTGGCCAAGAAGGAACCTGTCGAACCCGTAAAGGTTCGGGTTGCCATGACCCCCTTCTTTGACTACCAGTTCTGGAGTGTAGCCAAGCAGTTCGGCTGGGACAAGGAACTGGGCCTCGATTTGAAATTCACATGGCTCACACAGAGTGGGCCATCCATCCAGGCTCTGGCGTCTGGCTCCGTGGACACCGTCAACACCTGTGTGGTGTGTAACTTCCCATTCTATGAGTCCGTGCCGGAAATGCAGGACTTCCTGACGGTCAACCAGTTCAAAGGTTTCGTAGTGATTGGCCGGCAAGGCCAGGCCAAGAGCTATCAGGATTTCCTGGATGAGTTGGGCGACCCCGACAAGGCCAAGAAGGCCACTATCGCGCAGTTCAAGGGTGCCACCTGGCCGATGTATCGTGCCAACTACGAGCCGCTGCTACGTGCCACGCTGGAACAGGGTGGCCTGACGCTTGACGACATCAAGATTGTCAACTTCGCCGACGATGAGAAGGCGGCCCTGGCTATGATTGGCGGCACTGGCGATTTTTACATGGGGGGTCTGCCGTCCGAGATCAACCTGCTGAGCAATCACCCAGACGAGTTCTTCCTCGTGGGTGGAGCCGAGATTCTGGGGCCGGCCGGCCTATGGTACAGTCAAATAGCCTCTACCAAGGACTGGTTAGCCAAGAACGAGGATGCAGCGTTGAAGATCATGGCCATGTCTTACCGCTACAACCGCTACGTGCAGGAGAAGCGGGATCAGATACTGCCCATTGTGGTAGAGGCCATGAACGCTCACTCCGGCGTAGCAACCACCGAGGAGAATCTCAGCTTCATCTTCGACAACTTCCTCGAATTCCGTACCTATCAGCAGGAGGCGGAGACGTCCTTCAACCCCGACTCGCCACTGTACTGGGCCAACTCGGCTGAGTACTACGTGGCACAGTCGAAAGACCTGCCGGAAGGAGCAGACTATCGACGCAGCAACCCGCTCGACGAGTGGTTCGCCAAATTCATGGAGCACAAAGACCTGCTGGAATGGGTGGACCGGCCACTGGAGTAGCAGCCGGCCCACTGTGGTACAGTATGGCCCCTGAGATAGCAGGATGCGCCGTTTGTCCGACGCTGGCCAATACTGTGTAAGAGAGAGCTCGGCCTCACGCGGTTGCCTACAGTTGTGTAGGCCGGGCTCTCCACAACCGCTTGTCCATCAAGCGATTGTAACCCCATTATAGCACATCTCAACAATTCGATCACAACACCCCGCATGGCAGCACGGCACGCTGCCGGCCACGAGGAGATTGCATATGCCAATCAGCCAGACAAAGTCAGAAATTCGCAGGCACATCTCGTCAGCCCGCATGGCTGGTGATGTCCAAGCTCTGGTCGATCTGGCCCCCCGCCATGCTGCGACGGAGGCCGAATGGGAGGCCGCTAAATATGTGGAAAGTCAATTCCGCGCAGCAGGTGTCGAGGTACGTGTGGATGAAGTTCCGGGCATAAGGGCATGGTACCACCACGACACGCGCGTCCGCGTGGTCGAGCCGGTTGAGCAAGAACTGACCGGCGTCGCCATCCTCGGCTCTGGGGCCACACCAGAAGAAGGGGTTGTCGCCGAACTGGTGTACGTCGGCCAGGGCAAATTGGAAGACTACGAAGGCGTTGACGTTAAAGACAAATTCGTGATGCGCGATCCTCCGCGTGCCCTGATGCTGGACAATCCCGCCGACGAGACGGCCCCCCAAGGCCCAACGGATATGCTGCTCAGACGCGGCGTGAAGGGTTTCGTTGAACACTCGCGCCTCCAGGGCCGAATCCTGCAGACCGACCTGCTTTCCGGGCCGCAAGGGCTACCGGTACCCGCCGTTGCTGTGACCTATGAAGATGGGCAGTATCTGAAAGAGCTTCACCGCGAATGGTACGCGGTGCCGAAGGGCTTCAAGCGCACAGACGAGCACTGGCCGGTCAAGCTGCACGTGTGGGTGAATGCAGAGAGCAGGGAGAGTCATGGAATCAATGTCATCGGCTCTATCACGGGGAGTGACCTGCCTGACGAGAAAGTTGTGCTGGTAGCCCACCACGACAACGCTTTCGGTCCGGGGGCTTGCGACAACGCCACCGCTGTCGCTGTCAATCTCGAAACCGCCCGCGTGCTTTCCAGGCTCGGCACGCCCAGGCGTAGCATCGAGTTCGTGTCTGTGACGGCTGAGGAGTATGGCGAGATCGGCGCGGCGGCGTATGTCAAGAAGTATGTAGAGCCAAACCTGTCAGCCTACAAGGCGGCCCTGGTGATGGACATCATTGGCAACGGCGACCATTTGTACTACATCACAGAGTCGATTTGTTTGGGTAAGTTAGTCCAAAACTCACCCTGGCTCAACAAGTATCTCGAAGAAGTATGCGCCGACCTGGGCTATGTTATAGAGGGCACGCAGCTTGAGTATGCCTCGGACGACGGACCGTTTATTCTGGCGGGTGTGCCCACCTCTTATCTGGCCAAGCTCATCTCGAACAGTTGGCCATGGCTCCACACCTATATGGACGATATGTCGGTGGTTGACATCAACGGCCTGACGGTGATGACCGAGATCACGGCCAACACCATCTGGCGACTGGCAAACGAGTAGTCCAGGCAAGACAAGCCACCGCGCAGCTTCGCAGACGCGCCAAGGCTCGCTACGCAGAGGTCAGACCTCACGGTCAGGTTGTAGCACTGTAGCATCAACAGATGGGATGGCACAAGTATGAAAGACTTTGCAACACACCGAGAGATCATCTCTCAGCCTGCGGCCTGGACGGCCGCTTTGCAGGCTGTGGACCAGCGCGCGATCCAGTTGCGAACTGCGTGGCAAGCTCGGCCTATCGAGCAGGTGATCTTTACCGGGTGTGGCTCTACATACTACCTCTCACTGGCGGCCGCCAGCGTGTTCCAGGCACTGACAGACGTTCCAGCGCGTGGTATACCGGCCGGCGAATTCTCACTCGCACCCGAAGTGCGTTATCTCACCGGGACAAGGCCAACTCTGCTGGTAGCCGTTAGCCGTTCCGGCGCCACGACGGAGACATTGCGTGCAGTCGAGCACTTTCGTGGAGCCGGGCCAGGGGTAGTCTTCACAATCGGGTGCAACCCGGACAGCAAGCTGGCTCAGATGGGTGATGTCAATATCAACATCCCGACTGCACGTGAAAAGAGTGTAGTCCAGACGCGTTCCTTCGCGTCCATGTGTGTGGCCGCCTGGGCACTGGGGGCAACACTGGTCCAGCAAGGTACTCTGCTGGCGCAGTTGGGCCGACTGTCTAAAATCGGGCAACACCTCATTGCTTCCTTTGACGGCCGCCTACAAGCCTTGGCTGATTTCAACAGGTTCGACCGGATATACTTCCTCGGCTCGGGATTGCGCTACGGCCTTGCCTGCGAAGGCAGCTTGAAAATGAAGGAAATGTCGCTCACTCATGCTGAGCCATTTCACTTCCTGGAATTTCGTCACGGCCCAGTGTCGATGGTCACCCATAGTACCCTCATCGTGGGATTGCTGTCTGACGACATGCACGGAGAGGAGGTGGCTTTGCTGCGGGAAGTATGGGAGGCAGGTGCACACACGCTGGTGCTTAGTGAAAGCCCCGTACCCAGCCTGAATGGCGACAGCGTGGTTCTGAACTCCGGGTTAGATGAGATTGCCCGTAGCATACTATACATGCCCCCCTTGCAACTGCTAGCTCTGGGGCGGGCTCTGGCAAAGGGGCTGAACCCCGATCAGCCGCGCAACCTGCAAGCCGTAGTCCGCCTGGGTGACTCGACGAGCTAATTGACGCAGAGGATAATCTACGGGAGCACTAAAGGTGTCAGACCAGCCAATGCTGTGGCAGCGTGTCTCGTCAAAGCCGATATTGCAGCCCCAGCGCAGGGGATTGCTATCTGAGGCTATTACCACGCCCGATGTGCTGGTCTGGAACGGCCGACTACGCCTGCACGTGGGAGCCGTGAGTGGCGGGCGCGAACGAATTGCAACCTTCCCGCTGGAGCCGGCGCACCTGCGGACAGGTTTACCCATATCCATCCCCATCAACCCACCTGTTGCGATCGACACTGGACCGAGCCGCTTTGATAGCAAGCACGTCTTTGACCCGGCATCCGTTGTTGTCGATGACCAGGTCTATCTGTACTACACTGCGATTGGCCCAGATGGCGACTCTCTCGGGCTGGCGACCTCGACCGACGGTATTTCGTTCCACAAGCGGGAGGTGCCCGTGCTGGAGGGGCGCGCACCGGAGGTGATATGGTGCGCCGGCAAGTTCCACATATTCTATGTGCAGGAGATGCCGGGCAAGGGATACGCTGTTTTTTCAGCGACTTCTGAAAACGGCGAGGCATTCTCGCCAGTGAGCGACAAACCGATATTGGACGCAGGCGATCAAGGCGCTTGGGATGGCTTTGAAGTCACCACGCCACGCCTTTTTGAGCGTAGCGGCGCGTTCTACATGCTGTATGCAGGTGAGGGTGACCCAGCGCGAAAAGACAAGCCCCGCGCTTTTGGCCTCGCACGCTCCTATGATCTACTCGCCTGGGAGCGCTACCCGGGCAACCCGGTGTTTTGCAGAGGAATGCCAGGACAGTGGGACGACGGCGCCATTTGGTTCGGCACGGTGTTCACCTGGGACGACAGACTGTATCTGGTGTACGAGGGCGGCACTGAGGCCGATATCAATCGCGCAGGTCCGGCGCTAACCCAGGTCGGGTTGGCCGTGGTGGATGGTGCAACTTTCGAACGACGTGTGGCGAATTGGTAGCCTGATCGACGCAATCCACATGGCACGGTGCCCGTCCTGCGAAGCATGGCCTGACCCAGACGGTAGCATGAGTGAGGACTGGCACGTTACCCGCCGCGAAGGCTCCTCTGTGCAAGAAACGGAGCAGATGCATGTCCAACCATGACATCCTGGTAGTGGGCGAACTGAACCCCGACCTGATCCTGAGCGGCGATGACGTTACGCCACGCTTTGGGCAGCACGAGACGCTGGTCGAAGATGCGCAGTTGACCATAGGGGGTTCAGCGGCTATCTTCGCATGCGGAGCGACCCGCCTGGGTTTGCGCGTGGCGTTTGTTGGGGTGGTAGGCGACGACGAATTTGGCAGCTTCATGATCCAGGGCCTATCCAAACGGGGGGTGGATGTATCGCCAGTCATTGTGGACCCCTCACTCAGAACTGGCTTGAGCGTCATCCTTTCACGTGGGATAGATCGTGCCATCTTGACCTACCCAGGAGCCATCGGTGCGCTCCGCGCCGGGCAAGTACCCGATACCTTATTGGCAAGCAGCCGACACCTGCATGTCACCAGCTACTTCCTGCAAACCGCCCTCCAAGCCGATTTGGCCGACCTGTTCCGACGTGCCAAGCGGGCCGGCATGACCACATCGCTTGACACCAACTGGGACCCAGCCGGCCTCTGGGATTCTGGTCTGGCCAGCACCTATCGCCATGTGGATGTGCTACTCCCCAATGAACAGGAGGCAACACATCTTGGAAAGGCCCGTGACTGGCGCGCCGGAGCACTAACGTTAGCGGCTGCCGGACCACTGGTGGTTGTAAAACGCGGCGCAGACGGCGCGACGCTGGTGCAAGGTGGCGAGTGGATCGAGGTTAGGGCGCCACACGCCAACGTGCTGGATACGACAGGGGCAGGCGATAGTTTCGACGCCGGCTTCCTTTATGGTTTCTTACATGGCTGGCCATCCGAACGGAGTTTACAATTGGCGGTGGCATGTGGGACACTGTCTACCCAGGTTGTCGGCGGTACCGAAAGCCAGCCGACCCTTGAGGAAGCCATGCAGGTCGCTGGGATCAACTTACCCCGATGATAAGGAGTCAGGATGATTGACTTTCACACTCATCCCTTGCTCGTACGTGAAATGGTTGAACGATATCCCGAGCTCGAATACGTTGCTCGCAAGGTGTTCCATATTGGCAACAACTTCCAGCCACTGGAGGTATTCCTGCTTGAACTCGACGTGGCTGGGCTTGAGCGAGCTGTAATTCTGCCCGTTGATGCTACTACGACGCGCAGCACAACCATCTACAGCAATCGGCAGATTGCGGAGCTATGCCGGATGTCAGACCGGCTGATAGGTTTTGCGAGTGTGGACCCGCGTAAAGAAACTGCGCCTGACGACCTGGCCCATGCGGTCGAGAGCTTGGGCCTACGCGGGCTCAAACTGGATCCGTCACTGCAAGCTTTCTATCCTGACGACCGCCTGGCTTACCCTTTGTATGAGAAGGCCACTGCGCTTGGCATCCCTGTGCTGTTCCACGCCGGCATGACCTGGGCACCCGGTGCACAGGCCCAATACGCTCAACCCATCCATTTCGAGGACGTGGCAGCCAGTTTCCCAGGCTTGCGCATTGTGTTGGCGCACTTTGCCTGGCCGTGGGTCATGGAGGCCGTCTCCCTGGCCTTGAAGTACCCCAACATTTACATTGACACCTCGGCGCTATACTTTGACAATCCCCGAGATTTCATTCGGTTTGTGATGAAACAGCAAGTTCCACTCAGTGTTTGGGAACGTAGCCTGCGACGCCAGTTGGTGTTTGGATCGAATTACCCCCGCGTTGAGATCAAGAACATGGCACGTGCCGTGCGTGAGGTCGGGCTGAGCGCCCCCTGCCAAGAGCTGGTGTTTGAGACCAATGCCCGGAAGTTGCTCGGAGAGGTGGCTACATGATTTTCCAAACACAGAAGATCGAAGTGCTGTCCCGCAAGAACCAGGAAATGATCGACATCACAGAACAGGTTGAATCTATTGTGAAAGAGAGTGGCGTCGGCGAGGGCATGGTCTTTGTGATGACGATGCACACGTCGTCCGGCTTGCTGGTAACCGAGGGCCTGGAATGCCTGGAACGAGACGTAATAGCTCATCTGGAACGGTTGGCGCCCAAGCACCCGCCGGATGGAGAGTATGGCTACTGGCACAACCGCTATCTGGATATCGACGGGCGATTGGGCTTCAACGCCGGCGATCATCTAAAGAGCATCCTGGGGGGCGTCAACTGTTTCTTCCCCATCACCGGGGGACGCATGTTACGCGGATCGCGTCAACGTATCTATTTTATGGAGTATGATGGGCCTCTTGCCCGTGGAGTAGTCGTTCATGTGATGGGCAATCCCCGCGTGTGACGAGTAGCAAGCGTTCGCCTGTCCATGCCCCTCTCAAAGATGGAGGGAGCCGAGCGTCGTCGCCAGGTCGATCTGCCCCACGAAGCTGCGTGCAATCGGCTTGAAAACCGCAGGCACGGCAGCGGCCGGCGTGGTCGTGACTGCAGTCCACATCCTGGGCCACCGCGTCGCGGCGCATAGCCTCCAGCGTGGCCAACAGTGTCGCTCGCAAGTGAGCGGAGACCTCATTTAAGTGACTCCAACAGCCGCTTGCCGAAAGGGGTGACCTGGAAGGCAACCAGTTCTGGGATCGTACCCTTGCCCAGCGGCTTGTCCCGATACTCCCGCTCTACTATTCCGAAAGCAGCCAGGATGTGGATCACCATGCGCTGGATAGCGCCATGCAGAAACATCCGGTGATAGGTCGTGTCCCGACTGGTCCACTTCAGCCCCGTATCCCCGATCAGTCTGTCGGCGAAGGGTTCAAACGGGATGCGTGTATCGACCGGTAAGGACAGCAGATGGTCCAGCGTGATTTGTTGAAAATGCGGCGGCAGGTCCTCGCCCATGCCTTCAAAAGGATAGGCGATCAGCCAGTTAACCTGTTTCCACCAGACGGCAAGCAGGGCCCACACCTGAATCAGGGGATTCGCAGCAAGGAACTTCTCGCCGACGGACGTGAGCCGCCACCGCCGGGCCGGCCCACCCTCCAGCAAACCACCAACGTATGCCAGGGTATGCAAGAAAGAAAGCGGCCACACATCGTCCTCGCTGCGAATCCGGAAGGTGCGCTCTCCAATTGTCTCTTCCAGCTTCGGCGGATGCACAAACTGGGCAGTCACATCGCGCACGACCTTGAGGGGGAAGTTGCCGGTGCTTTGCGTGCCGGTGACCCGCTGGTCGCGCACATAGACGAGCAGAGTCACCATGTCGCGCCGCAGGGGCAGAGCCTCGGCTTGCGCAACATGGTCACCTGCGTCCTGCTGCATCCAATTGACGAAACGACGGGCCACACCCTGATCTGCTTCAAGAACTTGCTCTGCATCCGAAATGACAGCCTCCCGTCCTCCAAATGCAATTCTCCATCTCTCGTCCGGATCATCGAACTGCACCGCTTCTGGGCGGAAGTATTCCGGGTCGAAGGCGTCGCCCACCCATTCCAGCATGCTCTGATGCTCCTCATGCTCTGGGTCCTGGATCGCCTCCAGGAATTCCGCGTATCCGTAGACACCTCCACAGTCCTCCGGTGGGCATGCCCGCTCTCCCGCCAGACAGCGCGGGTAATCCAGGCCCGGCTCTCGGGGGAGGATGGCTTCAAGAGTCACCGAATGTTCCCAGCCGTCACCGAAATCGTACGTGTAAAGTGCCTCGGGATTTTCGGGAGAGAAATACGCGGAGATCGGAATCTCCCACCCGGCCAGCCACTCCAGGTCTGGGCTGAATTCGTCGGAGGGGATTCCAATTCTATCGCGATCACCGGTGGCAGGATTGAGGATCTCAAACTCATGCAGATGGTAGTCCCGCCAGCCCATGGCATCCTGGATGGCAACATGCAGATCCCAGAAGGTGTAGCTTCCCGGCACCTGGATCCTCCGCCAGACAGGAGGATCCACCTCTCTCAGTACCACGCTGAACTGGTATATCTTTGAGAATTGATCTTTCATGATGACTTTCTACCCTTTCTCGTGCGGTTGTGCAATCCTGTATAGCAACGACAACACAGGCAGCGTGTACAGTCCCCTGCTGCCGTAGCCCGAATCCCAGGCACAGAGGTTATTGTCGCCGTTTCTTGGTCTCTCAATGCGGAAGGTCACTGTGTTCGTTGTGTCCAGACGATGGTTCAATTCTACCACGAGGGGGTCGTGAGGGCCAGCCGGCGGTGTGGGCGTCGATGGCGTGGCGGTTGGAGTCCCAGTGGGTTCATAGGGTTGCCCCAATGCGACCCAGTCGAGCCGGCTGTAGGGCAAGGTGAGCCAGGGCGTGGTTAAGAGGGCAAGATGGAATTTGTCTGCATCATCGGGGTGCATCATGGAGGCTGCTCCGATCGAGTTTGTCTCCCTTTTGGGCATCGTTTCACCGTAAGGGAAACGCGGCTTAGCAATTTGCTCCTGCCGGACAACAGTCCGGCGGCTTCCAAAGCGTTTTGGGGCGCTGGACTGTTGTCCAGCGCGAGCAAAAGTGTAAAGCGATCTGGGTGTGCGCTGATAAGTTCCACCCCCGCGATCCCAGGGCCATTGGGGTGGTCCAACCGGACACAGCCCTCAATCGGTATCATCCCCCTGTGCCCCAATCCCCCCTCTAAAGACACCCAGCGCCAGA
>CAZHMV010000063.1:0-17601 GCA_964532665.1 uncultured Anaerolineales bacterium
AATGAGGGAACGGTTGCAGGTTGAAAACCACAGGTTGAAGGTTGGAAGGTTGCAAGTCATAGGATAGAGATCGAATACTCTGCGGGGGGAGCTCATGGGGCAGAGACAATCCATTCTTGGTGGCATCATCATCCTCTTCCTGGCCGCCCTCTTCACGCGGGCCGGCGCCGAGACGCAAACCGTGCCCCCGGTGGTCATCAACGAAGTCGCGTGGATGGGAACGGGCGACATCCCTGCTCTTCGTGTTGACGAGTGGATAGAACTATTCAACAATACCGATCAGCCAATTGACCTCACTGGCTGGACCCTAGAGGCTACGGATGGCAGCCCTGCTATCAGCCTGACGACGTCCATCTGCACAAACCTCCTAATCCCCGCCAGGGGGTTCCTCCTACTCGAAAGAACCGATGACAGCACCATCAGCGACATCGTCGCTGATTGCATTTACACCGGTGCCCTGGAGGACGGTGGCGAGCATCTGGCCCTGAAGGACGAGACTGGCACGACCATCGACACAGCCAATGCCGACGATGGCGCGTGGCCAGCCGGTGACAAGAACACTAGGTCCACCATGGAACGCATCGACTCGACAGCGGCAGACATCAGCAGTAACTGGGGAACAAACGATGGGGTCATACGCAATGGAGTAGCCGCCGATGGTAGCACCCCAATCAACGGCACACCGAAGCAACCAAACTCCGTCGCAGCGACCCCGACGCCAACCGCCAGCCCAAGTACCACCGCCACTGCCACCCCAACGGCGAGCCCGTCACCGACCACCAGTCCGACAGCAGCCGGCACGTCAACATCAACTGCCACCCCCACCGCTACACCCACCTCCTCATCAACACCCACGCCTACGCCCACCTCAACCGCCACCACGTTCCCGTCTCGGAGCATCGTGATCAACGAAGTGGCCTGGATGGGAACAGCAGCCAATGCGGCCGATGAGTGGCTCGAGCTGAGAAACAACACCGACCAGCCGATCAGTCTGACTGGATGGACGCTGAAAAGTAACGATGGGGCGCCCCATATCGCCCTGGCCGGCACCATCTCTGCCAATGGCTATTTCTTGCTGGAGCGGACCGACGACAACACGGTATCAGGCATCGCAGCAGATTTCATCTACACGGGGGGCCTGAGCAACTCAGGCGAGACCTTAACCTTGCGCGACCCGGCCGGCACCATCATCGACACGGCCAACAACGGCGGCGGACCCTGGCCGGCCGGCGACAACACAACCAAATCTACGATGGAGCGCATCGACCCGACAATGCCGGATGCCGACAGCAATTGGGCGACAAACGACGGGATCACCCGCAACGGGACCGACGCCGGCGGCAACCCCATCAACGGTACGCCGAAACAAATCAACGCAGCGACCCTGCTGCTGACAACCACGCCAACACCATCGCCAACCGCCAGCCCGACGTCCACAGCCACGCTCACATTGACGCCCACCTCGACAACAAGCCCCACCGCCACATCCACCCCAACGTCCACCTCGACATCAACGGCGACATCCACAGCGACGTCCACCCCTACCTTCACACCGACTCCAGCGCCAGCTCAGGAGAGGGCAGTCCTGATCAACGAAATCGTGACCGACCCGCAGCGGGATTGGAACGACAGCGATGGTGGCAACAACATACCGTTTGACGCTGTGCCGGGCACTGGCGCCGTCACCTCGACCGACGAATGGATCGAACTGCTGAACACGGCCGGCCACAGCATCGACCTGACCGGCTGGACCCTGATCATGACCGACCGCACGCCGGCCACCCAGGTTCTCGGCCAGGGTTCGGCCATCCTGCGATTCAGCGCCGGCGGCTCTCTGACCAACTTCCAAGCCGGCGAACGCCTGGTGATCGGCAACCCCACGGGCGCGCTCAACAACGACACCTACATCGAACTGCGCGATGCCGGTGGGCACGTCATCGACGACGTGGAGATTGGCGATGACTTTGAATCGGATGGCATTGACGGCGCTCCCGGTGCCGGCCAGGATGGAAACGCCCTGACGATCTACGACGAGGCCGTCGCTCGCGTGCCCGACGGTTGGGACACCAACGACGATCAGGCCGATTTTGAGAAGCGGCCGGCTACCATTGGCAACTCCAACGGCGTCTACGTACAGAACCTGGCTCTACTGCCGGGCCTGAACACCTTGCTCGCACCATCGAGCTGTGAGGCCACTATCGAAATCCAGAACGTGGGGGCCATGGCCACCAAGGCCATCATCCTGTTCTGGGCCGATGCCGGCCCGTGCCCGCCCCAGTGCGCCGGTCCGTTCCATGTGACCTGCACCGGCCTGCTGAAACCAGGGAGCAGTTGGCACCTGGACGCAGAGCAACTGCCACCGAACATGCGCGCTGGCGCCGTCTTTTCCGCCTTCGGCCTGTCGCACCCGGCATTCGAGGACGGCGGAGACGTGTTCGCCGACGCCCTGTGTGAAGCCCTCTTCGACAAAGTGCAGGGCAACTGCGACGAATATCGACGGTTCCGGCGGGCTTTCGACGAGGGCGCCGTGTGGGATGCCGGCATAGGTTACCCCGACTTCAACTTCGCCGCTTTTCCCGGCCAGCCCATCGCCGTGGAGGTCAAACGGTTCTGTCGGTCGGACACAGACCCGGCGACAACGAGCGCGTACATCGGAACCCGAGACCGAGACCTGGGCCTGTTCGATCCGCTGTTCGGCGGCTATGCCTACTACGCACCCCTGGTGTACGCCGGCTGGCACGGGTGGGACAGTGCACTACATATCCAGAACGCCGGCCTGGAATGCGCCAGCGTCGAACTGTGGTTCCGCCCGCAGGGAGAGTGCCGCCGCTCCCAGGTGTGTGAAATCCCGGCTCTTGCGCCCGGGGAATCGCGTCGCTTCGATGCCGGCGACTGCGTGGGACCGGACTGGGAGGGCAGCGTCTGGCTTCGCAGTGCACAGCCGGCAGCAATCATTGTGGACACGACCGGCCTCGAAGCGTTGACCACATACCAGGCCATGCCGGCCGAACTCAACTACACAATCCAGGCAGACACACCATTCCAGGACCAGCCGGCAGACCCCTTGTTCACCCCTGGCTCGCAGGTCAACTACGGCCCGCTGATATTCCGCGAGCACCAGGGCTGGGACACGCGGATCCAGGTACAGAACCTGAGTTCGGTCCTGAACGCCAAGGTCAAAGTCTACTTCCTGGATGAGAGCGGCGACGTGATCCACTCAGTTGTGGATTGGATCTGTCCCCGGGGCAGCCAGGCCTACACACTGGCGGCCATCAGCCACCTGCCGGGGGATTGGGTGGGGCAGGTGCGGGTAGAGAGCCAGAATTGGTTCGCACCGGGCAGCGCCAGTGCGCCGGCGCCGAACATCGTGAGCGTTGCCCAGTTGGTGCGATGGAGCGGGCCGGCGCAGGCGGTGCCGCTGGAGGCCATGAGTTACAACCTTCTGCCCGAGGAGCAAGTCTTTGACTGGCAGACCGGCAGAGGTGCAGGTGGTCTTGAGAGTGGGACCGGGCTGATCGGCATCCCATCCCTGTCAGACTCCTCGACGGGCTCGACGAGGCTGGCCACTCAGCTCGCAGTACAGAACGCTGTCACCAGGCCGGGCAGCACCGACTTCGTCCTCTTCTTGTACGACCAGAATGGCCTGCTGGATATGATTTGCCAGCGACTGAATGCCCGGCAGGTCGAGTACATCAGTCTGGTGGATTGGGGTTATGTCAATTCTAGATTCAGGGGGTCAGCCGTGATCTCGGCGGTCGTGTGGGAACACCCGGTCGCCGACCCCACGTCAGGTAGCGTAGCACGCAACCTGCTAGGGTTGGCAGCAGTGAAAACAGAGCGATTCCGGGCATCGCCGCCGTCGCTCCCCCTGCCGGCCGGCGACCAGGCCAGCGCCAGCGTTGGCATCCCGCTGGCCGGCTCCTTCGATCCCGATCCGATTTTCGGTTTCGCCGAGCAGCCGCCGGCGTGCCCGCATTAGCCAGCCTAAAACCCGAGTTACCACTCAGCCTGCTCGGCCTGGATTGTCAAATCCAGGCCACAGAGTGACGGCACTGGCTTGAATCGGCCACTTCAGCCGCCGGATCTGGCGATCCGGCGGGAACGGCTGAGTAGTAACGTGTCAGGCGACTATGGCCTGAGTAGTAACAAACCCAATACCTTTCAAGTAAGCTCAAGCTCACCCCAGCCGCTCAATATCGTCCACATCGATCTCGACCCGCCGCACATTATGCAGAAATTCCACCAATATTCGTACCCGGTCTGTCGCCGAGAGATGTGCATCAAACACGGCTTCAAAGTCCCGCAAGGGGCCAGATACGATGCGCACCCGGTCACCCGGCTCGAAAGGACTGAATGTCCCCTCGCGACGAAGCTTCTCCAATTGTTCCTTCAAACGGTCGATAACGACTCCCGGCACCGGCGTCGGCCCACCACCGAAGCTCACGATGCGCGTCAGCCCTGGCGTCCACTGTACCGCAGACAGACCGACTTCGTCAAAATCGACGCGGGCGAACATGTAGCGGGGGAAAAACGGCCTCTCCACAGTACGCCTGCGCTGGCGCACGTGGATTGTGGGGACATAAGTCTCAATACCCTTCTCGCCAAGTATCTCGCCGACCTGCTGCTCGCGGCGAGGCTTGGTAAACAGCGCATACCATGACTTCATAAGCTAACCAACCCTCCTTTGAACCGCGCCACCAGTAGTATAACAACAACGCCGGCCTGCTGTCAAATCGGCCGGGGCACCCCGCTCTGCAACCTGAGACTTGACGAACCGGAGAGATATCTCTATGATTCCTCTACCAGACAGACCATGGAGCAAACACTGATACTTCCCCTTAACACGGAGGACGCAACCCTGACCAACGTCGGCGGCAAGGGGCTAAACCTGACAAAGCTGACCCGGGCCGGCTTCCCCGTGCCCCCTGGCTTCATCGTCACCACAGAGGCATATCGCACCTTCGTTGACGCCAACAAGCTGCAAACGCACATCCTCGAACTCGCCCGTGACACCCGACCCGACAACCCAACCTCCCTGGAAGACGCCTCCCAGGCCATCCGCCATCTCTTCCAGCAAGGATCGATCCCCCCGCCCTTAGCCAACGCCATCCGCGATGCGTATCACGCCCTCCCCCAATTGACAATTGACCATTCACAATTGACAATTCACAATTCCATCGCCGTCGCTGTTCGCTCCTCCGCCACAGCCGAAGACCTGCCCGGCCTGTCCTTCGCCGGCCAGCAGGACACCTACCTCAACATCGTCGGGGACGAAGCACTGCTGGCGGCGGTGGTGAACTGCTGGAGCAGCCTCTGGACGGCGCGGGCCATGGGCTACCGCGCCCGCAACGGCATCCCGCACCAGGAGGTAGCCCTCGCCGTGGTCGTACAGGAAATGGTCCAGAGCGAGGCGTCGGGGGTGCTGTTCACCGCTAACCCGCTGAATGGCAAGCGCACAGAAACCGTCATCGACGCCACCCTGGGCCTGGGCGAGGCGTTGGTGGCCGGCCACGTCGAGCCCGACCACTACGTGGTGGACGCCCTCACCGGCCGCATCACCAGCAAGACCTTGGGGGCCAAAGCGCTATCCATCCGCGGGCAGGCCGGTGGCGGCACAATCACCATCGACGAAGACGCTTCAGAGCGACAGGCCCTGCCAGATGCGGCCATCCTCGAACTGGCGCGGATGGGCCAACAGATCACCGCTCTGTACGAAACGCCGCAGGACATCGAGTGGGCCTGGGCCGATGGGCGTCTGCTTCTGTTGCAATCCCGCCCGATCACTTCACTGTACCCCATACCCGAGGGTATGCATCCAACCCCGCTGCAGACGATGTTCTCCTTCGGCGCTGTACAGGGCATACTCGGCCCCATAACACCACTGGGCCAGGATACAATCCGCGGGCTCGCCGCCGGTGCCGCCGGGATATTCGGCTATGAGCTCACGCCCGAAACGCAACACATCATCGTGGAAGCCGGCGAACGGCTATTCGTCAACTTCACTGCCCTGCTCCGTCACGGCGTCGGCCGCAAGCTGGCACGCGCCTTTCTGGGAGTCATTGAGCCAGGCACAGCCCAGGCAATCGACATGCTGCGGGACGATCCGCGGCTGGCGCCAACAGGCAGTCGCCTGAGCTTTGATACGCTCAAGCGCATCGCTCGCGTACTCGTGCCCCTCGTCGGTCAATTCATCCTCTGCCTGTGGCGACCGGACGTGGAGCGAGTACGCTTTCAACGCCGGCTTGATGAGATCATGACCGAGTTTGAAGCCAGAAGCGCCACCGCGACGACGTTGGCCGCACGCGTCGCGCTGTTCGAGGATGTGCTCAGCAATACATTCGCTCTCCTGCTGCCGGCCTTCTTGCCTCGCATGGCCGGCGGCATGGCTTCCCTCAATCTGCTCACTCACCTGGCCGCCAGTCTGCCCGATGGCAGGGAGATGGTGCTGGAAATCACCCGCGGGTTGCCCCACAACGTGACCACCGAGATGGACCTGGTGCTGTGGGACACGGCTCGCACCATCAAGCGCGACCCGGCGCTGGCAGCGCAATTCCAGGAAACCGACGCGCAAACGCTGGCTACCGAGTACCTGGCTGGCCGACTACCTGCCACAGCCCAGACCGCCATCGGGGACTTCCTGCGGCGCTACGGCATGCGCGGTATCGGCGAGATCGACCTGGGCCGGCGTCGCTGGCGCGAGAATCCAGCCCAGATCATGCAGGTCCTGCAGAGCTACATGCGCATCGAAGATGCTGAGCAAGCGCCGGACGTTGTGTTCGAGTGGGGTGCAGCATCAGCCGAGGCCACCATCGACCGCCTGGCTGAGGCGATGCGCCGGACGCACCGGGGCTGGCTCAAGGCATGGCTCGTGAAGTTCGCAGCGCGACGCATGCGGGCGTTGGCCGGCCTGCGGGAGAGCCCCAAATTTTACGCCATCCGCCATATTGGCATCGTGCGCAATGGCTTGCTCGAAAGCGGTCGAGAGTTGGCCGCACAGGGCATTCTGGCCCAGCCTGAGGACATCTTCTTTCTGCGCCTGTCTGAACTGAGGGCGCTGGCGGCCGGCAAGACGCGCGACTGGAAGGCATTGGTCGCAGAGCGACGCCAAACTTACGAGCGAGAAAAGCTGCGCCGGCAGGTGCCCCGCCTGCTCCTCAGCGATGGCCAGGCCTTCTATGAGGGTGTGAGCGCTCCCGACGATGCCGGCGACGGCGTCATCGTCGGGAGCCCGGTGTCGCCGGGGATTGCGGAAGGCGTGGTGCACGTGGTACTCGATCCCCACAGCGCGCAGTTGGCACCGGGAGAGGTCCTGGTCTGCCACGGGACCGACCCGGCGTGGACGCCGCTGTTCCTGGCCGCCGGCGCGCTGGTGATGGAAGTGGGTGGCCTCATGACCCACGGCGCCGTGGTGGCACGGGAGTACGGCATACCGGCCGTGGTCGGCGTGGATCAGGCCACCATGCGCCTGAGAACGGGTCAGCGTGTGCGTGTCAATGGCTCGGACGGTCAAATAGTGATCTTGGGGCCTGCGGAGTGACGGCGGATTGCTTCACACCAACTGGTGGTGGATGATGAAAACGCCAGCCGGATGGCGGGATCGCTGCACTGCCTCGATCACGGCCTGGTGGTCGTAGTCCACCCGCCGGTGATCGAGCCGGCAGCCGGCCTCGTCCGCATCCAGCAAGACGTAGCTGGCGCGCAGGTCCGGAGCCATGGGGTTGCTGACAATGAAACGAACACTTTTCTTCATCCGCCTGGGCCGGCCTCACTTCCTGGCCGGCGGGTTCCTGCTGCACGGGCTGGGTGTGGTGATCGCGCTCTACACCGGCGCACCGCTGAACCTGCCGGCGTTGCTGTGGGGCCAGGTGGCGATCACCACCACCCAGTTGATGACCCACTACAGCAACGAGTTCTTCGACCTGCCGGCTGATCAGGCCAATCCAACACCAACCCGCTGGGCCGGCGGCAGTCGCGTGCTGCCCGATGGGTCTTTGCCGCCCCAGGTCGCCCTGGCGACGGCGGTTGTTCTCAGCATGCTGGCAATGGGTGCAGTGACAGTGCTGGCGCTGGTGATTCAGCCAGGCGCGCTGACTGCCGTGTTGCTGATCCTGGCGATGGCGATGGCGTGGGAATACAGCGCGCCGCCGCTGCGACTCCACTCCCGAGGCCTGGGCGAACTGACGGTGGCATTTGTCGTGGCGGGGTTGACGCCGCTGGTGGGCTTCTACCTGCAATCGGGCCGGCTGGCGCTACTACCACTGCTGGCTGTGATACCCCTCGGCTGCCTGCAGTTCGCCCAGATGCTGAGCGTCGAGTTCCCTGACACGGCCGGTGATGCCTCGGCCGGCAAGTGCACGCTGGTGGTGCGGCTGGGTGGCGCCGGGGCGGCACGTCTGTTCGGTATGGCGCTGCTGGCAGCCTACGCCATGCTGCCACTGCTCAGCCGGCTGGGTTTGCCGGCCACGGTAGCTGCGGCTGCCGGCTTGACCGCACCGCTGGCAGTGTGGCAGGGATGGCGCGTGCTGCGTGGCGCCTGGGCAGAGCCGGCACAGTGGGACAGCCTGGCCTTCTGGACCATCGCCCTCCTGATGGGTACCGCCGTGGCCGAGCTGCTGGCCTTCCTGTGGTTACGATAGATGTTACGAACTCTGACAACATCCCCCTTGACAGGATACACAAAATGAATACAATTGTTCTCACTAACTATTCGCAGGGCTAACTATCCTGGGAGAGATGATCATGCGAACTGAGGAAGAAGTCGCGCGACGCGTGCTGGACATCATTCCGGCCGTGATGCGGTTCGTGGGAGCGGACATGCGCCGGCGGGCCAGTGTCGGTTTTCAGGTATCCCATTACCGGGTGCTGGGCATGCTGAGCAAACGGCCGCACACCCTGAGCGAACTGGCCACGTGCCAGGCTGTGGCTCTGCCCACCATGTCCCGCACCGTCTCCACCCTGGTTGAGCGCGGGTGGGTCTCGCGGAACGAGGACCCCGCAGATCGACGGCGCGTTCAGCTCCGGGTGACCGACGAAGGCCGCTTGATTTTGGAGGAACTTCGCGCCGAGGCACTGGCATGTCTGACTGCGCGGCTGGCCGGCCTCACCAGCCAAGAGCGGGAGCAGGTCCTGGCCGGATTGGAGGTTCTGGAGAAAGTCTTTGTCATGGAGGTAGAACATGAAAGCCATTGAAGCGAACGCTCTGGTGCGCAAGTTCGGCGATCTGGTAGCCGTGGACGGCGTCTCCTTCGATGTGGAACAGGGGGAGATTTTCGGCTTCCTGGGCCCCAACGGTGCCGGCAAGACGACCACCATCAACATGCTGTGCACCCTGCTGCGTCCCACGGCCGGCACGGCAACAGTTAACGGCTACGACATCGCACGCCAGCCGGACGACGTACGCCAATCTATCGGCCTGGTGTTCCAGGACCCCAGCCTGGACGATCAGCTCACTGCCATGGAGAACCTGCGTTTCCACGCCATGCTGTATGACGTCCCTCGGGACGTCTTTCAGCGTCGCGCACCGGAAGTACTGGAACTGGCAGAGTTGACTGACCGTGCCAACAGTCTGGTGCAGACCTTTTCAGGCGGCATGAAGCGACGGCTGGAGATCGCCCGCGGTCTGCTGCACCGCCCGCGCGTCCTGTTCCTGGATGAACCGACCCTGGGGCTGGACCCCCAGACCCGCCGCCACATCTGGGAGTACGTCCTTGCCTTGCGAGATCGCGAGGGCGTGACCATCTTCCTGACCACGCATTACATGGACGAGGCAGAACACGCTGACCGGATTGCCATCATCGACCACGGTCAGATTGTGGCGCTGGACACACCCGAGGCATTGAAAGAACTGGTAGGCGGCGACGTGATTCGGCTGCGCACCAGCAACGACGACCTGGCCGCAGTTCGGCTGCGTGAATCTCTGGCGACAGAGCCACGCCACGATGGCAAGGCGCTGATCCTGGAGATGCCCCACGGGGATCAGGCCGTGCCCCAGGTGGTCCAGATTCTGACCAACGGCACCGGTCCCGCCATCGACGTGTCGAGCATCAACCTGCGCCGGCCCACGCTGGAAGACGTGTTCATCAAGCTGACCGGCCACGCCATCCGCGAGGAAGAGGGCAGTGTGAAAGATCGGATGCGGCTGCACTCACGGATGTGGCGAAGACAGCGACGTTAGACTGGCAGAAGGAGCGAAAAGTGAACCGCTTACGACGCAATCTGAAAGGCATCTACACCATCTGGTACCGCGACCTGCTGCGCTTCCTGCGCAATCGCTCGCGCATCGTCGCCTCGCTGGGACAGCCACTGCTCTTCTTGTTCGTGTTCGGCGGTGGCCTGTCGCCGGCCATGTCCGGGCTGGGCGGCGGTCAGATTGATTTCACTGCCTTCCTCTTCCCCGGCATCATTGCCATGGCGGTGCTCTTCACCGCCATCTTCTCGGCCGTCTCCATCGTCTGGGATCGGGAGTTCGGCTTCCTGAAAGAGGTGCTGGTCGCACCGGTGTCCCGGACGGCGGTGGCTCTGGGGAAGGTGGCCGGCGGCAGCACCGTAGCCATGATCCAGGGGGTAATCATCCTGCTGCTCGCACCCCTGATTGGCGTTCACCTCAGCGTTGCGCAGATCGTGATCCTGTTACTCCTCATGCTACTGACGGCCGCCACGATGACGTCGCTGGGCGTACTCATCGCAGCCCGCATGCACTCCATGGAAGGGTTCCAGATGATGATGAACTTCGTGCTGATGCCGATGTTCTTCCTCAGCGGAGCCTTCTTCCCCCTGCAAGGTGTTCCTCTGTGGATGGAGTGGCTGGCAAAGATAGACCCGATGACCTACGGCGTGGACCCCATCCGCCAGATCGCTTTGCAGGACAGCGTGCCCGAGTTCGTAATGAACATGATCCGGCTACACCCCATCGCCACCGATGTGGCTGTCCTGGCCGCTTTCTGGCTGGCCATGATGGTGCCGGCGGTGTGGCTGTTTGGCCGGCAGGAATAAATGCGAGACCGAACGACGCTGGTCCTGACGGGCGTAGCTCTGACCCTGGCCGGCCTGGCCTGGCAGCAGGGCGGTCCTGACCTGGCCCTGGCCGGCCTGGTGCAGGGTACCCGAATCCTGCTGAGCGTCGTACCACTTCTGGTGGCCGCCTTCCTCATCGCCGGCCTCATCCAGACGCTGGTGACGCAGGAGGCAGTGACCCATTGGCTGGGGGCGGGGTCCGGCTGGCGAGGTATCGCTCTGGCGTGCATCGGCGGGGCCCTGATCCCTGGCGGGCCGTATGTGTACTACCCCATCGCGGCGGCACTGTTGCATGCCGGGGCCGGCCTGGGTGTGCTGGTCGCCTTCGTCACGGCCAAGAACCTGTGGTCCGTGACGCGCCTGCCCCTGGAATTCGCCCTGTTGGGATCTCAACTGACCCTGGTGCGCTTCGCCGTCACCCTCGTCGTCCCACCGCTGATGGGTCTGCTGGCCGAAGCCCTCTTTGGCCGGCATGTGGAGCGCATTCGGGAGGCCGCCGCCCTGTGAACACAGCGACGGGGCTGTTGTGGGTTCTGGCGGTCGTACTGCTGGGTTACGCCTGGCGCCGGGGCGACGGCAGCCATCGCAGTGGCGTGGTGCAGGGATGGCAGACGTTGAAGCGCACACTTCCACTGCTGATCGTGGCCTTCGCCATCGTCGGTTACGTCAATGTGTTGGCTCCTCAGAGGCTGGTCCAGGCGTGGATCGGGCCGGAGTCCGGCTGGCACGGACTGATGCTAGGCGAGGTCGCCGGCATGGTGCTCCCCGGAGGGCCGTACGTGGTCTTCCCACTAATCTCAGCCCTGTATCGGGCCGGCGCCGGGTTGGGGCCGGCGGTGGTCATGGTCACTGCCTGGGCAATGGCAGCCCTGCTGACCATCAGCTTCGAGCTCCCCTTCATGGGATGGCGATTCACCGCTGTACGCTGGGGTCTGGGTCTCGCCTTCCCGCTGCTGGCCGGCCTGCTGGCGCAAGTGCTGTTTGGCGGGGGCTTCTAGTTTGGCAAGGGAAGCAGGCCGGCCCCGGCCGCTGCGCGGGTGGGATAGAGGGCCGGCGTCAGGCCGGTGCGCGCCCGGTACGCCTCCGCCACGGCCGGGATGGCCGCCGCCACGGCATCAGCGTCCATAAGCGCCACGGCGCAGCCACCAAAGCCGGCACCCGTCAATCGAGCACCGTAGCAACCCGGTTGTGCGCGCAACAGATTGACCATGGTGTCCAGTTGGGCACTACTGACCTGATACAGATCCCGCAGGCTGGCGTGGGAAGCGTCGATCAATTCCCCAACCCGAACCAGATCGCCGGCCCGCAAGGCGTCCACTGCCTCCAGGACGCGGTTGTTCTCGTCAACGATGTGCCGCGCCCGTATGGCCACGACCGGCTCCAATGCTGCTCCATCCAACATCGCCAGCGTGGCATCCCGCAGGGCCGGCACGCCCAACGCCCGGGCGGCGGCCTCGCACTGGGCGCGGCGCTCGTTGTACGCCGACCCGGTCAGCCGGCGGCGCACGCCGGTATCGGCGATGAGGATCGTCACGCCGGCTGGTAGCGGCACCAGCTCGTAGTTCAAGTCGCGACAGTCAATCAGCAGGGCATGGTCTGGCCGGCCGAGGGCGGAAGCGAGTTGGTCCATCAGCCCACACATCATGCCCACAAAGGTGTGCTCCGCCCCCTGGCCGATGCGTGCCGCCTCTTCCGCTGGAAGGGTGAAACCACCGGCCGCAGCGAAGGCCTGGATGGCGACCATCTCCAGCGCTGCCGAGGACGACAGCCCCGCGCCGATGGGTACGTCCCCCTGAATCAGCGCGTCCATTCCCCGCAGCCGATAGCCGGCCTGCTGAAGGCCGGCTGCTACCCCGCGCACGTAGTTGCTCCAGGGTTCCTCGTCTGTGGGGGCCAGGCCGGCCAACGAGAAGACATCCTCCCGATCCAGGTCCACCGCAACCAGCCGAACCCGGTCATCACCCCTCGGTGCTGCGGCAATACGGGTCTCGCGCTCGATGGCCATGGGCAACACAAAGCCGTCGTTGTAGTCGGTATGCCCACCGATCAGGTTAACGCGGCCTGGCGCGCGCGCCACCACGGTGGCGGGCCGGCGAAAGGTCTCGGCAAAACGAGTCAGCAACTCGTCGAAGTCGAGCAAACAGGTCATGCGGGTCTCCTGTCAGGCCAGTGATCACCGAATAGTGCATCTCCGGCAGGTCGCGTAGGCGGGTAGCGGCGGCTTCCGCCGTCAGGTCGCGCTGGGGCTCGCTCAGCATCTCGTAACCGACCATGAATTTGCGTACCGTGGCGGAGCGCAGCAGCGGCGGGTAGAAGTGGGCGTGAAGCTGCCAGTGCGAGTACTCGCCATCCTCCGTGGGCGCGCCGTGCCAGCCCATCGAGTAGGGGAAAGATGTCTCGAACAGGTTATCGTATTTCGTGAGAAGGCGCTTGAGGATTTCCGCCAGGGCGTCCCGTTCCGTGTCGTCCAGGTTGGGCAGGCGCAGTACGTGCCGGCGCGGCAGCAGCACCGTCTCGAACGGCCAGACTGCCCAATATGGGACCACAGCAAGCCAATCATCGTTCTCCACGACGACACGCTCCCGCTGCGCCACCTCCAGGTTAGCGTAATCCACGAGCAGGGGCGAGCCGTGTTCCTCCAGATACACTCGCTGATGGTGGTTTTCCTTAGCCGGCTCGTTGGGCAGCGTGCTGCCGGCCCAGATTTGCCCGTGGGGATGGGGATTGGAAGCCCCCATCATCTCGCCCTTGTTCTCGAATACCTGGACCCAGCGGTAGCGCTGTCCCAACTCCGCAACCTGCTCTGCCCACACATCGACCACACGACGAATGTCCTCCACAGACATCTCCGGCAAGGTGAGGTCGTGGCGGGGCGAAAAGCAGACGACGCGGCAAGTTCCTCGCTCGCTCTCCAGGCGGAGGAGCGGGTGTTCATCAACAGACACAGCCGGCGTGTCGGGCAAGAGGGCCGCGAAGTCGTTGGTGAAGATGAAAGGGTCCCGGTAGTCCGGGTTGCGGTTGCCGCCGGCTCGCTCATTTCCCGGACACAGATAGCAATTTGGATCGTACCGGGGGCGCGTCTTCGGAGGCGGCTTTTCCACCTGTCCCCGCCAGGGGCGTCTGGTTCGGTGGGGCGACACCAGCACCCACTCACCGCTTAGCGGATTGTAGCGGCGGTGGGGGTGGTCAGTCGGATTGAACCTGTTCATAAACTACACCAGTACAGGGATCAGTACCCATCGGGAGTGCACATAAAACGCGAAACGTGAAACGTGAAGATTCCTACATGGACCGGTCATCACGTTTTACGTTTCACGCTTCACGAGATGGAGTCACCTTTTGCGCCACCCGGGTGTTATATGCCCGTTACCATACTTACCGTACTCCACAGCGGCATCCACCATGGCCAGTATATTCTCTGCCGGCACGTCATCCATGATGGTGTGGACCGATGCGACCATGAACCCGCCGCCCGGTCCCAGGATGTCGATCACCCGGCGCACCTCCTGACGCACTTCGGCCGGGCTCCCGTAGGGCAATACCCGGTGGGTATCAATCGCACCACAGAAAACGATGTCTTTCCCATACCGCTTCTTCAACTCCGCCAGGTTTGCCATCTTGCCGGCGGAGGTCTGGATGGGGTTGAGAATATCGACATGTTCCTCTGAGGTGCAGTGGGCTGGCGCCAATTGGTCTGGGGGCGTGACAGAGTGCTAGCGCAGGTTTGGTAAACCTGCTATAATACAGGTGAGCCATAAAGAACAGTGCCGAGGGTGGGAGTCGAACCCACACGGGGTGAATGCCCCACGGGTTTTTGAGACCCGCGCGTCTGCCTATTCCGCCACCTCGGCACGATTCATCTAAGTATAGCCAGGTCCCAAAGATTCGTCAAACGCTATGTGCGCAGCCGAATTCAACGAAGAAGCTCTGGTCCGGCAGGCCCAGGCCGGCGACCTGCAGGCGTTCAACCGACTGGTATACCGCTACCAGAGCCTCACCTACAACGTGGCCTATCGCATTCTGAGCGACGCCGACGCGGCCGCTGACGCGACTCAGGATGCGTTCCTCTCGGCCTACAAGGCGCTGGGCTCCTTTCGCGGCGGCTCGTTCAAAGCGTGGATCCTGCGGATTGTCACCAACGCCTGCTACGATGAACTGCGCCGCAAGAAGCGCCGTCCCACCAGTTCGCTGGATGCCTTGCTGGTTGGCGACGGTGCCCACCAGGTCTTCGTGGACCGGGCTGAGAATCCGGAGTCCTATGCGCTACGCCAGGACCTGGGACGAGTGATCCAGGCCGGCCTGCAGACGCTCCCCGAGGATCAGCGCACAACTGTCGTGCTGGCCGATATCCAGGGCCTGCACTACAAGGAGATTGCGGAGATCACCGGCGTCGAGCTCGGCACGGTGAAATCCCGCCTGAGCCGGGGGCGCGCCCGGCTCAGAGATTTCCTGCGCGAGCAAGAGGAACTTTTACCCCACCGATACCGTCTTAGGGGCGACTGATCGGACAGAGCACGATGTCATCAGTCTATTGGCACGAGGGAGGAGCGGCTTCCACTTTGCGGAGCAGCCCAGTCCGTGAAACGTGATGCGTGATCGGGGGCCGGCAGTGGGTTGTTTTCACGTCTTGCGTTTTGCGCCCTCAAGGTGGATCGAAGCGAATGAGGAATTCTGAAACGAATCGGAATCGAGGAAACCACGTCCATCTCGATATTGAACTCCTGTCGGCGTATATCGACGGCGAGGTAACGCCGGACGAGGTAGCTCGCGTTGAGCGGCATCTGCCAGGCTGCCGGCGCTGCGCCGAGGAACTGGAGTCGTTGCGCTGGACGGTCAACCTGCTGCGTGAAGCCCCCCTCGTGACGGTTCCGCGCTCGTTCACCATCCGCCCTGTGGACCTCGAACCCGAGACGAGACGCCGGCGGTTCACTCTACCAGGCTGGCTCTTTCGTGGGCTACAATGGGCCACCGTTGCCACGGCGGTTCTGACAATTCTGGTGTTTGCAGCAGATTTCCTCAACATCGGGCAGCCGGCCGGCGCTCCGCTATCCATGCTGGCCGCGCAGGAAGAGCGGGCTATCCGGGCACCAAAGGCCCTCACGCAGGCTCAGGAGTTACCAACCGAGAAAGAGGCTGCTCCGCCGAAGGTGATGACGGTACAGACTGAGCGGGACAGAACCCTTGAGCTGGCCGGCGGTCCGGCCGAGGTGCCGGCTGCGACCATGGTCCCCGGGCAAAGTGTCACGCCATCACGCAACCAGCCGCTTATCGGCCAGACCGAAATCGAGGTGACTCGGGAAGCTGTCCCGCAAGCCGGCGCACTAAGCGAAGCACCCGCGTACCCGGCAGAGGAACAGGGACCCGCTGCCGGGTACGCACCGCCCCCTGCACCGGAGCCGGCCGGGCGAGCAGCGGCACAGGTCCGGCCTCGCGACCCGCTACGGACGGCCGGTATTGGATTGACGGGGGTGTTCGTTGCTCTGCTGGGCCTCACGCTCTGGGCACGCCGGCAACGAGATTAGAGGTAGTAACTCAGCCGCTCCCGCCGGATCTGGCGATCCGGGGGGAGCGGCTGAGTTATGATTCCCGACAGACCCTGAAGGTTTTCGGAAACCTTTAGGTCTACAACGCTACATCAGACCGTCAAAGCCTCTTCCGTCTGGGGATCGAAGAGGTGCATGTTCTCCATATTCATGACCACCGGAATGGTCTTGCCAATTGGCGCAGTAGTCCGTGGATCGACTCGGGCGATAAACGATTTGTCCCCCGCGAGGAGATACAGGAAAATCTCGTTCCCCATCAACTCCTTCACATCGACCTGAGCCTGCAGCGGAGCGGCAACGATGCCAGGTGGGGCATACTCAGGATCGTGGATGTCCTCAGGCCGTATGCCGAAGATGACCTCGCGCCCCAGATGGGACTTGACCCCGGGCTCTTCTGCGATTGCCTCTGGAACTTTGACCCGAAACGCACCGGTATCCACCCAGGTGCCCCGGTCATCCTTCACCAGGGTGGCATCGAAGAAGTTCATAGCTGGACTACCGATGAAGCCGGCGACGAACATGTTGCCCGGATGGTCGTACAGCATCTGCGGCGTGTCCAACTGCTGCAAAATGCCATCCCTGAGAACCGCAATTCGGTTCCCCATGGTCATAGCCTCAACCTGGTCGTGCGTGACGTAGATAAAAGTCGTCTCCAGGCGCTGGTGCAGCTTGCTGATCTCAGCCCGGGTCTGCACCCGCAGCTTGGCATCCAGGTTCGACAAAGGCTCGTCCAGGAGGAACACAGCCGGCTCGCGGACAATCGCGCGCCCCAGAGCCACCCGCTGCCGCTGACCACCCGACAACTGCTTGGGCTTGCGGTCAAGCAACTGCTCGATCCCCAGGATTCGGGCAGCCTCATGAACCCGTTCGTTGATGACCTTAGACGGGGTCTTGCGCAGCTTGAGGCCAAAAGCCATATTATCGTACACACTCATGTGAGGATAGAGCGCGTAGCTCTGGAACACCATGGCAATATCGCGGTCCTTCGGTGGCACATCATTCACCATGCGGTCTCCGATGTAGATACTGCCTTCCGTAATCTCCT
>CAZHMV010000063.1:17701-28747 GCA_964532665.1 uncultured Anaerolineales bacterium
GGCACATCATTCACCATGCGGTCTCCGATGTAGATACTGCCTTCCGTAATCTCCTCCAGGCCGGCCAGACACCGCAGGGCCGTACTTTTGCCGCAGCCCGAGGGACCAACCAGAACCAGAAACTCTCCGTCCTTAACCCCCAGGTCCAGATCGTTGACCGCTACTACATCGCCGAAGCGTTTAGTTACATGATCGTATGTCACGCTGGCCATGAATGTCCTCCCTGACGTGTACTTTGTGACTAGGCCGGTATCGGTTCCGGCTCTTCGTGCCGGCGTTCTTTGATTTCAAACACAATCTCATCGTCCACAGCATCGGCGACGATGACATCACCTTCATGGAATCGACCGGAAAGCAATCCCTCTGACAGGGGGTCCTCCAACAGATTCATAATCGCGCGACGTAGCGGGCGAGCGCCATAGTCGGGATCGTAGCCATCCTCGGCGAGGATGTCCTTGGCCGCCTGCGTGACTTCGAGCGTAAGCCCCTGCTCCTCAAGGCGCGGGGCCAGCCGTTTCGTCTGGATGTCAACAATCTCCCGCAGGTTTTCCTTTGTAAGCGGTCGGAAGACGAGGGTCTTGTCAACGCGATTGAGGAATTCCGGGCGGAAGACTCGTTTCAACTGGCTGAGCACCTTCTCTTTCATGTGCTCGTATTCCTGTCCCGCTTTCCGTTGCTCATCTTGCGGCACCGCAAAACCCAGGGCAGCCTGGCGATTCAGTTGTCCAACACCCACGTTGCTGGTCATGATGAGAATCGTATTGCGGAAATCGACCTTCCGGCCTTTGGCATCACTCAACTGGCCGTCCTCCATGATCTGGAGCAGCATGTTGAAGGCCTCGGGGTGAGCTTTTTCGATCTCATCCAACAGCACCACCTGGTATGGCCGGCGCCGGATGGCTTCTGTCAACTGGCCGCCCTCGTAGTAGCCCACGTATCCGGGAGGAGCACCGACCAGCCGGCTCACCGTGTGGCGCTCCATGAACTCGGACATGTCGAGTTGCAGGAGTGCATCCTCGGTGCCAAACATGAACTCCGCCAGCGCTTTCGCCAGCTCGGTCTTGCCTACGCCGGTGGGACCCAGGAAGATGAACACGCCTATGGGCCGGCGTGGGTCCTTCAAGCCGGCGCGCGCCCGGCGCACGGCTTTGGCGATGGTCTCGATGGCCTCATCCTGGCTCACGATGCGCTCGTGCAGCGCATCTTCCATCTGGAGCAGTCGCTCACTCTCCTCGCCGGCGATCCGCATCACGGGAACACCGGTCCACATGGAGACCACCTCCGCGATGTCCTCGTCCGTCACCTGCAAACCGTGCGATTCATCCTCCAGGCCGAGCCGCAACTGATCCAGTTGCCGGCGGAGGTCCTGTTCCCGATCGCGCAGGTAGGCCGCTTCTTCAAAATCCTCGCGACTGTGAGCTTCCTCGCGTTGGCGTTTGACCTCCTTCAGCTTTTCGAAGGTTTCCCGCATGCCAGGCGCGTCGGTCAGCTTGTACATGCGGACCCGGGATGCGGCTTCGTCAATGAGGTCAATCGCCTTGTCCGGGAGGTAGCGGTCTGTGACGTACCGCGCCGCCAGATGAGCGGCCGAGTACAGCGCCTCGTCGGTGATGTCCAGATTATGGTGGGCCTCGTAGCGCCCCCGAATGCCTTTGAGGATCTCAATGGTCTCTTCAATGGAGGGTTCATCGACATATACCGGCTGGAAGCGACGCTCCAAGGCTGCGTCGCTCTCGATGTAACGCCGATACTCGTCGAGCGTTGTAGCGCCGATACACTGAAGCTCGCCTCGAGACAGAGCCGGCTTCAGGATGTTAGCGGCGTCCACACTGGAGCCGGCTGCACCAGCCCCGACCAACATGTGCACCTCATCGATGAACAGAATGGCTCCCGTGGACTTGATTTCGTCGATAACCCGCTTCATGCGCTCCTCAAACTGACCCCGGTAGATCGTACCAGCAACGAGCGATCCAACATCCAGCATCCAAACCCGCTTATCCCGAACCTGCTGCGGCACCTCGCCGTCAACGATGCGCTGCGCCAGACCCTCCACAATGGCCGTCTTGCCAACGCCCGGCTCGCCGATGAGAGCCGGGTTGTTCTTCGTGCGTCGCGCCAGGATCTGGATGACCCGCTCGATCTCAGTTTGCCGGCCAATGACCGGGTCCAGCTTGCGTTGTTCGGCCTGAGCGGTAAGGTCAATGCCCAACTGGTCCATCAGCGGGGTATTCTGCTGGCGCTTGCGCTCGTGACGCCGGCCACCGGACCCCTTCATGATCGCTCGGGTAGCCTGGATGCGGACCGCATCCAGGTCGATGCCCATGTCGCGCAGTACGTTTACGGCCAGGCCATCGCCCTCGCGGATCAATCCCAGCAGAAGGTGTTCCGTACCGATGTAGTGATGGCCCATGCGCCGGGCCTCTTCCACGGCCAGCTCGATGACCCGCTTGGTCCGGGGAGTCAGACCGGTCGTCTGTCCCAGCGACGCACGCCGGCCCTGACCCACCGTCTCCTCAATAATCCTGCGAACCTGATAAGGGTCTACTCCCAGATCTCTGAGGACACGGGCTGCAACGCCGCTCCCTTCTTTCACCAATCCCAGCAGCAGGTGCTCCGTGCCGATATAGTTGTGGTGTAGGCGCTTAGCTTCCTCCTGGGCCAGCATAAGCACCTTGCGCGCCCGCTCGGTGAATCGGTCATCGAATTGATTGGCCATGGTGTCTCCTTTTTCCCCAATCAGACCTGGGGACAATCCAACATCCAAACTCAAAACCAAATTATATTTACGATACGACTCAACACTATTATCCTACGTCAGAATCCGCCACTTCTCCCTCGACGGCCTCTGGTTGTTCAGCCTGCTCCTGTTCTTCCAGATCTTCCTGAGTCGCGGCCTCCACTTCCTCCTCGGCCTGCCGGAGGCTCAAGCCGATACGCCGACGTTCAGGCTCAATGCGAATGATCCGCAGTGTCACCTTATCGCCCGGTTTCACAACTTCGCTGGGGTGATTAACCAGCCGATCGGCCAACTCCGAGATGTGGATCAGACCCTCGACACCCCCATCAATCCGGGCAAAGGCACCGAAGTTAGTCAGTTTGGTGATGGTTCCCTGAACCAAATCGCCAACCTGGTAGCGCTCGCCGATCACTGACCATGGTTCTGGTGTCAGACGCTTGATGCTAAGGCCAATTCGCTTCCGCTCGTCGTCGATGCTAATGATCTGGACTTCCACTTCATCACCGACACTCAGAACCTCGCTGGGATGCCTGACACGATCCCACGATAATTCAGAGACGTGGATCAGTCCATCGGCCCCACCCAGATCAACAAAGGCGCCAAAGTCGGCCAGGCTGGTGACCTCGCCGGTGACAACATCCCCCTCCTTCAGTGCAGCCAGAAGCTCGGCGCGCATGCTCTTACGGCGCTGGCGCTGTGCCGCCTGCTCCGACAGGATCAGTCTGTTCTGCTCGGCGTCGCACTCAATAACCTTGAGCCAGAGCTCCTCACCCATGAGCTTGGACCACGGTTGAGCAGCATCTGAGTCCTGGTATTGGTTCCGACGCTGATGCGCCAACTGGGAGGCAGGTACGAAACCCCGGACCTTGCCCACGTACACGATCACGCCGCCCTTGTTGTGGCCGGCCACTCTGGACTGGAACACCTCGCCGGAATCGTAGATCTCTTGCGCGCGTTCCCAATCTCGGGCGATCTGTGCTTTACTGATAGACAGGAGGATATTGCCGGAGCGGTCCTCGGGAGTTATGCAATATACCAGGACACTGTCACCCTCTTCCAGAGTACCGATAGAATCGCTCCGCTCCAGATCACTGATCGGCACAATCCCTTCGGCCTTGGCACCGACATCCACCAGCACCCCATCTTCGCTGATGTAGACGACCTGACCGCGCACGATTTCACCTCGTCGCAACACGCGGTGCTCGTGCCCGTCGAGCCAGTCTTCCATCGAAGCATCGTAACTGAGGGTTTCAGCCTCGCTTGTGCGAGGCTCGTGGGGCGTTTGTATTCCTTCTTCGTACATGTACCTTCCTCGACTAGCGGATTTCACCTGTTATTATAGCTAAGACGAACTGGAAAAGCAAGCCCCCGAGCTTGTACTCCCAAGCACGAGGGCCGGATTGATTATTCAACAACAGCAATGGCCTCAATCTCTATCAGCGCGTCCAGCGGAAGCCGCGCCGCCTGGACCGCCGAACGGGCCGGCGGATGGCCCGGGAAGAACTCGGCGTATACTTCGTTCATATCCTTGAAGTCATCGAGATTGGCCAGGAAAACCGTGGTTTTCACAACGTTGTCCAGGGACGTTCCGGCCGCTTGCAGCACCGCCGACAGGTTCTGCAAGACCTGGCGGGTCTGGGCTCTGATACCCCCTTCTACAAATTTGCCGGTGGCGGGATCGAGGGCAATCTGGCCGGCGGTGAAGACGGTGTGGTCCACCCGAATGGCCTGTGAGTACGGACCGACGGCCGCCGGCGCCTTATCCGTCACGACGACTTGCCGTTCCAGCCCGATGCCGAAGGGCTCGGCGTAGCCCGGTTGAGGTTGTCCTGATGGACTATCTTGTGCCATATTACCTCCTGCGATGATGGTCTCAATTGTACAGACGGCTCCGACTCTTGTCAAGCCCGAGTCCTACAAAAGGGCAACTACCTACTCAGGCTACTGCGGTTATCGCGCGACGATGTTCACCAGCCGGCCCGGCACGTAGATCACCCGCTCCGGCTCGCCTCCATTCAGTTGGCGCTGCACCTTCTCCGATGCCAGCGCCATCTCCTCAGCCTGCTGTTGTGTAATGCCAACCGGCGCTTCGATCTTGTCCCGCGTCTTGCCGTTGACCTGAATCACCAGCGTGAACGTGTCCTCGGCGGCAACGGCCTCATCCCAGTCGGGCCAGGGCTGATTGTGAATGCTGTACTCACCGCCGATGCGCGCCCACAGCTCTTCGGCGATGTGGGGTGTGAAGGGAGCCATCAGCAACAGCATGTTCTCAATCGCCTCGTTCCAGGCATCGCTGCCGTACAGCGGGGTGTTCTTGACCACCTTCAGCTCGTTGCGCAGCTTCATCAACGCCGAGATGGCTGTGTTAAAGGCAAACTGATCCAGGTCCTGGGTCACTTTCCGAATCGTTTGATGCGTCACCCGCCGCAATCTGTGCGGAGATGCCGGGGTGCCGGGGGAATCCCCCCTGCTCCCGTGCTCCCCTGCCCCCGTGCTCCCCTGCCCCTCCGGCTCCTCCACGACGATGCTCCACACATCGTTCAACCACCGCACGATGCCGGCAATCCGCTCCGCCGACCACGGACCGCCCTGCTCCCACGGACCGATGAACATCAGGTAAGCCCGCACTGTGTCGGCGCCGTACCTCTCGACCAGGTCATCGGGATCCACCACGTTGCCCCGGGATTTGGACATTTTCTCGCCGTCCTCACCCAGGATGGTGCCCTGGTTGAACAACCGCACCATGGGTTCGTCGAAGTCCACCAGCCCCATGTCGTGCATCACTTTGGTCCAGAAGCGGGTGTACAGCAGGTGCATGGTGGCATGCTCAACGCCGCCGGTGTACTGATCAACAGGCAGCCAGTACCGGCCGATTTCGGGATCGAAAGGACCCTCATCGTAGTCCGGGCTCAGGTAGCGGTACTGGTACCAGGAGGAATCGACGAAGGTGTCCATGGTATCGGTGTCGCGCTCGGCCTCACCCCCACACTGCGGACAGGTGGTGTAGCGGAAGCCGGCGTGGTACTTCAGTGGCGATTCCCCGGTCGGCATGAAGTCCACGTCGTCGGGCAACTCGACCGGCAAGTCCTCGTAGGGCACCGGCACGGTGCCGCACTCGGGGCAGTGGATCATGGGGATCGGGGTGCCCCAGTAACGCTGCCGGCTGATCAGCCAGTCCCGCAGCCGGTAACTGATGGCGAAGTTGCCGGCCCCGTTGGGCAAGGTCTCCCCGTTGGGCAAGGTCTCCCGACCGAGCCCTTCCAGCATGTCGATGACCGCCTGCTTGCCTTCTGTCTCGATGTGGGCCGGCATTCCCCACTCGGCCGCCAGCTCGGGCGTCCACTCGTCGGGCCAGTACTTGCCCATGGTCGGCATACCGTCAAACGGGCCGCTGTTGACCATGATGCCCGGGCCGGTGTACGCCTCTTCCATCTCCGCCGGCGGGTTGCCGGGCTCGTAGGCGCTGGCCGGAATGACGACCGGAACGATGGGCAGGTCGTACTTCCTGGCGAAGATGAAGTCGCGCTCATCCCCTGACGGCACGGCCATAATCGCACCTGAGCCGTAGGTCATCAGCACGTAGTCGGCGATCCAGATGGGGATGCGCTCACCGTTGACCGGGTTGATGGCGTACGCGCCGGTGAAGACGCCGGTCTTCTCCTTATCGACAGCCAGGCGTTCGATCTCGGTCGCGCGCATGGCCCGGGCTTTGTAAGCCTCGACGTCGTCGCGGTACTCGTCGGTGGTCAGCTCATCCACCAGCGGGTGCTCGGGGGCCAGGACCATGAACGTCGCGCCGTAGACGGTGTCCGGTCGGGTGGTGAAGACGGGAATCTCGTCCCCCCGCTCCGACCGAAAGATGATGTCAGCCCCCCGGCTCTTGCCGATCCAGTTGCGCTGCATCGTTTTGACCCGCTCAGGCCAATCGATCTTGTCCAGACCCTCCAGCAACTGCTCGGCGTAGCTGGTGATCCGGAACAGCCACTGATCCAGTTCCTTCTTGATGACCGGCGTTCCGCAGCGTTCACAACGCCGATCCTCACCCCAGACCTGCTCACGCGCCAGCGTGGTGTTGCATTTGGGGCACCAGTCTACGGGTGCGAAGGTTTTGTAGGCCAGACCCATCTCGTAGAATTTCAGGAAGAACCACTGGTTCCACTTGAAGTATGAAGGATCGCACGTCACCACCTCACTGGACCAGTCGAACATGGTGCCCATGGAGCGCAGTTGCCGGCGCATGTTATCGATGTTGGCGTAGGTCCACTCGCGGGGGTGGATGTTGCGCTTGATGGCGGCGTTCTCTGCCGGCAGACCGAAGGCATCGAACCCGATGGGGAAGAAGACGTTGTAACCCTGCATGCGCCGATAGCGCGCCGCCGCGTCCGATGGCGCCATGGCGTACCAGTGCCCGATGTGCAGATCCCCGGAGGGATAGGGGTACATCGTCAGAAAATAGAGCTTGGGCCTGTCGGACCGCTCACGGACGGCGTACAGCCCGTCCCGTTCCCAACGCTGCTGCCACCTGGGTTCGATTTGTTTTGGATCATATCGATCAGCCATCGTAGTCACTCCTCAGATGCACCGTCCAGGCCTACGAATATTGCGTACTGCGTGTTGCGTATTCCGTTTCGGTAGGGAACCTCATCACTACGCACTACGCAGTACGCAATATTGCTCAATCCCCCATCACTGACACCTGCACTTCTTCATCCGCCAACTAACCCAATTCGGCATTCACATGCGTCAGCCAGCCGTGGCGGTCCGGCAGCCGGCCTTCGGTGATGCCAAAGAACTGGTCCTGGATGGCCTTGGTGATCGGGCCACGGCTGCCAGCGCCGACCGGGACGCCATCCACCGACCGGATCGGTGTGACTTCAGCGGCAGTGCCAGTGAAGAACAGTTCGTCGGCGATGTACAGCCACTCGCGAGAGAGCATCTGCTCGCGCACCTCGTAGCCCAGCTCCCGGGCAAGGGTCATGACCACCGCACGGGTGATGCCGATCAGGATGGAGGCACCGGCCGGCGGCGTGTAGATGACCCCATCCTGCACCAGGAACAGGTTCTCTCCGCTCCCCTCACTCACATAGCCGTAGATGTCCAGGGCAATACCCTCGGCGTAACCATGATCCTTAGCTTCCATGACGACGAACTGGGAGTTGACGTACTGCCCGCCGATCTTACTCATGGCCGGGAAGGTGTCCGGGGCCATGCGTCGCCAGGAACTGACGCCTACATCCACGCCCTGCTCGATGGCCTCCGGGCCCAGGTAGCGTCCCCACGGAATGGTTGCGATCATCGCCTGAACCGGACAGGTGCGCGGGTTCACACCCAGGCTATCGTACCCGCGCCACACCAGCGGTCGGATATAGCAGGCGTCGTGCCCGTTTTTCTGGATCGTCTCCAGAATGGCCTGGCGGATTTGATCCTCGCTGTACGGCACGGGCATGCGGGCGATTTTGCACGACCGAAATAGCCGCTTGACGTGTGGGTCCAGGCAGAAGACCGCCGGCCCCTTGTCAGTGGCGTAGGCGCGAATTCCCTCGAAGACGCTGGAGCCGTAGTGCACCACATGGGACATAATGTGAATCGTCGCATCAGCCCACGGCACAAACTCTCCATTGAACCAGATGTACTCACTCTCTTGCATTTTTCGGTATCCTCCCCACGAAACAGATGCCCCGTTGAACCAGATGTGGTCGCTCTCTGCGTTTTTCCGTATCCCCTCACCGGGTCGCGTCAGCACAACTTCGGGGACACTACGGCTCGAACGTAGTTTCGCCCAGGAGATGGCGTGGTCAGATGGACCTTCGCGGTGAGGGCCGCAGACTGCCCGATATTATACCGCAGGCCCCGAAAATGACAAAACCCCCCGCCCCATCAGGGACGAAGGGTTTCTCCGCGGTACCACCCCGGTTGATAGCAACCTCGCTGCGGGAGCCGGCCGGCCTACTTCTCCTGTTCGCAGCCTTTCAGTCTATGATGGCTAGATAGCTGGATGGCTGAACGCGTAGCCATCCAGTTATCTAGCCATCTAGCTATCTGCTGTGTGGTGGACCTGAGGGGACTCGAACCCCTGACCTCTTGAATGCCATTCAAGCGCTCTCCCAACTGAGCTACAGGCCCGTTGTGGTGGACCTGAGGGGACTCGAACCCCTGACCTCTACAGTGCGATTGTAGCGCTCTCCCAACTGAGCTACAGGCCCGTTTGTACGCGGATAATGCTAGCACAGCCGGCATGAATTGTCAAACGTCCGTTACAACTTGAAGGTTTCAGCCTTTTGACATATATTTATAGTAGATGCATCAGTCATGAGGAGGTGACCAATGATTCACATTGAGCTGAGCCGCAAGGAAGCGGAAACGCTGCATCAGATTCTGAAGAGCGACCTCTCCGACCTCCGCATGGAAATCGCGGGCACGGAGCAGATGGACTTTCGCGAGTTCCTGAAGGAGCGTGAGGTATTTCTGAAAGAGCTTCTGCGACGGCTGGAGCAGCATCTGGAACCGCAGCCGGCTTAGGAGCCTGGCCGTCAACAGGACGCCCCCCGAGGAAGAGCCAGACCTCCGAGGTTTCCAGAAACCTCGGGGGTCTCTCGTGAGGATGTTATGGTATGGAATCAACCGAGCCCCTGAGTCAGGTTGCCCAGGCGTTGGGCACGCCGTGGTGGCTGTTTGCCGTGGTCTCGCAGGCTTTGGTGATCGTGGCGCCCATCGCCGGCCTCTGGGGGCTGCGGTGGTGGCAGTCCGGGAGGGCGGATAACGGGACTCTGGGACGCTGGCGTCCGCTGCCACAGCGGCTGGTGTTGACCGGCCTGCCGGCGGCGGCCGGTCTCTTCATCTTTGCCTGTGCCCTCTACTGCCTGGCCTGGTGGCCCAAACCGCCGACCCCCCGCATCCTGGAGCCGGACGCATCGATTCTATGCTGGCTCTACTGCGGCGTGTTCATGACCTGGCCCTGGGCAGCAGCGGCCATGGTCAACGGACTGGCGCTGATGGCAGCCGCCGGCCTGCTGGGGCGCCCGGACACGCGACGGGCCGGCGGCTGGCTGGCCGTGGTGGCCGGCGCGGTGGCTTTCCCGTTGGGCGTGCTGGGCGTGTACGCCGGCACCCAGGCGCTGCGAGAAAACGCTGCGTGACACACAAACGGCGGATCGGCGTAGTGGTGAATCCCATTGCCGGCATGGGTGGGCGCGTGGGGCTGAAAGGCACCGATGGCAAGGTGGCCGAAGCGCGCGCTCTGGGGGCGAAACCGCGATCCCCGGCGCGGGCGGTGGATGCCCTGAAAAGTCTCCGCCACCACAGCGCACGGATGCAGATCGATCTGCTGGCCTTCGGCGGCCGGATGGGTGCCGACGAGGCGCGGGTGGCCGGCTTCGACCCCCGCGTAGTCGGCGGGCCGGCCCAGGCGGAGACGAGCGCCGAGGACACCCGCGAGGCGGTTCGCCGTTTCGTAGCCGCCGGCGTGGACCTGATTCTGTTTGTGGGCGGCGACGGCACGGCTGTCGATGTGGCAAACACTCTGGCAGAACTGGACAGTGACACTCCCATCCTGGGCGTGCCGGCCGGCGTGAAGACCTATTCGTCGGTGTTTGCCGTGAACCCGTCCGCCGCCGGTCGGATCGCTGCCAACTTTGAGCGCGTGGAGCAGCGCGAGATCAATGACCTGGATGAGGAGGCATACCGCGCCGGCCTCGTCCGCGCCGAGCTGAGGGCCGTGGCCAACGTGCCGCTGGATGAAGAGCTACAGGCGAGCAAGGACATAAGCCGTGACGGGGTCGAGGGAATTGCCGCCGGCTTCCTGGACAACGTGGAGCAGGGTGTTACCTATGTTCTGTGCCCGGGCAGCACAGTCGGGGCAATCAAGAAGGCCCTGGGGTTTGATGGCTCCCCGTTGGGCGTGGACGTGTGGCGGGACGGTGAGGTGTGGGTGAAGGACGCGAACGAGCAGCAGATTCTGGCTCATCTGGGGGAGCGCAACGTGATTGTGGTGTCGCCCATCGGCGGCCAGGGTTTCATTTTCGGGCGCGGCAACCAGCAGGTGTCACCGGATGTGATTCGCCGCTGCCAGGTGGAGATCGTGGCCTCGCGAGAGAAGCTGAACGGTGTCAGGGTGTTGCGGGTGGACACGGGCGAGCCGGCACTGGATGAGCAACTGCGCGGCTGGGCGAAGGTCCGCATCGGTCGGTTCGAGCACCGGATGGTGAAGGTGGTGTGAGGCAATTACTCAGCCACCCTCCCGCAGGTTGCGATGCGCAATGGTCTCGCATCCGCTGAACGCCTTCCAAACAGCGATTCTCGGCCTGACAGGC
>CAZHMV010000064.1:0-27815 GCA_964532665.1 uncultured Anaerolineales bacterium
TCATCACCGGCATTGCCAAGGTGAATGGGCACGGTTCTGATTCGGCTGAAGGACGGCTGGTGATTCTGCTGGATCTGGGCAAGGTGCTCACGACCGAGGAGAAAGCGGACCTGGAATCCTTGCCGGCTGTCGCCTAAGAGATAGTGATAGTGATAGAGAGCAATCCGCCCCCTCCGCTTGCCGAAGGGTCTTCTGACCGAGGCTCTCGTTCGGCAAAGGTCTCCAGGCTGAGCTGGAGGGGGGCGGTCGGGAGACTTGGCCAACGAGGGCGGCGGTCGGAAGACCCTTCGGGCTGAGCCTCAGGACGAAGCCTGGCCCAACAAGAGAAGCTGACAGAGAGGAGATAACATAATGAAAGGCACAATCGTAAAGGCTCTGGAAGAATTGGTGGTTTCACAGTTCGGAAAGGACAAATGGCAACAATCGCTTGAAGGTGCAGGGCTGAATAAGAACATGGTCTTCATGGCAGTGGTTGATGTGGATGACACTGCCGTCATGAAAGTGGTAGAGTCCCTGTGCAATGTGTTGGGCATCACGCTGGCGCAGGCCGCAGATGCTTTTGGCGATTACTGGGTGAACGTCTACTCCCAGAAGCTCTACAAGCCGTACTACGCGAATAGCAAGAATGCGAAAGAGTTCCTGCTAAAAATGGATGATGTCCACGTTGCCATGACAAAGGCGCTGAAAGGCGCCAGGCCACCCCGGTTCGACTATGAGTGGAGGGGCGAAAAAACCCTCATCATGCACTACAGATCGGACAGAGGGCTTGTCGACTTTGTGGTCGGTCTGGCAAAAGGCGTTGGGAAGTATTACAACGAAGACCTGGCAGTAACAAAGCTGGGGTCCGATCGGGTGCAGATCGTCTTTCCTTGATGGAACCTGCTTCGCTGGCCGCTGAGTGCTGGTCATTCCCGCCCTGCGTGGCAGTGTCCTGCCGGTGATCGATCTGCGCAAAGAGAAGATACCCCTCTGGTACATAGGAAAGGAGTCAACATGTCGAAGTCCCACCGCCGCAGCCTGGTCGAAACCCATGGATTGGACGCCAAAGAGCGTGAACAACGGCTTCGGTTCATCCAGTTTAGCCCCGACGACGCTGCTCTGCTCAGCGACCTGGCTGCGTTCATCCAGAAGCACGCCGATCAATTGGCGGAACAGCACTACGCCCACGTCGCCCATTTCGAGGAGCCATACTCCGAGTTGCTGAGCCGGCGTGACTTGCCCCAGTTGATACAGGGACAGGCCGAGTATTTCGTGGATCTGTTCCAAGGCGACTACGACGAGGCGTATTTCGAGCGGCGGCTGCGCCTGGGTCGGGCCTACGCCGGCATGGGCATGAACCCCAAGTGGTATATTGGCGCTTATGCCGTCTACGCCGGGCTACTGTTCCCGTTACTCGCGCGACACTATTTCCTTCGACCGCGCAAACTCGTGCGGGCGCTGCTGGCTCTCACCCGAGTCCTGTTCCTGGATCAACAACTGGCGGTCGAGATGTACCTGGACCGCGTGATGAGCGAGTTGCGTGAGATTGCCAGGCACGTAGCCACCAGCGCAGCCCAGGTAGCATCGGCCAGCGAGCAGTTGAACGCGGCGACGGAGCAGGCCAGCCGCGCCACCCAACAGATTGCCGCGACCATCCAGCAGGTGGCCCAGGGCACCGCCCAGCAGTCCGAGGCAGCAGCCAGGACCACCGCTTCCGTCGAGCAGATGTCCCGCGCTATCAACGGCGTGGCCCAAGGCGCTCAGGAACAGGCCGAGGCCGTCGCCAGGTCGTCGGACATCACCGCCCAGATTTCGGCCGCCATCCAGCAGGTGGCGGCCAATGCCCAGGCCGGCGCCCGGGGCGCGGCCGAGGCCGCCCAGGCCGCCCACGAGGGGGCCGAGACCGTCCAGCAAGCGGTCCGGGGCATGGAGACCATCAAGGCCAAAGTGGGCCTGTCGGCCCGGAAAGTGCAGGAGATGGGCCGGCGCTCGGAGCAGATCGGGGCGATTGTGGGGCGGATCGATGACATTGCCAGCCAAACCAACCTGCTGGCTCTCAACGCCGCCATCGAGGCCGCCCGCGCCGGCGAGCACGGAAAGGGGTTCGCGGTGGTAGCGGACGAGGTCCGCAAGCTGGCGGAGAACTCGGCTGAGGCCACCAAAGAGATCGCCGGGCTGATCAAGGGCATCCAGCAGACGGTCGGTGAAGCGGTGCAGGCCATGGGCGAGAGTGCCGAAGAAGTCGAAGCCGGTGCGACCCTGGCCAACCAGTCCGGCCAGGCGTTGGACAGCATCTTGCAGGCCGTGGAAGCGGTGAACCGGCAGGTGGAAGAGATCTCGGCGGCGACCGAGGAGATGAGCGCCTCCTCGGACGAATTGGTGGGTGCCATGGACGCGGTGAGCGCGGTGGTGGAAGAGAACACAGCGGCGACCGAGGAGATGGCGGCCGGTTCCACTGAGGTAACGCAGGCCATCGAGAACATCGCCAGCGTGAGTGAGGAGAACAGCGCGGCGGCGGAGGAAGTGAGCGCGGCCGCGGAAGAGATGAACGCGCAGGTGGAAGCCGTGTCCGTCGCGGCGGAGGCACTGTCGGAGATGGCCCAGGCGCTGCAGCGGCTCGTAGTCCAGTTCGAGGTGTCGGCCGACGAGCGTGAAGCGAGGAGCGAGAAGCGCCGAGCGCCGGCGACCAGGGCCGCCGCGCCGGCGCTCGGCGTGTCTGAGGGGAGTGACGGGCATCGCCAGGAGCCAGTAGCCGGTCATCGTGATTAGTACGCTATCGCTATCCCCCGTGGAGTTGTGATCAGGAGACTTTGCCAACGGCGTTCTTCGAAAGGATGACGATGAGCATGACGATTAGAGAATATCTGATGATAATCGTTGAGGCTGGCATTTGTATGTTGGCTGTCAATGCCCTCGCCTTTTACGTTTCGCGAAAGGGGCTTATCACCAGGATCCTGGTGATGACTTCACCGACCATCGCCGCCTCTTTCGTGCTGGGCTTTATGTTCGCCCGGCTGGGCTTCACTCTGGTCACCGGCGCCGTGTTTTTCGTCGTAAGCATGCTGGTCAGCCTGGGTTTTATATGGGCAGTGTCTAAGTGGGTGGTCAAACCGATCAACATCGTGACAGAAGTCGGAGCGCGCATTGCCGAAGGCGACCTGGACCAACAGATGGAGGTAAAGAGCAAGGACGAGATTGGCGATATGATCGGCTCCGTGCAGGATATAATCACCTACTTGCAAGAGGCGGCCAAAGTGGCCGACAGGATAGCCCAAGGCGATCTGCTCGTAAGCGTTGAGCCCAGGTCTGAAAGAGACACGTTGGGTCAGGCCTTCAGCCACATGATTGCCAACCTGCGCCACCTGGTGGGGCAGGTGGCCGAGAGCGCCAATAGCCTGGGCGCCGCCGCCGCCCAGCTCTCGGCCGCCGCCGCCCAGGCCGGCAGCGCCACCGCCCAGGTCGCCGTCACCATCCAGCAGGTGGCGCAGGGCACCGCCCAGCAGTCCGAGGCAGCCACCCGGACCACCGCCTCGGTGGAGCAGATGGCGCGGGCCATTGAAGGTGTAGCTCAGGGGGGCCAGGAACAGGCCGCTGCCGTCGCCCGGTCCTCGGACATCACCACCCAGATTTCCGCCGCCATCCAGCAGGTGACGGCCAATGCCCAGGCGAGTGCCACCGGCGCTGCCAGCGCCGCCCAGGCTGCCCGCGAGGGCACCGAGACCGTCCACGAGACGATCCGAGGTATGGAAGCCATCAGGGAAAAGGTCGGCTTCTCCGCCCAGAAGGTGCAGAAGATGGGCCGGCGTTCGGAGCAGATCGGCGCCATCGTCGAGACCATCGACGACATTGCCAGCCAGACCAACCTCCTGGCGCTGAATGCGGCCATTGAGGCTGCCCGGGCCGGTGAGCATGGCAAGGGGTTCGCGGTGGTGGCCGACGAGGTGCGCAAGCTGGCCGAGAAGTCGGCTTCCGCCACCGGGGAGATCGCTGACTTGATCAAGGGTGTCCAGGAGATCGTGGCCGAAGCCGTGCAGGCGATGGACGAAGGGGCAGCCGAAGTGGAAGCCGGTACTGCCCTGGCCAATCAATCCGGTCAGGCCCTGGACGACATCCTGCAAGCGGTCGAAGTAGCCCATCAGCAGGTGGAGGAGATCTCGGCGGCAACCGAAGAAATGAGCGCGTCGGCAGATGAGCTGGTGAGCGCCATGGACGCGGTGGGCGCGGTAGTGGAAGAGAACACGGCCGCCACGGAGGAGATGGCGGCTGGCTCGAGTGAGGTGACGCAGGCGATAGAGAACATTGCCAGCGTGAGCGAGGAGAACAGCGCGGCGGTGGAGGAAGTGAGCGCAGCCGCGGAAGAGATGAACGCCCAGGTGGAAGAGGTGACCGCGTCGGCGGAGTCTCTGTCGGAGATGGCGCAGGGGCTGCTGGACCTGGTGACGCGGTTCAGGTTGTCCGCCGAAGATGCGCGGCAAGGCGAGCACGTCGCGACACCTCGGGTACCTGCCGCTGTGACCTCCGCGTCGGTCACACCCAACGGGGGCGATGGGCACACGCCTGTCCAGACAGGCCGCTACGCAGACCTACCGCCGGCCGGGGACGAGGGGCGGTTCTGATCTGCTTTTGTGATCAAGGTGAGGCGCTTCAGGAGAGGTTGAGATGAACGGTAGAAAGATACCCAGGCTCTATTTGAAGACAATTGTCTGGATCGGCGGCATCTTTGCCGTTGTGATCGTGGCGTTACTTCTTTTCACTGTCACATACACGCGGCAGCACCAGGAGCAGCAGGCACTGGCTCATGCTGAAACCCTGAACCGAATGGCATTCGAAGCGTTTTTTACCTCGATGAGCCGGGGAGGGGGTAAACAGGGCGTCGAGGACGTAATTGGCCGGCTTCAAAAGGTGCCCGGTCTTCTGTCTCTGCACGTGGCGCAAGGGGAGCCGATACGCCGCCAGTTCGGTGTCAATCCCGCCGAGGCACCCCAGGATGACCTGGAGCGCCAGGCCCTGGAGGGAGAACCGGTTCAGACCATCGGTGAGCGCGATGGTTATCGTGTAGTACGCTATATCACACCGGTGTTCACAGAGGAAAAATGCCAGGTGTGCCACCAGGCAGAGATCGGCGCTGTCATTGGAGCAATTTCCACTGAGGTTTCGTTGCAAGCCTCCGATCAAGCGCTGGCGAAGCAGACCAAAATGCTGCTGGTATTCAGCGTTGCAGCTCTGCTCATCCTGGCTGGCGCCAGCTTCCTGACCCTGCGCCGCCTGGTAATGACTCCCATATTCGAGGTCAACAAGGGCCTCTCCGTCCTGTCCAAAGGGGACATCGCCTGCACGTTGAACGTGACCAGCGACGACGAGCTGGGTGACATGGCCGATTCGTTTCGCGAGTTGGTCGCCTATCTGCGGGAGATCGTGGCCGGGGCCGAACAGATTGCCAACTGTGACCTGACCGCCAAAATCCGTCTCCGCTCGGAGCGCGACGCACTTGGTCAGGCCATGCAGAAAATGACCGCCAATCTGCGCAACCTGGTCGGCCAGGTGACGGACAACGCTAACGGCGTCGGCACCGCCGCCGGCCAGCTCTCGGCTGCCGCCGACCAGGCCGGCCAGGCCAGTTCTCAGGTCGCGGCTACCATCCAGCAGGTGGCCCAGGGTACGGCCCAACAGTCCGACGCGGCATCCAGGACCACTGCCTCCGTCGAGCAGATGTCGCGGGCCATCGACGGCGTGGCCCAGGGGGCCCAGGAGCAGGCAGCCGCCGTCGCCAGGTCGTTGGACATCACCAGCCAGATCTCGGCGGCCATCCAGCAGGTGGCCGCCAACGCTCAGGCCGGCGCCACCGGCGCCGACCAGGCCGCCCAGGCCGCTCGCGAGGGCACCGAGACCGTCCAGGAGATGATCCAGGGCATGGCGAGCATCAGGGAGAAGGTGGGGCTGTCAGCGCAGAAGGTGCAAGAGATGGGCCGACGTTCGGACCAGATCGGCGCCATCGTCGAGACGATTGACGACATTGCCAGCCAGACCAACCTGCTGGCGCTCAACGCTGCCATCGAAGCGGCACGCGCCGGCGAGCACGGCAAGGGCTTCGCGGTGGTGGCGGACGAGGTCCGCAAACTGGCCGAGAAGTCGGCGGCGGCCACCGGCGAGATTGCCGGTCTGATCAAGGGCATCCAGCAGACCGTGGCGGAAGCGGTGGCAGCCATGGACGAAAGCGCCAGGGAAGTGGAAGGCGGCACGGCCCTCGCCAACCAATCCGGTCAGGCCCTGGACAGCATCCTGCAAGTTGTCGAAGCAGTCACGCGGCAAGTAGAAGAGATCGCGGCGGCGGCGCAGCAGATGGGGGCGTCGTCGGACGAGATGGTGAGTGCCATGGATGCCGTGTCGGCGGTGGTGGAAGAGAACACGGCGGCTACGGAAGAGATGGCAGCCGGCTCGGGCGAGGTGACACAGGCCATCGAGAACATCGCCAGCGTGAGCGAGGAGAACAGCGCGGCGGTGGAGGAGGTGAGCGCGGCGGCGGAGGAGATGAACGCCCAGGTGGAAGAAGTGGCCGCATCCGCGCAATCCCTGGCCGAGATGGCGCAGGCGCTGCAGCAGATCGTGGCGCAGTTCAAGCTGTCCGAGGATGGCGCCACACACGTCGAGCCGGCACGGACAGCGCCGGCGCCCGTCGTCGGGCCTGGGAGGAATGGGGGCGACGGATACCGCCGACACCGCCACGAAGATCTGCCGGTGGTCAGTGGTCAGTAAACAGTCATCAGTAAACAGTGGTCGGGGGGTCAGGTAGGCAACCAGGTAGTTGCACGCTGATCCCTGACCACTACCCACTACCCACTGAAGAAGGAGAATCTCACACGGAAAACCAACTGGTCGTATTTGACCTGGCCAATGAACACTACGGGGTGAACACTGCCGCTGTGGAGGGCATCATCAAGATGCAGCCTATCATCGCTGTGCCGCGCGCCCCCCGGTTCGTGGAGGGCGTCACCAACCTGCGTGGTGCGGTGTTGCCGGTCATTGACTTGCGCAAGCGATTTGGGTTGGCGGCGGAAGATGCCACCAGGGAGACCCGCATCGTGGTGGTGGAGGTTGATGGTACCACGGTGGGCATGGTGGTAGACGCAGTGACAGAGGTGCTGAGGGTTGCCGGGGAGGACATCGAGCCGCCGTCGCCGCTGGTGACAACGGTGAACTCGGCCTTCATCACCGGCATTGCCAAGGTGAATGGGCACGGTTCTGATTCGACTGAAGGGCGGCTGGTGATCCTGCTGGATCTAGGCAAGGTGCTCACGACCGAGGAGAAAGCAGACGTGGAATCCCTTCGACAGGAGAATCTGTAAATCCGAGTGATCCGCGTTCTTCCCAGAGAATTCACGTTGTCTTCATAGAAAAGATGTGGACAAGCCGGCAAGAATGTCGATATACAGATAGAATGTCGAGCAATGCTTTGTGAGAGCAGGGGGCTCTGGTGAGACAGCTACCACATTACCTCGTCGTTATCGTGCTCTACTTACCGCCGTCGAAGGGTTGAGGGTTCAACTCTCTTGGCGGCGGTCGGTAGAGCACGTTCTCATGTCTGACGAATGGCCAACGACCGGGGATGGATAACCAATGCCGGCGTTGGTCGTTCTTCGATTCGCGATCAAGGCGGGGCGCTCATCCACAGCCCCCTGCTAGAGCTGAGTGCCCCGCCTGATCAACCAACTCAGACGACCAACGAGAAGCGGATAAACATGGAGAACGCCCTGACCTTCGACATTGAAGCCGATGAACTGGAAATATTCCTCGCAGATGTGAACGAGCACCTGCAGGCTATGGAGACCGGCATCCTGCGCCTGGAGCAGGCAGCCGACTCTGACACTCTCAATTCCGTCTTCCGTGCCGCTCACACCCTGAAGGCACTGGCCGGCACTGTGGGACATCACCAGATGGCTGATCTGACCCACACTCTGGAAACGCTCTTCGACGCCATGCGCGAAGTCCAGTTGCCACCCACGCCGGAAGTGGCCGATGAATTGCTGGACACAGTTGATGTTCTGAAGGCCCTGCGGGATGAAATCGTCACCCGGCAGCCCAGCGGCATCGACGTCGATGCCGCCCTGAAGCGGTTGCACGCGCTGACGGATGGCAGCGATGGCAAAGAGAGAAACCGGGCCGCAGCTCTCCCCCCGCCGCGCCGGCTATCGCCGGAACAGGCAACTCAGGCGAAAAGCTACTATGACGAAGGGTACACCCTCCTGAACGTTGAAGTCATCGCCAGAGCCGATGCTTTTGCCCCGGCCGCCCGTCTCATGCAGGCCACGATGGCGCTGATGGAAGTGGGCCAGATCGTCATTCAATCTCCCTCACTTACCGATCTGGGTCGCGAGCCCAATCATGACCGCTTGTGGCTCATCCTGGCCACCCGGGCCGACATCTGCGCTGTTGAGGACCTCCTGAGCGACATCTCCGACTTGGCCGAAATGCGAGTGCAGCTTTACCCATACTCGCTGGATGACTCGCCGGCGCCCGCTGGCCCTTCGACGGAGCTTCTTGACACCCTCCCCGACGATCTCCCTTCGACAGGCCCCTTGGCCGATCTCCCTCAACAGGCCCCTCGACAGCCTCAGGACGCCGCTTCGGCGGTGGGATCAGGAGGACTCTCAGGCCGTCGCCTCAGGCGGGGCACCGGGAAGGGGCCCGGCACAGGCAATGGTCGGGGGGCCGATGGAGATATCGACCCTGGTCTTGATAAAACAGTGCGCATTAGCGTGGAGCGCCTGGACACGCTGATGAACCTGGTCGGCGAACTGGTCACCGATCGCACCCGTGTGTTGCAGATAGAGGACGCGTTGCGTGAACAATACGGCCGGGCGGAGTCAGTGGGGGCTCTGAGCGAGATGACTGCCCATTTCGGTCGAGTGGTAGGACAGTTGCAGGAGGAAGTGATGCGGGCTCGGATGTTGCCCATCGCTTACCTTTTTAACAAGTTCCCCCGCCTGGTGCGCGATGTGGCCCGCACGGCCGGCAAGCAGATAGACCTGGTCATCGAAGGCGAAGCCACAGAGTTGGACCGCTCCATCATCGAAGCCATCGGCGACCCGCTCATCCACCTGCTGCGCAATGCAGTGGACCACGGCATCGAATCGCCCGAGGAGCGGGTGGCGGCCGGCAAACCGCCCGCTGGCACGGTGCGCCTGACGGCGGCGCCCATGGAAGGGCAAATCGTCATCACTGTGGAAGACGATGGCGGAGGCATCGACCCGGCGCGGGTACGCCAGGCCGCCGTGAACCGGGGGGTGCTGTCAGAGGATGAGGCAGCCCAGCTTGATGATGACGAGGCCATCGACCTCATCTTTCGACCGAACCTATCCACTGCCAGGCAGGTCACCGAGGTGTCAGGACGCGGAGTGGGCATGGACGTGGTGCGGACCAACGTCGAGCGGCTCAGTGGATCGGTGCTGGTGGAAAGTGAATTGGGGCGGGGGACCACTTTTCGGGTCACTTTACCCCTCACGCTGGCCATCGTGCAGACGATGCTGGTTGCAGTGAGAGATAGCATCTATGCCATTCCGCTGGCCGGCATTACCGAATCGCTGTATCTGGCGGACGTGTCAGTCAGCACGGTGAAGGGAAGTCCGGTCATTCATTGGCGAGAGTCGGTGTTGCCTCTGCTGGATTTGCGTCAATTCTTCGACTGCGGATTGCGGACACTTCGACCAAGCTCAGTACAGATCGCAGATTGCGAAAGAACAAATCCGAAATCCGCAGTGGTGACGGTGGCCTGGGGCAAGCTACGCGCCGGTTTGGTCGTGGACAAAATTATCGGCAAACAGGAAATCGTGGTTAAATCGTTCAGCCCCATTATAGGCAAGGTGCCAGGGTTGTCGGGCTGTGCGATTCTGGGCGATGCATCCATTGCTCTCATTGTAGATATCCCGAGTCTCATTAACGCTGCCTTGCAGACTCGGAGACAAGGGGTGGTAGCATGAGTGAGCAGATCTCGTTTTGGAACGACGTAGTGGCCGCATCGCAATCGGACAGTCTGCTGCACGCAGCGATGTACCACGCGGCATACGGCCTGTCGGATATGGTGGGACGACCCATCGATATCGACATCCTCCAGGTAGAGACAGTACCCATTAGCCAGGTGATGACGTATGCCGGCAGCCCTGAAGCAGAAATGGTGGGGGTTTACCTGTTGATAGGTGGCGACTTGCCGGGACAGGCCATCCTGATGCTGGCCCTGGCCGATGCACTGCGCCTGGTCGATCTGTTGATAGGCGCGCCACTGGGCACAACCACCGGCCTGAGCGATCTGGAGCGTTCAGCGCTGGCCGAGGTGGGCAACTTAACGGTATCGTTCTTTCTCAACGAAATGGCGACCCTCACGGGAATGCCGTTACGACCGTCACCGCCGGCCGTGATGGTGGATATGTTGGGTGCCATTCTGGATGTGGTAGCCACGTCGGTGGCCGCCGTGAGCGACGACCTGCGGATTGTTGAAACGGTCTTCAAGGACGTCGGCAGAACCGTGCAGGTTCGCTTCTGGTTGTTGCCCGACCCGACGATCCTGACACTGGATGGGTCGGAGCATCAAATGATAGCAGAGGCAAGTTGTGGCTGAGAATCTACGTGCAGTGTCCATTGGGGAGATGATAGTCAGTGATACCCCCGACGAGGTGTTGGTAGCCTACGGGCTCGGCTCATGCGTGGCGGTCTGCCTGTATGACCCGACGATACAGGTGGGAGGGATGCTGCATGCCCTGCTACCCAACGCTCCCGCCCCCCCACCCCCCTGCCCCCCCAATTTTGGGGGAAGTAAGGGGGGCGGGGGGGCGGCGGGGCAGGGGGGTGGGGGGGCGGGGGGAAGAACGGATGGCAACCTTACGAAGTTTGTGGACCCGGGCGTGCCACTGCTGATCGATTCGATTTTGCAATTGGGTGCCAGCCGTAGCCAGCTAATCGCCCACCTGTGCGGCGGTGCCCAGATGCTATCTGCGCCCGGTTTCAACAATTCGTTGAACATTGGAGAGCGCAACGTGCTGGCTGCTGAGTCTGCCTTACGGGTTGCAGGCCTCCGCATACAGGGTCGGGCTACCGGCGGGCGGACTGGTCGCACGGTGAGGCTCTACATTGCGAGTGGGCAGGTAACGGTGAAGAGTATGGGTCAGGGCGAACAGCCCCTGTAAGCGGCCAGTGACCAGTGATCAGTAATCAGTAATCAGTGATCAGTATTCTGACCGCTGACAACTGATTACTACTCTAAAAATGGGTTATCGTCAATTTTTGTGCTTCATGGAGCCCCGTAGGGGCATGTTGACTGATCACTGATTACTGATTACTGATCACTGATGTATGGGAGGGTTTTATGCACAAGGTGATGATTGTGGACGATGCTCAATTTATGCGCATGCGCCTCTCAAAGTTGCTCACCGAGCGTGGTTACCAGGTCGTCGAGGCGGAAAACGGGGAGCAGGCGGTGCAGGTCTACCGGTCGGTCGGTCCCGACGCGGTGCTTATGGATATTACCATGCCGGTTAAAGACGGACTGGAAGCCCTGAGCGAGATTCGCGGGCTCGACCCTCAGGCCAACGTGATCATGCTTACGGCGTTGGGTCAGCAGTCAATGGTGCTGCAGGCCGTGCAGAACGGTGCCAAGGACTTTGTGGTGAAGCCCTTTGACCCCGATCGGGTGATGTTGGCGCTGCAGAAAGTGTTGGGGTGAGTCCTGTTGTTCCGAGCCCGGTCGAAGGAGAAGTCGAAGTGATGAGTTCGTCGAAGGGACCTGTACGGGTCCTGGTCGTGGATGACTCGGCCTTCATGCGGCATACTGTTGCCAAGTATCTGGAAGTCGATCCCGATATCACTGTCGTGGGGAGTGCCCGCGACGGGCTCGATGCACTGGCCAAAATACCGGCTCTCAAACCCGATGTAGTCACCCTGGATGTGGAGATGCCCCGCATGGACGGCCTGACCGCGCTGCAGCGCATCATGGCGGAATGTCCAACCCCGGTCGTGATGCTCAGTTCGCTGACTCAACGCGGTGCCCGGACGACTATCCAGGCCCTCATGCGGGGTGCGGTTGACTTTGTGCCCAAGCCGGCCGTCAGTATTAACATCCGGACTGTCATGGACGATCTGGCCGTCAAGGTGAAAACGGCCGCCGGCGCGCGCCTGGCCGGAGCTCGGGAGACAAGGAGAGGGGGAGATGGGGAGAGGGGGAGACAAGGAGACAAGGAAAAATTGCCCCCATCTCCCCATCTCCCCATCTCCCCCTCTCCCTGGGGGCCGCGTCTGTTTCACAACGGTGATCCCTTAATCGTGATCGGGACTTCCACCGGTGGGCCGCGCGCGCTGCACCAGGTGTTGTCTACCCTGCCGGCCGACCTGCCGGCGGCTGTGACAGTGGTGCAACACATGCCGCCTGGTTTTACCCGGTCGCTGGCCCAGCGGCTGAACGAAACCTCTCCGTTTATCGTGCAGGAAGCCACAGACGGCGACCGGCTGGCGTGCGGACTGGCCTTGCTGGCCCCGGGCGACTTTCATCTGCGGTTCAAGGGTGCCAAACAGGTGAGCCTGGACCACGGAGCGCGCCGCAATCACGTGCGCCCCGCCGTGGATGTGACCATGGAGTCGGCCGCCGAGCGCTACGGGGCTGCGGTGATCGGCGTTGTGCTCACCGGAATGGGCTCCGATGGTACGGAGGGAGCCGGCCACATCAAAGCTGCCGGCGGGAAGGTGATTGCCGAACACGCATCGACTACCGTGGTCTATGGCATGCCACGCAGCGTGGTGGAGGCCGGCCTGGCAGACCAGGTAGTGCCACTGCCGGAGATAGCGCCAGCGTTAGTGGAATTGGTAGCCCTTCGACGGGCTTAGGACGAGTCATGAAAGCACAAGAATATAGCTACGTCAGCCGGGAAATACGAAACCTGACAGGGGTGGACTTGAGCTGCTACAAGACACAACAGATGCAGCGCCGTCTCAGGGCCTATCTCGTGCGAACGGGGCATACCACCTGGCCGAATTTCTTTCGGGTTGCGCGGAATGACCCGGTGGAGCTTGGGAAACTCAAGGATTACCTGACTATCAACGTGTCGTCTTTCTTTCGCGACCCGGACAAATATCAGTACCTGCAGGAAAACATTGTGCCGGAGTTGTTGCGTGGTCGCCCTACACTGCGCGTGTGGAGCGCAGGCTGTTCGCGCGGTCAGGAGGCATACTCGCTGGCCATCATGCTGGCCGAGGTAACCGGCCCCTATCGCCGGCATCCAATCCTGGCCACGGACATCGACCGGTCTGCATTGGAGTGGGCAAAGGCCGGCGGTCCCTACTCCGCTGATGAACTGAAGAACGTGCCACCCCCCTTGCTCCGGCGCTACTTCAACGCGGACAACGACGACTATTGGGTCGGGGAGAGTTTGCGGCGCCGGATCACCTTCCGTCAGCACAATTTACTGGCGGACCCCTTTGGGAATGGATTCGACCTGATTGTCTGTCGTAACGTAGTCATCTATTTTACATCCGAGGTGAAGGAGAAACTATATCAGCGTTTCTATGAGGCGCTGCGACCCGGCGGCGTACTTTTCGTCGGAGGGACCGAAATCGTGCCCAGGGTGTCTGACACTGGATTTGAAAGTGCAGGGATTTCTTTCTACCGCCGCACCGTCCCGAGCTCGTCGAGGGGCACCGTCCCGGCACGGGGCAACGGCTCCGGGCAGCGTCCGTTAAGGAGGTCATAGCCATGAATGTCAAGTTTCTCAACCCCTTTGTCGAAGCTGCCTTTGAAGTGCTTAAAGCCGAGATTGGCACTTCGGCCGAACGGGGGAATCTCACCCTCCAGAGATCTGCCTGTACTGCTGACGATGTGACGGTGTTGATTAGCATGGTAGGCCAGGTGCAGGGCGTTGTGCTATACGGAATGAGTGAGGTCACAGCCACAGCCGTTGTCTCCCGGATTATGGAGCAGCCGTTTGAGGCGTTCGATGATCTGGCCCAAAGCGGTATCGCTGAACTGGGCAATGTGATCACGGGCCAGGCCAGCACACGATTGGCAGCAGCCGGCTTCGAAGCCAGGATATCGCCTCCCACCCTGGTAATGGGCAAGGGAACCACTATCTCCACCCTCGACTTTCAGCGGCTGGTCGTGCCGCTGCGCACCAACCTGGGGGAGATGCAGATTCATCTGGCGTTGCGTGAAACCAATAATCGACAGAGCGCGTCTATGGAATCCATGGCCGCGGGGGTAGGTGTATGATGCGTGCTGACCTCTTTAACCCGTTCATTGTGGCTGCCGGCGAAGTGTTGGCTCGTGAGGCCGGCGTTCAGGTAACGCGCGGCCCCCTGACTCTGCAACGCGAGATCCACGTCACCAATGACGTGACCGTCATCATCGGCCTGGTAGGAGATGTGTCAGGCATGGTCTTCTATGGCATGAGCCTTGCGACCGCCAAGGGTGTCGTCTCCCACATTCTGGGTGAAGAGATGAACGATTTCGATAAGTTAGCCCAGAGTGGTGTGGCTGAGTTGGGGAACGTGATCGCGGGCCAGGCCTGTATCGGGCTGTCTGAACTTGGGCTTGACGTGACGCTATCCGTACCCACCCTGCTCATCGGTAAGGGATCGCGCATCTCGACGCTCGACATCGAGCGTCTGATCGTTCCGCTGGAAACAGAACTGGGAACCCTGCGCATCGACCTGGCGCTGCGGGAGTCTCGAAGCAACAGCCGGCAACGCACTGACGGGCCAGTGCAAATGGCCGTGTCTCCTCCAGACAGCAAATAATGTTTCGTGGTAACTGCCGCTAATCGTGGCAGCCTGAGTAGCGTTTCATGCCTCTAATATGGGGCGGCTTGTAGAACCTGCTTCAAAAACGTATCCACCACGACCGGGTCGAACTGTTTTCCGGCGTGCTGACGCAACTCCGCTACGGCTTCATCCAATGAGAGAGCAGCTTTGTACGATCGCTCGCTACGCATGGCGTCGAAGGCATCGGACACGGCTATAATGCGTGCCCCCAGGGGAATGGCCTCGCCAGCCAACCCGGCCGGGTAACCGCCCCCATCGTAGCGTTCGTGATGGTGGCGCACAATGGTTGCCACCTCTTCTAACCCAGGGGTATCGCGCAACATCTGATAACCGATATCCGGGTGTTGTTTTATCTGATCCCACTCCGAATCCGAAAGCTTGCCCGGCTTGTCCAGGATGGCTGCCGGGATCTGGGACTTGCCGATGTCGTGCAACAGAGCTCCTACAGAAATAGCATCTACCATAGACCCAGGTAGGGACATGGCACGCGCGATCCCTCGGGCCGTATCTGCTGCCCGGTGTGCGTGGCCCATTGTGTCGGGTTGGATGTCTGTAGCGACCATCGCCAGGTTGCTGAGGACAACCTGGTCCGTCCGAGCACGTCCATTGCCGTTCAGAGGGGATGGCGCCGTCTTGCGCCGATCGACGCTGGTCGGCCGCTTCGTTTCAAGGGTGTGAGCGATCCACCCTGCAAAGCTAATGTTGGCTAATGTCTGGGCGCCCATGTATGCTGCCCTCCATGTTTTGATAGCCGTCTTAACATTTCCTCATTATCTATCGGCGCAAGGGATAGGAACTTGAGTGTTATTGAGCAAAAGGGGTACAACCTTCACGGTAAATTCACAGCGCCGGCGCTCAAGATTACACCGTAAGTGTCCGATAAGGTAAAAAGGGAGAGAAGACATCTGTATCCCAACCGTGTCGTAACTCGGGAGGAGGTGAAGCAATGGCCAACCCTATTGACGAGGTTCAAGCTATCGGCGCTGCCAGGCGATCACCGATTCTGGCATTGCCGGCGGAGGTACCCAGCACAGGAGGGCCATCCGGTCTTGGCCAGGAAGATGCACCCAGGCGTGTCGCCCCGGCGGACGGGGGTGGTGAAACCCAGGACTCGACAGCAATGGCAGCTTTGCGTGAGAAAATGAAGCAGTTGACGGCTCAATTCTCTCCCATCCGTGTCACCTTCCTTGTCGATCGCAAGAGTCAGAGCGTGCGGATCAGAGTCATCAACCTGGCGTCGGGGGAAATCATCCGGGAAGTGCCCCCTGGCGATGTGCTGACACCGGAGCAGCCAAACGAACCGCGATAGACCAGATGGGAGCAAAATGAATCAATCGATCATCCAGGCACTGGCCGCAGTCAGTGACGCTCTCGCTGCAGTAGCTGAGCCTGATCAATTGGCACCTGTAGCCGTACAAGCCATCGTGAAAGTGTTGAGCTGCCAGGCTGCCGCAGTATGGCTGTTGGCGGGGGAGAGCAGGTTGGAGTGGCTGGCGCATCTGGAGCAAGTGCCCGGAATTGGGCGGGCGGCGCGAAGGCTATGGCAGAACGGTTCCCGTGCAGTAGATACTCAACTGCGTCTGATCAGCACCAGCAATGGCCAGCGGTGTCTCCGGCAACGGCCCGTTGACAGACTCACGACACTGCTCAGGATAGGGCCCAGGACGAAACGCGCGACCCTGGCTGCGCTGACTGACGGTCAGGTTACCGCCCCGGCCGAACTATTGACCATGTCATCGCGCGCTCTGCGAGTGGGCAGTTCCGACTCGGCCCAGGGCCTTTCCCTGGTGGCCGGCCTGTTTCACGCCAATGAACCGGTGGGAGTCCTCGTATGCACCTGGGCGGGAACCGACGCAGCGACCTCTTCTGACTTCAGGGAGGTGCTTGTCGCCAGCCTGGCTAACTACCTCGGTCAGGTGCTCGGTGATCAATCCACGCTCTCTCCTGAGACGGGTGTTTACCTGGCCGGTACCGGCCTGCTGCTCACTGCGTTGGATGTCGGTTCGTCGGACGCCAAAGACTGTGCCGAGGTTGTCACCCGCTCTGCACTACAGATGGCTGCGGACAAAAACCTGCATCCAGCGGAAGCCCAGAGCCTGCAATGGGCTGCGTTATTCCATGAAGTTGGCCGGGTTCCGATGAGCCACTGGCTCACCTTTCCGGCTCCGGATGGCAGCGGTGAATCCGTCGAATCAGAGGCGGGTGATCAGTCGAGCCTGGCACTCATCCCGGATCTGCAATCAGCCGCCGACCTGTTGATCCAGGTGACGCCGGTCCTGGAAGGCCAAAATGGAGACCCGGGTTCAGACATCTCCCTGCCGGCGAAGCTGCTGGCAGAGGCATACCTGTCCAGCCATTGTAGACAAGCTCAGCCGCCGTCTGATTCCGCAATAGGCGGCTCGGATGGCCAATCACTACAGACCGAGGGGACATGGGACGAGATCTCTCCCCACATCGAAGCTTCCATTTCACAGGGTCTGAGCACGCCAGTACATCAGGCAGTATAATCTGCTGCATCACCCTGCTGGTTTGTGTCCTGGGTCTGGTGACCGCCTGTCGTAGCCGGCCCAAGACACAGTCCGCCGGGCCAGGCGAGGTGCTCCGATCCCCGGCCAGGTCAGCCGTCGTGGCGTCGGCGACACCAACAGTGCCGGCCGTCCCCCCGGGCCGAGACGCTGTCGAGTCGCCGGCTGAGATGCACGAAGTCACACCGATGCCGGTCCAGGCTATGAAGCGTACATCGCCGGTCCGGTTGCCGCCCCTGCGAATCGTCATTCCCAGCATCAGGTTGGATGCACCGGTACGCCCCATGCCCTGGCGAAATGTGCAGAAGAACGGCCTCTCAGTCACTGAGTGGCAGATACCGGCCAACGCGGCCGGTTACCAGGAGGGTTCGGCTTTTCCGGGTCAACAGGGTAACACAGTGCTCGCCGGCCATCACAATATCGAGGGCAGAGTATTTGAGAACCTGTGGAGCCTTGCCCCTGGGGATTGGATCTATCTCTACACTGAGGAGGACACATTTGCCTACGTGGTTGAAGACAACTTCCTGGTGCGAGAGCTGGGCGCGTCATTGGAACAGCGATACCAGAACGCCCGATGGGTCAACCCCACCACTGATGAGCGTCTCACGCTGGTGACATGCTGGCCACCGACGGGCAACGCCTACCGACGGATCATCGTCGCGAAACCTGTCTCCCAGACAGCACTCAGCCACTAGCAAAGGCGCTGTCTTCATCCAGCCTTCACTGTTCTGTCACAGGATTCATACGTGGCGTTTACTGACAGCCTGGCCGGCCCCTGGTATACTAGATACTGACTTGCATGGGACCGAAGAAACCAGGGGTTTGGCCTGGAAAAGCACCTGATGGCAGAACGGGTTGGCAAGGACTTGAAGAACGCACCATTGTTCACGATACCACGGAGGATCGCAGAGCAGCCGGCAGCAACATCGACCGGAGATGTCTTGCGCTCTCTCCAGACCGGATCTCCCAACTCGGAGGCCTTTGCTGCAGTGCTGGCACAAATCATGCAAGGCTCCCTGGATGGGCTGAGTGGCCAACAGGGAGTTGAGCCGGGGGATATGGCTGGGGGGGCGTTTGGCGATACTCCCCTGGCCGCGCTGGCTGCTCTCTCGGGCACGGCGTTCGGTGGTTCTTCCTCTCCTACACTTGAGGCCCTGTTGGGGACAGACCCACGACTCATCCCGTGGCCGAGCCAACGGGGCGAGGGGACAGGGGGGGCGGGGAACTGGGGTGAAAGGATTGGGTTGTCGGTGAACCCACCCGTTTCCCCCCTGCACCCCCTCACCCGCGCACCCATGCCCAGATGGCCGCCAGTCCGGTTCCCCCGGCCGGCCGGCGACAACGGTCGCGGAATGCACTGGATCCCCACACTCTCCCAGACTCCAGAGGTGGTGGATCGTTTTGTTCGGGAATTGCAAGGGATGAAGATCAAGTGGGCCGTGATCTTAAACGATGGTACGGACGCCGGACGCAATGACTATCTCGTCGAGCGGCTCACGCAGGCCGGGATCATGCCCGTCATGCGCATCTACACGCCGGGCCTGCAGCCTATTCCGCCTGGAGAGTTGGAGAAGCTGGTACGGCACTACCGGGACATGGGCGTGTATTATTATCAGATCTACAATGAACCCAACCTGCGATTTGAGAACGGCGGTCGTGACCCGGACGTCAATCGCTATCTGGACCTGTGGATTCCGGCAGCGCGAGCTGTGGCGCGGGCCGGCGGGCTGCCTGGCTTTGGCGCTCTCAGCCCTGGAGGTGACGTGAATGACCTCCAATTCCTGCAAGCCGCTTTGCAAGAACTGAAGCGACGCGGCCAGGTGGACATCCTCAACCGGGCCTGGCTCAGTGTCCACAACTACGACCTGGGAGACAGCAAGGGATTCTTTCGCTACCGGCGTTACGCCGATGCCTTCTGGAATGAGGTGGGGCACCTGATCCCTATGATTGGCACCGAGGGTGGCACGTATTCCGGTGGCGACCTCACTGTCCAGGACCAGGTGGAACGAGTCTGCCAGTCCTACGCTTATATGGCTCACCGCGAACCGTACTTCCTGGCCTATAGCTACTGGATCATCGCCAATGAGGCAGGTGGCGGCCACGATAGGGCCTTCTCCCACCAGGCCCTCTTCCGTCCCGATGGTGTCAGCCCTATTGTGAACGCTCTGAAGGAGTTGTGAGATGAGCTTGCGACAAACTTTGATCACCAGCGGTTCGGCCCTCACGGCGCAACGGCTGCGCATGGACGTCATTGCCAACAACATCGCCAACGCGAACACAACGCGCACCCCGGAGGGCGGACCGTACCGACGTCAGCGTGTGGTATTCATGCCTCGCGAAGATTCATTCGCCTGGGCCTCCCAGGACGACCAGAGAGTCGGGCAAGGTGTTCAAGTCGAGGGAGTCGTAGAAGATCAGCGCGAAGGGCCGTTCGTCTATGACCCCGGTCATCCAGACGCAGACCCGGATACGGGCATGGTCCAAATGCCCAATGTAGACATTGTGACCGAGATGGTAGACATGCTGGCGGCGCGACGGTCGTATGAGGCGAATGTGGTAGCTATTGACGCTACCAAAGCCATGGCGTCAGCGGCTCTGGAGATCGGGCGGTAGGTAAATAGCTAGATGGCTGGGTGGCTGGATGGTAGTAGCTATCTAGCCATCCAGCCATCCAGCCATCACCCATAGTAAGGGAGGACGGATATGCCTATCGGTGGAATCGGGGGAGCTGGTGAACTCGCGATCCGGGCGTTGAGTAGCTCAGCGTCGGGAACGCAGGTCGGGCCGGCCGGCGGGGCCAAGGAAGCTGCCGAAACCTTTGGTCGGCTGTTGACTCAAGCTGTGGAGAACCTGAATCAGGTGAACGCCCAGGCCGATGGGGCGATGGCCCAACTGGCTGCTGGTGAGCCGGTCGAATTACACGATGTGATGATCGCCATGGAAGAGGCAGATCTTTCCTTGCGGCTGGCACTCCAGGTGCGAAACAAACTCGTCGAGGCCTACCAGGAAATCCAACGTATGCAGGTGTGAGAATGGAGGGTGGAGAATGGAAAATGGAAAGGGGAAGATGGAGAATGAAACTTCTCTCTTCCATTCTCCATCTTCCATTCTCCATTTTCCGGTTTCCGGATAGCGAATCACGATGAACGTCATCCAACAGCTTTGGAACGAAGCATTGCGCATCTGGGGTGGGATGGGCCGCCGCCAGAAGCTTCTCGTCAGCACCCTGGGTGTAGGCGGCCTGCTGGTGTTGATATTCTTCGCTGTATGGGCAAGCCGGCCAAATTATACCACGGCTTACACAGGCCTGAGCGAGAAGGATGCAGCGGAGATTGTGGACATTCTTCAGAAACAGGGGATCCCTTACGAACTGACAGGTGACGGCACTACCATCCGTGTCCCCTCCCAGGATGTTTACAAAGTGCGATTGGAAGTGGCCCGTCAGGGACTGCCGCGTGGAGGGACGGTTGGATTTGAACTCTTCGATCAGAGCGGCCTGGGTAACCTGGGTATGACAGAATTCACCCAGCGGGTCAGCTATCAAAGGGCTCTGGAAGGGGAGCTTAGCCGCACGATCAGCGCTCTGGATGGCGTCGAACAGGCGCGAGTCCATCTGGTGATCCCAGAGAAAACGTTGTTTACCCAGAACCAGGCCAAATCCACAGCTTCTGTTATGCTAAAGCTGCATCCTGGCCGTTCCCTGAGCGAGGATCAGATTTGGGGAATCAGCAACCTGGTGGCCAGCAGTGTTGAGGGTTTGGAGTCCGACAATGTTACGATCGTGGATGTGCACGGCCGGGTCTTGGCGGAGGGGACTGCCAGCCAGTCGGCCGGCAAGTCGGGCTTGCGCCTCAGTATGGCCCAGATAAGCGCGGAGCGAGATGTCGAGCATAATCTGGAGGGGCGGTTGCAGCAGATGCTGGACGAGGCGCTGGGACCCAACAAGGCTGTCGTGAGAGTCAGTGCTGATCTGGACTGGGCTCAGGTGGAGACGACCAGTGAACAGTTTAAGCCGGAATCCGACAGTCAGGCCGGCGTGGTCCGCAGCCTCCGCCAGACTCTCGAAACCACTGGAGGTATCACCGTGACCGGCGGGGTGCCGGGGGTGGACGCCAACGTGGTGCCCATCTACCAGCCGGTGATCACGGGGACGCAAGGTGCCGGCCTCGTACGTCGCGATACCACTGTCAACTATGAAGTATCCAAGACGGTGATGCGCACCGTGAACACTCCAGGCGACATCAAGCGGCTCTCGGTGGCGGTCCTCCTGGACAGCAATGATGCCAATTTGGTTGCTCAGCAACCGGCCATTGAGCAAATGGTCCAGGCGGCCATCGGCTACAACAGCACCCGGGGTGACACGGTCACCGTTGACCTGTTGCCCTTTGACAACCAGCTTGCAGAGGAGGCCAGCGCGCTGAAAGAAGCGCAGCGGCGCGACCTGTACATGGACCTGGCGCGCCTGGGGGCGGCGATCCTGGGTGTGCTGATCCTTATCTTCTTTGTACGTCGCACCTTTCGCCGCCTGGAAGAGCGGGTATTTGTGGATCTGGGACCGGCGCCAATGCCGCGGCTTGAGAGACCAGCGACGATTGAGGTCCCGGCAACTACCGGCACGCTGTTAGGCAGGCTGGCAACGGCGGAAGAACCAGCGGCGGAGTTGGACCTGAGGGAGGTCCGCCGACACAAACAGATGATCGAGGTAGCCAAAGAGCAGCCGGATACCATCGCCCGGGTCGTCCAGCGGTGGTTGACTGAGGCGTAGCCAGGTGTAGGGGCGAAGGGACAGCAGTTCGGCAGGAGGTGAGGAGAGAGACAGGTAATGATGAGGATTTCCGGGCCGCAAAAGGCAGCCATATTGCTTGCCACACTGGGGCCGGAGGCCTCGGCCGAGGTGTTGAGATATCTCCCCGAGCAGGATATCGAGCGGGTGACGGCCGAGTTGTTGGCTTTGGATGATCTGACCGCGATTGATCCTGAGACCCAGGGTGGAGTACTGGACGAAGCCTACGAGCTATCCGTGATGCAGGGGGGCCTGCCGGCTTCAGCACTGGACTACGTGTGGGATGTGCTGGCGCAGGTCATGGGGGAAACCAGTGCCAACGAGTTTCTCAAACGCGTACGAAGGGGTAAGGTAAACGACACTCCCTTCAGTTTCATGGAGGGTACGGATACGGCTCAACTGGCCAAATTCCTGGAGAATGAGCATCCTCAGATCACGGCCGTGATTCTATCCTATCTCAAACCGCGACACAGTGCTGAGATTCTATCTCACCTGAATCCCGACCTGCAGCGAGAACTGGCCGAGCGTATCCTGCAGTTAGAGCGGGTGGCACCGGAAGTAGTGAGGGAGGTGGAAGAAGGTCTGAGCCAGAAGCTCTCACCCATGCTGTCCCGCGCCGAACCCGGCACGGAACAGGGTGTCGATTCCCTGGTGGCTATCCTCAAATGGGTCGATCGTGGTACAGAGAAAACCATCCTGGAGTATCTCAAGGCGAATCCGCAACTGGCAGAGCAGGTTCGACAGAAGATGTTCGTGTTCGAGGATCTGGTTTTGTTGGATGACCGATCGGTGCAGCGGGTGCTGCGGGAGGTCGATCCCAGGGACCTTCCAATGGCCTTGAGAGGCGTGTCAGCGCAAATCCGTCAGCTTGTCTTTCGCAACATGTCAACCCGTGCTCGGGGGATGTTGCAGGAAGAGCTGGATACTATGGGGCCACAACGCTTGAGCGATGTGGAAAAGGCCCAGCAACGAATTGTGGAAATCGTGCGCCGGCTGGAAGAAGCGGAAGAAATCGTCATCGCGCGGGGTGGGCTTGCAGAAATGTTGGTCTAACTATGAGTGCCAAACCCTACGCCCTCGACCAGGGCAATGAATTGGCTTGTGAAAGCCTGTCCGATGAGGAATTGCGGCTGCGCGGTCGGGTTCCCATCCGGCCTCGCGATGGCGACTTGGGGGAATCGGCCTGCCGGAGCGAGAAACTGCGGCTGCGCGGCCAGGTCCCTGTCCGCTTTCGTGATGCTGAGTTGGTTGAATCGACTCGTTGGGCTGCCGCGCTGGTCGAGGCCAGAGCGCAGGCTGCGGAGTTGCTGGTGCAGGCGCAAGAGGAGGCCGACGCCCTCTTGGCGCAGGCCACAACCGAGAGTCAGGCCCTTCGCAATCAGGCTCGCGAAGAAGGACGAACACAGGGGCATCGGGAAGGTTACAAAGCCGGTTATGCCGAAGGCCTGGCGGCCGGTCGCGCTGAACTCATGGAGCATCTCCATGCTGTTTACCAATTGGCAGACGAGGCAGCCACCGCCAAGGCCGCCGTCATTGCCGGCGCTGAGGCCGAGATCGCAGAGCTGGTCATCGAAACCGCTCGCAAGGTGATCGGCGAGGTGGTGGATCTGAACCCCGACGTAGTGGTTAACCTCGTAGCCAATGCCATCAAGTATGCGAATACCGGTGACGTGTTGACGATTCGTGTCAATCCGCGAGATGTTGAGTTGCTGCACGAATACTGGGCTGAGGCATTGGATGACGACAACCCAGGCGGTCGTCGATGGGAGATCATCGCCGATCGTCGGGTGAAGCCAGGTGGTTGCGTCATCGATACCCCATCTGGAACCGTAGACGCCCGAGTTGACACGCAGTTGGTGCAGATTAAGTACGCCTTTGACAAAGTGAGCGCTAATGAGCCGCATGATTGAAGCCGTATCGCAGCCTGTGAATCTGAGTAAGTATCGTCAGGCCTTGCGTAACCTGACCCCCATCGTCTGTCAGGGGCGAGTGGTGAACGTGGTGGGCTTGACCATCGAAGTGGAAGGGTTGGTGGGCCAGGTAGGCGAGTTGTGCCGGATTTTCCCTGGCACTGGTCAGCCCCCGGTCCCGGCAGAAGTTGTCGGGTTTCATGATCAACGCTTGCAGGTGATGCCGCTGGGTCGTACCGATGGCATCCAGCCGGGGAGTAAGGTGGTTGCCAGCCGAGATTTCCTCACCGTGCCGGTAGGAGAAGCTCTCCTGGGGCGGGTGTTGGACGGTCTGGGCCGGCCGCTGGACGGTCTGGGACCCATTGTGACGGAGCGGACGCGTCCTGTTTACAGCACGCCGCCACATCCGTTGCAACGCCAGCCCATCCATGAGCCACTGACCACAGGCATCCGGAGCATCGATGGCATGCTGACCTGTGGCAAAGGGCAGCGCATCGGCATCTTTGCCGGAAGCGGTGTGGGGAAGAGCACCCTCATGGGGTCTATTGCTCGCAGCGCGTTGGCGGACGTTAGCGTGGTGGCACTTATAGGCGAGCGCGGCCGAGAGGTACGGGAGTTCCTGGAACGCGACCTGGGCCCCGAGGGGTTGAAGCGGGCAGTGGTTGTGGTGTCCACCTCCGATCAACCGCCACTGGTGCGGCTCAAAGGAGCGCTCGTGGCTACCACGATCGCCGAGAGCTTCCGCGATGAGGGCGCGGATGTCGTCTTTCTAATGGATTCGGTCACCCGCTTCGCCATGGCTCAACGCGAGGTGGGGCTGGCGGCCGGGGAGCCACCGACCACCAAGGGCTATCCACCCTCCGTTTTTGCGCTGTTACCCAGGCTGATGGAACGCACCGGAACGTCGGGGCGCGGGACCATCACGGGTTTCTACACCGTGTTGGTCGAGGCTGATGACTTTAACGAGCCTATTAGCGATACGGTGCGCAGCATCCTGGACGGCCACATCATTCTGTCGCGTGAGATGGCCGGCGAGGGGCACTATCCGGCTATCGATGTGTTAAACAGCATCAGCCGGGTCATGCCGGCTGTCACCGGGCCGGACCACCGCGATCTGGCTCAGAAGCTCCGCGACGTCCTGGCGACCTATAGCCGGGCAGCCGATCTGATCAATATCGGCGCCTATGAATCTGGAACGAACCCGGACATCGATCGCGCTCTGGCCGTGCGGCCCCGTGCCCTGGAATTCCTGCGCCAATTGCCCGATGAGTTCACGACTTTTGATGAAACTCTGGCGTGGCTAGGGTCGATCTTTGGGGATGCTGGAGATTAGCGAATGGCTGGCTTTAAGTTCCCGTTGGAACCAGTCCTGGCGTACAAGGAAAGCATATTGGAGTTGCGCCAGATGGAGTTCGCCGCATTGGAGCGAGAACTCAGGCAGGCCCGGTTCGTGCGCGATAGTCTGATGGCGGAGATGGAACAAAACAATGCTGATTTACAGGCCCTTCTCTCTCGGGAGCGGTTAGATGTTGAGGCCGTGAATCGTGTTGAGCTTTATCGGCAGAGTCTATCTGCACGGTTGAAACAGCAACAAGCCATTGTGGTTGATCTGGAGATCCGGGTGGCCGGCAAACGGGAGGAACTCCTGAAGGCGCAACAGGATGTAGAAGTACTCGAAGCATTAAAGCGTCGTCAACTCCAACGCTTCGAACAGAGGCTGGAACAGGCCGAGGCCCGGCTAATCGATGAGTCCGCCATCACGGGTTTCAACCGTCGCCGAGTGGCGGCCACCCGGCCACCAGAGAGGGAATACTGATGTTGCCTAATCTTACCAATCCGGTGCAATGGATAGTGTTGCGTTACTTGTTCAATCGGGCCTATGCGCTGGTCCGGCAATCCCCGGACTGGACGTACCATCAGTCCAGGGATCAGCCGGCCCGGTTTGCTGATCTCATTGAGCAGACTGCCCGACGATACAACCTTGACCCGGCTGTACTCCAGGCTGTCGTCAAAGCCGAGTCGAATTTTAACCCCCGGGCTGTCTCCGAGGCGGGGGCACAGGGCCTCATGCAGCTCATGCCCGGCACCGCTCGATCTCTGGGGGTTGAGGATCCCTTTGATCCGATCCAGAATATCGACGGGGGTGCTCGCTATCTGCGTCGAATGCTTGATCGCTTCAACAATGTGCCGCTAGCCCTGGCGGCCTACAATGCCGGCCCTGGCGCAGTAGAGCGACACAGAGGCATCCCGCCTTACCACGAGACGCGAACGTATGTCACCCGGGTCATGAATCTGATAGAGCAGTATCGGGAGTGGGAAGCGTAAAGCAGTGGACAGTGATCAGTAAACAGTGAACAGTCAAAAAACTGATTACTGTTCACTGTTCACTGATCACTGATCAAGGGGGATAGGCCATGGGGAATGGGATCTTTAACGATTTCACGACATATATGATGAGGGCGGCGCTGGATGGACTGGCGATGCGGCAGCAAGTGACCAGCCATAACATCGCTAACGCCGAGACGCCCGGGTTCAAAGCCAGCAGGGTGAGCTTTGAGGATCAGTTGCAGCGGGTATTGGAGCCACGCGGCCGCTGGGATGGCCGGCCTGCCGAGCTCCAATTGGTGCGTACCCAGGCGGCCCACTTCACCGCTGAAGGGCAAATGGAGGAAACGTTGGCCCCCCGGGTGGAGCAGATTTCCAACACTGTAGGCCGAAATGATCAGAACAATGTGGACATCGACCAGCAGATGGTCGTCCTGGCCGATACCGCCATCCACTACCAGGCCCTCACGCGGCTGCTGGCCAAACGATTTGCCATGCTGAGGGCTGCCGTCACTGAGGGGCGATCGTAGGCTGAATAACGATGGCAATGAATCCAGGCTTAAACGAGGTTGCCTTGCTGACCGTCGGTCAGACAGTGCCGGACAAGCCCTTCCGGCAATCGTCGAGGGATTGGGCGGATGCGCTGGGCGCTGTGCCGTTTCTCGCGGCTCTGATGCAGTCTCTGGCTGCAGTCGTGTCGCCTTCTCTGTCGCAGGTCCCTGAGTCGCGGCCGGCGTCCAGGCCCCAAGGGGCGACGCCGACTCTGTCAGCCCCGACCGTCCCGGTCGAGGGAACGAAGAGGCCGGCGGTCTCATCTGTGGCTCATCAAGAGGTGCCCCGGAATCTCCCCCAACACGAGGCAGCGACCGGATCTCCATCAACTCTATTCAGTGCAGACACGATCACACCGCCTATGCCGGCACAGGAAACCAGGCCCCCCTCCGAAAACCCTGTCGTAACGACCCTTCGACCTGGCCCCTCGACAGGCCCCCTTCGACAAGCCCCTCGACAAGCTGGGGAGGGGCCCCTTCGACAGGCCCTTCGACGAGCTCAGGAGGGGCCTCAGGACGTCGCTCAGGACGTCGCTTCGACAAGTCCTGGGCCGGACCAGGCCCCTTCGACAGGCTCAGGACGTCGCTCAGGTGGGACCTCAGGGCAGGCTCCAGTCGTACCCAAAGCAGCCACCGATGTATCCAAAGCATCCCTGCCCAGGGGGAATGGGCGTAACATGGTGGGTTCGCGACCTTTGGCCGGCGCTTGGGCTATACCCAGGACAGACCCGACAGAGGTGACTTCGACTGTCGGGTCGATTGAGACTGCGACGGCGAATGCGACTGAACCAGCGGTTCAGTCAATCGGGCCGGCGGTGGATGGCTCAGCCGGTGCCGCAGCTAAGTTGGCCGGGCCGGCGCTGGACGGTTCGGCCAGTGCCGCAACCAGGTCCGTCGGGCCGGCGGTGGATGGCTCAGCCGGTGCCGCAGCTAAGTTGGCCGGGCCGGC
>CAZHMV010000065.1:0-4731 GCA_964532665.1 uncultured Anaerolineales bacterium
TGCGGGATGCCTTCGGCGGGGTCGTTGCGCTGGGGGCCGTGGCGGTCGGGGCGCACGGCGCCGCTGTGGGCTGCGAGCTGGGCCGGCCACCGGCCGTGGCGGGCGGCGTCGAGCCGCGGGTTGGGCCGTGGCGCGGCGGGGGCCGGCCGGTTGCCCTGGGAGCGGGCGGGAGCGGTGAGGGAACCCAGGGCCAGGGCCAGGAGCAGGCCGGCGAGGAACACGGCGATCAGTAGACGGAAGGGTTTGCGACACATAGTAAACCTCCTCGTCGAGCTTTCAGGGTAATACTTGACGAAACGGGCGAATGCGGAGCCGGCTGGCGCGTAACGCGGGCGTGGTGAGGCCGGCGCTCAACTCAGTCTATCGTTATTTGGGTTGTTGCTGGTCAAAACCTGGTAGTCGGCTTGCTATCGCTGATGGATACGCTGAACATTACAACGGCTGCAACGTCTTTCAACAAAAGCCAACATCCAACGCACGTCGTGATGGGGGTATTCAATTCAACAGACAGCCCGGTTCGCGGTGTGATCAAAGGCGAGGTTGTGAGGTGGTGTTTCGCCGGGCCGATAATTGCTCACAGTGTAGCACGTTCTGGGCCGGCTGTCAACCGATGGCCGGCGCTGGCGTGCGCAGCATGACCGTGGTGCGTGCGGTACAGGCCGGTGGATGGTATAGCAGGTCGTGCCGGCTTGGGCGAGGCCGGCCGTCGGAGTTGGGTGGCTATCGATTGGAGTGGTGGGTAGCGTTGCTCCCTGACACTCTCCCTGTGGCCTGCACAGGTTTAAGCGCCTGGTGCGTGGGCCGGCATAGCCGGCTCAACCTCCGGCACATACCCACAGAACGGGTCCTCGGCCAGATAATTCCCCGTTACGCCGTAGGCGCGGGCACGCGAGCCGGCGCAGATGGTGCGGTACTCACATCGACCGCAGCGGCCCTGGAGCTTGTCGGGGTTGCGCAGGTCCAGGAACAGCGGGTGATGGCGGTAGATGTCCACCAGGGAGTCGGTGCGGACATTGCCGGCCACCACCGGCAAGAACCCCGACGGGTAGATTTCGCCAATGTGGGAGATGAAAACGAAGCCGTTGCCGGAGTTCATCCCCGGCAGGAAACGGCCATTGCCCGAGCGGCTTTCGGCCAGCACCTCCAGGGGAGTCGTGCCCTCTTCCTCGGCGATTCGTTCCAGAACAACGCGGCGGTAGAACGATGCCTCCACGGCGGTGATGTGGGCGTCCAGCTTTGACGTCTGGTCGTACAGCCAATTTGAGACGCGCTCGTACTGTCGGGCCGGCGCGCGCTCCAGCGCCTCGCCGCGTCCCGTGGGCACCAGGTAGAACACCTCCCAGCGGGCGGCGCCCAGGTCCGTCACCAAGTCAGCCATGTCGTCCAGCATGGCCATGTTGTGGGTGGTGATGGTGGTGTTGATCTGCAGCCGCATTCCAAGGTCCCGCACGATGCGCGCTGCTCGCACCGAGAGATCGAAGGAGCCGGGCACGCGGCGGAAGGCGTCGTGGGTCTCGGCGGTGGGGGCGTCGATGCTGATGGAGACGGTGCTGATGCCGGCCTCGCTTGCCTTGCGCAGGTTCTCGCGGTTCAGCAGGGGCGTGCCGCTGGGACTCATGCTCGGGTGCAGGCCGATCTGCGTGGCGTGGGCGATGAGGTCGAAAAGGTCCGGTCGCTTCAGCGGGTCGCCGCCGGTGAAGACAAACATCGGCTGCCCGAAGCGCCGGATCTCGTCCAGCAGCGCGAATCCTTCCTTCGTTGTCAGCTCGCGCGGGTCCCGCTGATCCTGCGCCTCCGCCCGGCAGTGTACACATGCCAGATCACATGCGCGCGTTACCTCCCAGATGACGAGGAAGGGGGCGTTGTTGAAGTCGAGTTTCCCAAAGGGGGGACGCCTGTTGCCAGAATGCGTTCCGTTGGGTTTGCGTGCGGTCAATGATTGCCTCCTTGACGTACTACGTACTGCGTATTGCGTACTGCCGCTAAAACACGCACTGCGCCATACGCAGTACGCAATACGCAATAGATTCTAGCTGAGATACTGTACCAGTTGCCCTGCCACCTGTTTGCCGCTCCGGACACAGTCGGGTATTCCCACTCCTCGATAGGCGCTGCCGGCCAGGAACAGGCCCGGATCGCACATCGCTTCCAGCGCCGCTACACGCTCCAGATGACCGACGTCGTACTGCGGGTTGCCCTTCCTCCAGCGGAATATCTCGACCAGCGCCGGCTCCGCTGTCACGCCCATGATGTCTGCCAGTTCCTCGCGAACCATCTGGACCATGGAGTCGTCGTCTATCTCGGCCAGGTGCTCGTCGTGTGCCCCGCCGACAAAGCTCCGAATCAGCACGTGGTCGCCCGGTGCGCGATAGTCGAACTTGGTCGAGGTCCAGGTGCAGGCGGCGATCTTGCGGTTCTCGGTGCTGGGAATCACGAAACCGAATCCGCCCAGAGGCTGACCGAGGTCGGACTCGCGGAAGCCTAGAGAGACGGTGGCTGTTGAAACGTATCGAATCTGCCGCAGGCCGGCTGCCAGTTCGGGGTTAGATGCCTCAACGAGGTCGGCCGAGATGTAAGCCGGCGTCGCCAGCACCACCGCATCCGCCTGAAGCCTGACGCCGTCGTCCAGGGTCACTTCGTAGGCCGATCCCGCATCTTGCTGGCTCACAATCCGCTCGACGCGCCGGCCTGCCAGCAGCGTCGCTCGATGATCGAGGTGGTTCACTAACGCATCAACCAGCTCCGTCAGGCCGCCACGTAATGACATGAACATCGATTGCGTCTTGCGCCTTGCGTCTCCCGTCTTCCCTTTTTCCCTTTTTCCCTTTTTCCCTTTTTCCCTTTTCCCCTCTCCCCTTTCCATTTTCCTTCGCAACATCCCGCGAATCAGGCTGCCGTGCTCCTGCTCGATGTCGATAAAGCGAGGAAACGTGGCCCGGAGGCTGAGGCGTTCGGGGTCGGCGACGTGGATGCCGGCCATGAGGGGCTCAGCGATCTTGTCCAGAGCTTCCTGGCCCAGCCGGCGACGGATGAAATCGGCCAGGCTCTCGTCGCCGTTGAGCCGGCGCGGCGGGATGACCAGGTCCAGCCCCATGCGCAGCTTGCCCGGCCAGGAGATGAGGGGCGATGTGACGAAGGGCATGATCTTGGTCGGCACGACGAGCATCACGCCGTCGGGCAGTTCGACCAGCCGGCCATTGGACAGCACGTAGACGTTGCGCCGGTCGTCGTTGGTACCCAGCAAGCGGTCGGACAGGCCCAACTCGCGCGCCAGTTGCAGCGCCCACGGCTTCTGGGTGAGGAAGGAATCCGGCCCACCCTCGATCACGAAGCCGTCGCGCCGCATCGTCGCGATCTTGCCGCCGAACCGGGGCTCGCTTTCGATCAGGGTGCAGTCGATGGGTACGCCGGCCTCGGCTGCCTGCTTCTGCAGGTAGTAAGCCGTGCTCAGGCCGGCGATGCCTCCACCAACAATCACTACCTGGTATTTCATGGTGTTGCTCCCGTGTTACGCAATACGCAGTACGCAATACTCGCTATGTACTGCGTATTGCGTATTCCGTATGATGTGCGCCAAAGCTTCAATGAACAGCGGTGTCACGTTCATCGATTCCGTGCGCTCCAGGCGGGCGCCGGCCTGCTCCGCGTGGGCACGGGCTTCGATGTCGATGTCGTACAGAATCTCCACGTGGTCGGCGACGAAGCCGATGGGGGCCACCAGGATGTTCTTGTGGCCGGCCTCGGCCAGCTCCACCACGACGTCTTCGATCTGGGGGCCGAGCCATTGCGCGCTGCTGGCGCCGGCGCTCTGGTATGAGAACTGCCAGTCGATGTTGCCGAGAAGGTCTGCTACGCCCTGGGCGGTCTCGCGAAGCTGTCTGTCGTAGGGATCGCCTTGTCCCACAATGGCTGCCGGCAGGCTGTGGGCGGTGAACACCACTTTGACGTCGTCACGAACCTCCGGTGGAAACTTCTGGAGGCCGGCCCGCACCTTCTCGGCGACGGCTTGCAGGAACAATGGGTGGTCGTGCCAACTCTCCACGCAGGTCACGTCCAGATCGACGCCCAACTCCGCTTGTGCTTCTTCGATCTTCTTGAAATAGGCACCAACGCTCATCCGCGAGTAGTGGGGAGCCATGCACAACGCCACCACCCGATCGATTCCGTCTTCGGCGATCTGCGTCACTGCCTCCTTGATGTATGGGGGCCAGTGACGCATGCCGACGTAGACACGGTAGTGCTCACTGTCCGATTGCCCGTTGAGTCGTTCCTCCAGCGCCCTGGCCTGAGCCTGGGTAATCTCCAGCAGCGGTGATCTACCGCCAATCTGCGCGTAGCGCTCCTTGATTTCCTCTACCAATTCTGCTGGCGTCTGCCGGCCGCCCCGGATGTCGAGCAGGTATGGCTCGATGTCGTCGAGAGAGTCGGGGCCGCCGTAAGCCATCATGAGTACCGCGTACTCTGTCCTCCGTGTTGCGTGTTGCTGACTTGCCCTCAAAGCGTCTTCCACCTTTTGCTAACCTGTCACGGACGTTGAGTTTGTTGCCGGAGAGCCGCGCCTTTGTGTGTACAGTAGCAGGGATTCCTCATTCCGCAGCTTCGTTCGGAATGACATGCTGTCGATGGTCATCCAACGTCAGTGGGTTCAGTGAACTCAGTGATTCAGTGTTCCCACTCATGCACAAACTCCACCAGCGCCGCCACATGCTCCACCGGCGTCTGCGGCAGAAT
>CAZHMV010000065.1:4831-15774 GCA_964532665.1 uncultured Anaerolineales bacterium
CATGCACAAACTCCACCAGCGCCGCCACATGCTCCACCGGCGTCTGCGGCAGAATGCCGTGCCCCAGGTTGAAGATATGTCCGGGGCGACCGCCGGCCCTTTGCAGCACATCTGCGGCCCGGCGTTCGATCTCGGGGAGGGGGGCGAACAGCGCTACCGGGTCCAGGTTGCCCTGGATGGCGACGTCGTAGCCCAGCCGGCGCCGGGCATCGTCCAGGTTGATGCGCCAATCGACGCCGATTACATCGCCGCCGGCCTCCTTCATCAGCTCCAGCATCCCGTTGGTGTTGGTCCCAAAGTGGATGACTGGCACACCGGTGCTCCGCGCAGTCTCGATCACCTGCCGCGAGTAGGGCAGCACGTATTCCTGGTAGTCGCCGGGGCTGAGCGCGCCGACCCACGAATCGAATAACTGGAGGGCCTGAGCGCCGGCCTTAGCCTGGGCCCGCAGATAACCGGCAACCAGTTGAGCCAGCTTGTCCATCAGGGTGTGCCAGGCAGCCGGATGCTCGTACATCAGCCCCTTGGTGCGGAGGTAGTGGCGGGATGATCCACCCTCGATCAGGTAGCTGGCCAGCGTGAACGGAGCACCCGAGAACCCGATGAGCGGCACTTTGCCGTCCAGTTCGCGGCGGGCCAGGCGGATGGCTTCCAAAGTGAACCACACGTTCTCTTCAGCCGGCGGCACCCGCAGCGCCTCGACGTCGGCGGGCCGGCGCACCGGGTTGTGAATGACCGGCCCCTCGCCTTTCGCGAACGCCAGCTCGATGCCCATGCCTTCCAGCGGCGGCAGAATGTCGGCGAAGATGATGGCTGCATCCAGATCGAAGGCGTTGACAGGCTGGAGCGTCACCTCGACCGCCAACTCCGGCGTCTTGACGACCTCCAGAATGGGATGTTTTTCACGAACTTTGCGGTACTCGGGCATGTAACGGCCGGCCTGGCGCATGAACCACACCGGTGTGCGGTCCACGGGTTCGCGCCGGCAGGCCCTCAGGAAGCAGGATTCGGTCATAATGCTCTCAATCAATCTCCAGGTGACCAGTCAGTGAACAGTGAACAGTTATCGGTAATCATACTCAGGGAACTGATCACTGTTTACTGATGACTGATCACTGTTCACTGGTACAGCGCCAGCGTCTCCTCGGCCGGGTGATAGACGGCGGTGAAAATGGGCGTGTCGCGCTCTGTGTAGCGGCGGGCTTCGCTGCTCCGCAGGTCTGCCACCAGATCGGAGAACCGCACCAGGTCCTCGGTTTCGTAGCACACGATGAACTCCTGGTCTTGCAGGCCGAAGGAGTACAGCAGCAGTTGGGTGATCTCCGGGTACTGATGACCGGTGCGGATGTGCTCATTCATCATCCCCTGGCGCACATCGCGGCTCATCAGATACCAGTCAATGGTCTTCACGAAGGGGTAGATGACGAAATAGGTCTTCCGCTCCTCGGCGAAGGGGTCGATCTCCTGGGCTGATCGGCCTTTGGAGTAGATCGATGGCCTGGTGAAGCCCCACAGCGTGAGCGTTGGACGGATGAACTGGCGGTGCGGGTTGATGGCCCGGGCGAAATGCTCGAAGAAGCCGGCAGCGTCGCAGTTCTGCTCAGCCGGCAGTGCGCTCCAGACCAGCACATCGGCCTCGGTGCGGGTCGGGAATACCTGGTAGACATCGAGGCGTGGGGCAGCCTCGCACAGGCCGGCCAGCCAGCCCTCCCCGAGTTCGCGACGATCATCGGACGAAAGCGCCCAATACGCGTCGCTGAACGAAAACATCGCAAAATGGTTCAACGTCCTTATCCGCTCCTCAGCCATTCAGCCGCCTCCCTTGCAAAATACGTCAGAATCAGATCAGCGCCGGCCCGCTTGATGCCGGTCAGCGCTTCCAACATTACAGCTTTTTCATCGATCCAACCCTTCTGGCCGGCCGCTTTGATCATGGCGTACTCACCGCTCACATTGTAAGCCGCCAGGGGCAGCGCGAAGTTGTCCCGCACCACCCGAATCACGTCCAGGTAGGGTAGGGCAGGCTTGACCATGAGGATGTCGGCCCCTTCGTCGATGTCCAGTTCAATCTCGCGGATCGCCTCGCGCAGGTTGGCTGGGTCCATCTGGTGGCTCTTGCGGTCTCCGAACCGGGGCGGGCTCTCGGCGGCATCACGGAACGGGCCGTAGAAGGACGAGGCGTACTTGACCGCGTAGGACAGGATCCCGACGTCGGGGAAGCCGGCCTCGTCCAGCGCCTCTCGAATCGCCCCCACCATGCCGTCCATCATGCCGCTGGGGGCCACCATGTCGGCGCCGGCCTCGGCGTGGGACACCGCCACCCGGCCCAGAATCTCCAGCGTCGGGTCGTTCAGAATCTGATCACCCTCGACAATGCCGCAGTGCCCGTGGTCGGTGTATTCGCACATACACACGTCGGTGATGACCACCATCTCGGGCACTGTGTCTTTGATAGCCCGAATGGCTTGCTGGACGATGCCGTCGGGCGCGAAGTTCTCACTGCCGATGTCATCTTTGGTGGCCGGGATGCCGAAGGGGATCACAGCCGGGATGCCCAGCCGGGCAATCGCCTCGATCTCCGCCGGCAGCCGATCCACGGACCACTGATACTGGCCGGGCATTGACGGAATCTCGTGGCGCACGTCGTGGCCATGCCGGACAAACAGCGGGTAGATGAAGTCGTCGGCTGACAACGTGGTCTCGCGCACCATCCGGCGGATGGTTGGCGTCCGCCGCAGCCGGCGGGGGCGATGGATCAATTCCGTTTTCTGGTTTGTATCAACGATCATCGTGTTTCCTCTTGAAGCTCGCTATTCCTGACAGCCGACGTAAAACGTGAGGAGTTCGGCCCAAACGAAGTCATCACGTTTCATGCCTCACGTTTCACGCGGTCTGTTTGCAGAGACAGGTGACTTGGCCTCATCAATGACGCTATCCTCACCAACCTGCCGGACGATGGCCTCGATCAGCCCGTCAATCGTGTGTTCTTCAGCCACCGTATCAACGCGAATGCCGTGTTCTTGCGCAGTGGCGGCGGTAATCGGGCCGATGCAGGCCACCAGGGCGTCGCGCAGGAGCTCGCCGGCGGCGTCGTTCAGCATCTCAACGAAATTGCGGACGGTGGACGATGCCGTAAAGGTTGCGATGTCGATCTGCCCGTTGTGCAGCCGCTGCCACGCCGCGTCTGATGGATCGCCGGCCACGGTGCGGTAGGCCGTCACTTCGTTCACGATGGCCCCCTTCGCTGTCAGCCCCTCGACCAGGGCCGCGCGGGCGATGCGAGATCGGGGTAGCAGGATGCGCTGGCCGGCCACGTCCCCAATCTGCTCCACGACGGCTTCGGCCACATAGGTGTCCGGGACGAAGTCTGCCCGCAGCCCGACAGTCTCTAACTCTGCTGCCGTCATGGGACCGATGGCCCCGATGCGCACGCCGGCCAGCGCCCGCGCGTCCTTCCCGGCCGCCTTCAGCCGCTCCCGGAACGGCGCGGCCGCATTGGCGCTGGTGAAGATCACCCAGTCGTAGCTCCCGATCTCTGCGATGGCCTGATCCAGCGGCCCGGTATCCTCGGCCGGCGCGATCCCGATGGTGGGGAATTCAACCGGTTCGGCCCCCAGCGCCCGCAGCTTCTCCGAGAACGGGCCGGCCTGGTGGGGTGGGCGGGTTACTAACACCCGTTTGCCGTGTAGAGGTTGTTCTGTCACATCATCTCTCGTATTCATTCGGGTGAATGGAGAATGGAGAATGGAGATTGGTGATTGGAGACTGCTTCCGCCGACAACCAATCTCTAATCTCCAATCTCTGCTCTAAAAATGGGTTATCGTCAATTTTCATGCTTCATGGAGCCCCGCAGGGGCATGTTGACTAATCTCCAATCTCTAATCTCCATTCTCCATTCTCCTTCAACTGCTCCGCCAACTTCGCCCCAAGACCAACGGCTTCAGCCACCGGACCCTCGATCTGGCCGCGAACGTGTTCTGATCCATCGTCGGTGGCGATGAGACCGCGCAGAACCAGCCAGCCATCCTCCACGCGGGCGTAGGCGGCGATGGGAACACGGCAGCCGCCGCCCAGCGCGCGCAAGAAAGCACGTTCGGCGGTGACGGCAGCCTGGGTTGGCGGGTCGTTCAGCGGTTCCAGCAGCGCAAGGGTTGCGTTGTCGTCGGCCCGAGCCTGGACGGCCAGAGCACCCTGGGCCGGCGCTGGCAGCATCACGTGGGGGTCCAGGATCTCGGTGGCGCGATAGAGCAGGCCCAGGCGATTCAGGCCGGCGGCGGCCAGGATCACGGCGTCGTATTGGTCGCCCTGTAGCTTGCGCAACCGGGTATCTACGTTGCCACGGATGTCGGCTATGTGCAGGTCCGGGCGGTGGATCAGGAGCTGAGCCTTGCGCCGGCTGCTGCTGGTGCCGACCACAGCGCCAGCCGGCAGCTCGGCCAGTCGCCGGCCATCCCGTGAGATCAGCGTGTCTCGCGGATCGGCGCGCTGGGGGAAAGCCGCCAGCGTCAGGCCGGGTACCGGGTCGGTGGGCAGGTCTTTGCAGGAGTGCACCGCCAGGTCGATTTCGCCGTTGAGCAGCGCGATCTCGATTTCCTTGACGAAGGCCCCCTTCCCCAACTGGACCGTTGAGACATCCAGTTTGCGGTCGCCCTCGGTCTTGATGGTCTTCGTCACTATCTCCAGCTCAGGCCATTGGGCGCGCAGAGCGGACATGACCAGATCGGTCTGAGTCCGAGCCAGCGAGCTGCCGCGGGTGCCGACGGTCAGGGTGCGACAAATGGTTTTCGACATTAGACAGTTTCGTACCTGTGAATTTGCGTAGTGCGTACTGCGTATTGCGTAGACCGATCTTGTCTACCCACTACGCGGTACGCAATACGCACTACTTTCTCTCATCCAGCGCAAACAGCTCCCTCAACGTCTCGGTATAATAAAACCCACTATGCCCATTGGCGTGTCGTTTCAGCCGGACGGTGGGTTCGTGCAACAGCTTGTTGACGATGCGTTTTGACAGCATCTCGATGGTTTCTCGCTCCTGGTCCGACAAATCATGTAGTTGACGCAGCGCGCGATCGACCTCGGCTTCCCGAACTGCCTCGGCCTGTTTTCGCAGATCAACGATGGTGGGCACCACGTCCCGGGCGCGGAACCAGGCGATGAAGTTTTCGGCTTCCTCGACCACGATTCTCTCAGCCTGGGGAATTTCCGCCTTGCGCTGAGCCAGGCTGGCGTCCACGCGGCTCTTCAAGGCGTCGATGTCGTACAGGCTGGCGCCGGCAATCTCTCCTACCGCCGGCGCCACATCCCGGGGCACTGCGATGTCGATGATGAGCAACGGCCGATCAGCGCGCCGGGCCATCACCTGGGCCACCATGTCGTATTTGATAATCGGGTGGGGCGCGCCAGTGGCACTGATGATGATGTCCGCCTCTTGCATGGCCTCGGTGAGGCGGTCGAAGGTGACTGCACAGCCGTCCCACTGGTTGGCCAGTTCAACTGCTCTTGGGTAAGAGCGGTTGGACACGATGATGCCATCCGTGCCGTGTTTCATCAGAGCCTTGGCGGTCAGGGCCCCCATGTCGCCGGCCCCCACCACCAGAACCGTCGCGCCTTCCAGCGTGCCGCGTTGCTCGCAGGCCAGCTCCACCGCCGCCGATGGGACCGATGCCGGCCGCTTGTTGATGGCCGTCTCGTGGCGCACGCGCCGGCCGGCCCGCACTGCCCGCTCGAACAGCGCGGAAAGAATCTGGCCGGCGGCTCCCACCCCGCGCGCTGTCTCGTGAGCACGCCTCACCTGCCCCAGAATCTCGGACTCGCCGACGACCATGGAGTCCAGGCCGGCGGCGACCCGGAACAGGTGGCGTGCAACGTTATCATCGCGATGGATGTACAGGTGGGGTGCGAACGCCGACTCTGGCACGTGGTGGAAGTCGGATAGAAACCGGGATAACCGGGCAACGCCGGCGTCGGCATCTTGAGAGAGGCCGTAAATCTCCAGACGGTTACACGTGTTGAGAATGACGGCCTCGTGGATGTCGAGGGGCGGTTCTGCGTTGGCTGGTCGGAAACGATCGAGGCCGGCTCGGAGCCTGTTGCCGCTAAAAGCCAACTGCTCTCGAAGCTCGACCGAGGCAGTGCGGTGGCTGAGTCCAACACAGATCAGGTGCATAATGGTCACTCCCTCTGCGTCGCGGTTTGCGCATGCAGGTTGTAAGTGTGTCGATGGAACGAGTTCTTCGTCAGATGGGAAATCGACCAATATTGTATCAAGTTTAGTGAGGTTTGTCAATGTTTGCAGCTTACAGTTCTGTCAAAATTTGGTCAAATTCGGGTCGTTAGTTGGTCGTAATTCTCACTTCACCGAAGAGAAACGCAAAACGTGAAACGTGAAACGTGAAACGTGATGACCGGTTCATGTAGGAATCATCACGTTTCACGTTTTGCGCGCCGCCCTGAGGCCCCTCCTGAGCCTGCCGAAGGGTTTGACGAGGGGGATACGCGAAGTCAAGCGGTGGCTATGTTGCTGCCAGTACGGGGCGAAACTTGTAACCATAGACGATGAGGCCGTCTTCGCCGTAGCGATGCAGGGTGCGGGTCACCATCTCCACCGGCATATCGATCTCCACATCCTCGGGGTCGATGTCGGTTAACTGGGTAGTGACGAGCGGCCCTTCTTCCAGCCGAACCAGGGCGACGGTGTAGGGCACGTACTCGTCGAAGCCCGCCGGCGGTTCATAGACGGTCGAATAGGAGTACACTCGTCCCCGGCCGGCGAACGGGTAGGGGGCCACCTGCTCCGACCGGCACTCCGGGCAGATAGACCGGGCCGGGAAGAAGATGTTGTCACACTCTTCGCACCGCGCACCTTCCAATCGATAACGTGCTTGCTTCAAGCGCCAGTGGCGCGGTAGGTCCATGGTCAGTTCCTCCAATACAGTTCAGCCCAGCCATCCAGCCATCCAGCTATCTAGCCATCCGATGGCAGAGATGGCTGGATGGCTAGACGGTCGAGATGGCTAGATGGCTTCCAAGATGTGTGTCACAACGGTGGCTCCGGTCCCGCCGATGTTCTGGGTCATGCCCAACCGGGCATTCGGGAGCTGGTCGCCGCCGGCCTCACCCCGCAGTTGCGTGGTTGCTTCAACAATCTGATATATGCCGGTGGCTCCCACGGGATTCCCCCGGGCTTTCAGACCGCCCATGGTCTGGATGGGAATGCGGCCCTGAGGGGAGATCTGACAGTCCTGGGCCATGTGCACCGCCCGGCCCCGGTCGGCGAAGCCGGTTGCTTCCAGGGAGAGGGCGGCCATGATGCTGAAGGCGTCGTGCAGTTCAAAGAAATCGATGTCGCCCGGCCCGACGCCGGCCTGTTCGTAGGCCCGGGCGGCCGAGGTCGCTGCACCTTCCAGGAACAGCGGATCGCGCCGGCTGTGGATGGCGATGGTGTCCGTGGCCAGGGATGAGGCCCGCACGCGCACCGGCCGATCGGTGAACGTGCGCGCTGTGTCAGATGGACACAGGATCACGGCCGCCGCGCCATCGGCGATGGGGGATGAGTCCAGCAAGGTGATCGGGTCGGCGACCATGTGGGCCTTCTCCAGGGCCGATTCCTTGATCTCGAAGGGAAACATCGCGTTCGGGTTGTGGACGGCGTTGCGGTGAGCGTTGATGGCAAACGGCGCGAAGTCGAGTCGTGTCAGATTGTACTCGTGCATGTAGCGTCGCATCAACAGCGCGTTCAGTGCCGTGAACGACAGCCCGTGATCCGCCTCGAAGTCGGCGTCGGCGGCGGTGGCCAGGGCCGACGTGACGTCGCCGTTCAGCTTGTCGGTCATCTTCTCAACGCCGACGACAACCACGATGCGGTGCAGCCCACCGGCCACGGAGAGATAGCCCTGGCGGAAGGCCGCACCGCCGGCTGCGGACGCCGCTTCCACCTTGATCGCCTCAATGCCCTGGAGTCCGACGGAGTCGGCCACCAGGGCGCCTAGATGTTCCTGTCCGATCAACGCTCCCGATGCCATGTTGCCGACGTACAGGGCATCCAGGTCATCGGGGCCGACGCCGGCATCTTTCATGGCGCGTACAATGGCCCGGGCTGCCAACTCGCGCAGTGACCGGTTCCAATGCTCGCGTACCGCTGTCTGTCCTATGCCGACAATGCTTACATCTCGCATGATTGATTTGCCTCATCAGTTCAGGATGAACTTGTCACGATAACGGGCGTACGTCGCATAGTCTATTACCTCGCGTCGTTCCACGTACACCCTGGTGAGTCGGGCTCGGTTACGTCGCTCATCGATCTTGTCCGTTACGACGAACGAGAAGGCGTCGCTGCCGGCCCCGGAGCCGAACGTGCACACGAAAACCCGGTCACCCGGCTTCGCCTCATCGAGGATTGCGGTGAGGCCGATGAGGGCAGCGCCGGCATACGTGTTCCCGATGTGCCCCGACAGCAGCCCGGTGGACACCTGATTGCGGTTGAATCCGAGGGTCCTGGCTGCCTTCAGAGGAAACTTTACATTCGGTTGATGGAATACGGCGTAGTCGTAGTCGGCTGGACCTCGCCCCAGCTCCTCGAACAGCGCCCGCGACGCGCTCAGTATGTGGTGAAAGTAGGCCGGCTCGCCTGTGAAGCGATGGCCGTGCTGTGGATAATGCTGATGCTGCCGTCGGAAGAAGTCGGGCGTGTCGGTGACGTACGAAGTGGAAGCTTCCAGCACCGCCACGCTCTCTTCGGCCGGCCCGACGATTAACGCCGCGCCGCCAGCGCCAGCCGTGTATTCCAGGTGATCGCCGGGGCGTCCCTGGGCGGTGTCCATGCCCAGGGCCATGGCGTATTTCATCATGCCCGAGGCCACCATGCCGAAGGCGGCCTGCAGGGCCTCGCTACCGGCCTTGCAGGCGAACTCCCAGTCAGCCGCCTGGGTGTATGGCCCGATGTCCAGGGCCTCGGCCACGATGGTGGACGTTGGCTTCACGGCGTACGGTTTGGATTCGGTGCCGACCCAGACCGCGCCAATGTCCGACGGGGCGATGCCGGCCCGCAGCAGGGCATTTCGGGCGGCCTCAATCGACATCGTGGCGACATCCTCATCCGGTCCTGGAACGGACTTGGCCTCGATGGGCACACCGTTGCCGTCTGCACCGTTCCAGACCCGAGCGATCTCCTTCGCCGGAATCCGAAACCGGGGGACGTAAGCGCCGTACCCCACCAATCCGATGTCTTGTGTGGGCTTCATCATCCAGCCACTCCTTGTGCCCCATTCGCATGGCCGTTTCGGGTCAGTCTGTACGGCACGGGCTCAACAAAGGTCCAGCCGACGTACTCTGCCGGCCATCCTTCACCCGGCACCGAATTGACCTGGCCCACTGTGTGCTGTTGATAGTCACGTAGCCACTTCCGGCGGCCTGTATCTTCCCACTCCAAAGTTGCTCGAACCCATCGTTCCAACACAATCATGCTCCTTTCGTTTCAGCAATCAGTCAGAACCATCACTGATTACTGCTCACTGATCACTGATGACTGGACAATCTCCCTGGCTCTCGCCAGCCGAATATTCCCTTCCTCAACCAGTTGCCGCGCCACCTGATCGACCAGTGCATCGGCCGCGCCGGCTGTCACTGCCAGTTGGCGGGCGTGCAGGGCCATGTGGCCGGCCTGGATGCCCTCCGTTGCCAGAGCGCGCAGTGCACCCAGGTTCTGGGCCAGACCGACGGATGCTGCGATCTGCGCCAGTTCGCCGGCCGTCTGGACGCCCAGGATGTCGAGGGCCAGGCGGGCCAGCGGATGTGCCTTCGTGGTCCCTCCCACGATCCCCACGGCCAGCGGCAGCTCGATGTGACCGGCCAGGTCACCGTTTTCAGCCTGTCGCCAGCGCGTCAAAGGGCCGTACCTGCCAGAACGCGCCGCGTGGGCATGGGCGCCGGCCTCGGCCGCCCGCCAGTCGTTGCCGGTGGCGACGATGACGGCGTCGATCCCGTTCATGATGCCCTTGTTGTGGGTCGCGGCCCGGTAGGGATCGACCTCGGCCATGATCTGGGCTTCCACAATGCCCCGGACGACCACGTCGCCCGGGATGCCGTCGCGGGCCAGGGCAGCCGCCGGCACCCAGCACCCCGCGCGGGCCACCCGGCGGTCGGCCAGGTTGGACAGGATGCGCAGGAGTACCCGTCCGCCGGTCAGCTTTTCGATCAGCGGTGCCACGGCTTCGGCGGCCGTGTTCACAGCGTTGGCTCCCATCGCATCGCGCACGTCAATCAGCAGGTGCACGATGAGCATGGGGCCGGCCGGCGTGTCCGGGAAGCGCCTGACCTCCAACCCCCGGAAGCCACCTCCCAACTCCACGATGGTCGGGTTGTGGGCGTTGACGATGCCAGCGATCTCCTCTTCGGCACGCAGGACCGCCTCCTCCGCCGCGTCCAGGTCGGGGGCATCCAGCATCTGGATTTGCCCGATCATGACCGGGGGATCGCTTTCGGCGGTGAAGCCGCCAGCCGTGCGGGCCAGTCGTGCCGCGTAGCTGCACGCGGCCACCACGGACGGCTCCTCAACGACCATCGGCACCAAGACATCACGCCCGTTGACCCGAAAGTTCACGGCGATGCCTAGCGGCAGGCCGTACGCCCCGATCGCGTTCTCGATCAGGTGGTCGGCTTCCGCCGGCGTCAGACCGCAGTCGGTTGTTAACCGTTCGATCTGCTGGTCGGTGAGGCCGGCGATGCGCTGGACAGCTTGCCGGCGCTCGGCCAGGCTGAGTTTATAGAATCCCGAAATCCGTGATGACATGGCTACACAGCAAAAAAACCTACACGCACATGCGATGTAGGTCAATCGCGAGGGTAATTATAGGACAGAGAGACTGTCAAAAACTATCAGGTTTCGCAGCTACTCGCCCCCCCGCAGGTTCATACCTTTTCTGGCCGAGTATCGCTGCTCTCA
>CAZHMV010000065.1:15874-16893 GCA_964532665.1 uncultured Anaerolineales bacterium
GCTACTCGCCCCCCCGCAGGTTCATACCTTTTCTGGCCGAGTATCGCTGCTCTCATGAGCATGTCATTCTGAGGAGCGTAGCGACGAAGAATCTCCGGGAGGGAACCAGGGAATCATGGGACAGGCTGCGGTGAGGCAGGCGTTGAGGCGGAGATTCTTCGCTTGCGGCTCAGAATGACATCACTCATACCGCGATGCGATTACATGAGCATGTCATTCTGAGGAGCGTAGCGACGAAGAATCTGCGGGAGGGAACCAGGGAATCATGGGACAGGCTGCGGTGAAGCCGGCGTTGATGTAGAGATTCTTCGCCTGCGGCTCAGAATGACATTGATGGCGGTAGGTGGCGTCGAATTCATGGGACAGGCTGCGGTGAAGCCGGCGTTGATGTAGAGGTTCTTCGGCGGCGGGTTAGAATGACAGCCCGACGAGTCACTACTGTTCTTCAAACCAGTCCTGGGCCAGGTCCTGCCATTTCGGGTTCGTTGATTCGACGAGCGCGATTTTCTTCCGCCTCAGCCAACCTTTGATCTGCTTCTCGCGTGCTATGGCAGCATTTACATCGTTGGTAGCTTCGTAGTAGACGAGGCGTGTGATGTTGTATTTACTGGTAAAGCCGGGTATTAGTTTGTGTTTGTGCTCGTAGACACGTCGTCTCAGGTCACTCGTGACGCCGGTGTATAATGTGCCTGAGCGATTGGTCATTATGTATACGTAGTATTGCTTGTGCATCGGCTCTCCCTGTTATTCTGAGGAGCGTAGCGACGAAGAATCTCCTCCGACAGCGGTGGTAGCAGAGCGGCGCGTGCTCTTGCCCCCACCTTTCGACGGAGATTCTTCGCCTGCGGCTCAGAATGACATCACTCATGCGGCGACGCAACTTCATGAACATGTCATTCTGAGGAGCATAGCGACGAAGAATCTCCTCCGACAGTGCTCATAGCAGAGCGACGTGTGCCTCTGACCACCTTTCGACGGAGATTCTTCGCCTGCGGCTCAGAATGACATCACTCATGCGG
>CAZHMV010000065.1:16993-19104 GCA_964532665.1 uncultured Anaerolineales bacterium
TGCTCATAGCAGAGCGACGTGTGCCTCTGACCACCTTTCGACGGAGATTCTTCGCTTGCGGCTCAGAATGACAAAAGGGGCGGTTAGCTGGTGACGCGGTTCCACCAGCGTTGGAGGGTGCCGGTTCCACGCCGGCGCCGGCGAGCCCCGCCGGCATGCTGGCCAGCCAGTTCGTCCTCATCGCCGTCGCGGGTGTAGTAGTAGTCGTACTCGTAGTACTTGTAGTAGTAGTACCCGCCGCGCTTCGAGGAGACGCGGTTCAGGGCTGCGCCCAACACATGCCCACCCACGCGTCTCAGGGCGTCCGTAGCCCGATACAGCACGTCACGCCGCGTGCGCCCCACTTCCACGACCAGGAGCACACCATCCACAACTGTGGAGAGGACAGCCGCATCGGTCACGGCCAGGACCGGCGGGCTGTCGAAGATGATCAGATCCGCTTCCTCTTTCAGGTGATCAATGACTTCCCGCGTGCGCTGCGAGCCGAGTATCTCTGCCGGGTTGGGTGGAATGGGTCCGGTTGTCATGATGCGCAGGTTCGGGACATCTGTGTCTTGCACGTACTCCATCGGGGAGGGGTTGCCCTGCATGATGGCCGTTGTCAGCCCGTAGTTGTTGGAGCTGCCAAACAACGCGTGGACCCTTGGTCGGCGCATGTCGGCGTCCACCAGAATGACCTGCTTGCCGGCCTGCGCCATGACGACGGCCAGGTTCGCTGCCGTGGTACTCTTGCCCTCCTGCGGATTGCCGCTGGTGACCACCAGGGTGTGCAGTCCACTGTCCACGGCCGAGAACTCCAGGTTGGTGCGGAGTGTGCGGTAGGCTTCGGAGATGGGCGAGCGTGGCTGGTGGGCGGCCACCACGCGTTCGGACGCCTCTTCCCCCGGGATGCGGGCGATGACCCCCAGGGCGGACAAATTTGCCAACTGCTGCAAGTCGTCGGGGGTCTTGACGGTATCGTCCAGGTACTCGATGAGAAACGCCACCCCGGTGGCCAGCATGGCGCCCACCACGGCGGCCAGGAGGGTGTTCAGCTTCGTGCGGGGACGAACGGGGAACTCGGGGATATCAGCCGGCTCGACCACGGTGACGGTGTCGAGGGACTGGGCCTCGGCCAGGCGGAGGTTCTCGTAGCTCTGAAGCAGATTGGCGTAGCTGTTCTGGTACTGCGCCAGAGTGTTCTTGAGGCGAGTGAGTTCTGCCTGCTGGGCCGAAGTTTCCGGTTCCCCAAGCTGGTCGATAGCCTGCTGAGTCGCCTCAATGTCCTGGTTCAAAGATTCGAGCTGTGCTGACAGGTTCTCCTTGGAGCTGGCAAAGCGCGCTGACTGAGTCTTCTCATTCTCCTGGATGAAGACCTGGGGCAACGTGTTGGCTACCTGAGCAGCGATCTGCGGCGACGCATGCTCCACATTGATGCGGATCAGTTGGGTATCGCGCACCGGTGTGACCTGGATGCTGTCCGCGTCGAAGTCGTCCTCATTCAGCCCAACCGTCGCCATCACCTTCTCCAGGATTGGGCGCTGAGTGAGGAGTTCAGCGTAGGTTTTGGCGATGCGCTCGCTGGCTATGATGTCCGAGTAGTTGGCCATCGTGGGGCTACGGGCCTGGTTGATGAGGAGGGTGGTCGATGCGCTGTAGATGGGTGTCATCTGCCGGCTGACGATGAAAGCGGTACCGCCGGCCAGGAGTGTGCCGAGTATGATTAACCACAACCAATGCCAGACAATGGCGGCATATTCCCGAAGTTCCACAGCCAATCCTCCCTGACTTTACCGATGTAGTGGCCCTTAGTTCACGTTCCAGCTCGTCCACAAATGCCCTGTGATTCTGGGGAGCCTATGGCCACACCATTGCACGCACGCCCCTTCACTGCAGAGGCATTTTTCCCCTACTTACCCCGCTGGTTGAACGTCATACGCTAGGACAAGATACGGGGCTGACCCAGGTGACTATGAAAAGCAAGGGCCGGCGCCGCAGTTGCCCCGGCTTGTTGACCAACAGTCTGCATGTTCAGTACTTGAGAGCCCATTGGCCAACCCTCCCGCCGGCTCGTGGAGGCACGTTGCGAGCCTCCGCGAGGCCCTGTAAGCGGCCGGCGTGATCCGTGTTGG
>CAZHMV010000065.1:19204-27560 GCA_964532665.1 uncultured Anaerolineales bacterium
GGCACGTTGCGAGCCTCCGCGAGGCCCTGTAAGCGGCCGGCGTGATCCGTGTTGGCAAGCCTGGAAGCCTGCGGAGGGTGCATATTCGATTATAGCGGTCTCTATGCTCTGGGTCAAGCCCAGGGCGACACGCTATAATTTCACCACCCGCGCGTCGCTGGCTCTCACGTCGCGCGTGGCATTGCGGGTATCCACCACGAGCCGGCTATTCTCCACGACCCATTCCCAGTCATAGGAGCTGTGGTCCGCTGTGATCACCACGCAGTCGGTCGCCTGCAGAGCGTCGCGGTCCAGGCTCACACCGGTCATGGCCAATCCGTCGATGTCGAAGTGGGGCACGTAGGGGTCGTGGTAGGCCACGTCGGCGCCCTTTTCCTGTAACAGGTGAATCAGGTCCAGGGCCGGCGACTCCCGCAGGTCGCCCACGTCGGCCTTGTAGGCCACGCCCAGGATCAGCACGCGGGAGCCTTTGAGGGGCTTGCCGGCATCGTTCAGCGCGTCGGCAATTTTCGCCAGGACGTACTGCGGCATGCCGAAGTTTATCTCGCCGGCCAGTTGGATGAAGCGGGCGTTGTAGTTGATTGTCTTCAGCTTCCAGGCCAGGTATTGGGGGTCGATGGGGATACAGTGACCACCCAGGCCAGGGCCGGGGTAGAACGTCATGAAGCCGAAGGGCTTGGTCTTCGCTGCCTCGATCACCTCCCACACATCAACCCCCAGCCGGTCGCACATAATGGCCACTTCGTTTACCAGGGCGATGTTCACCGCGCGGAAAGTGTTCTCCAGCAGTTTCACCATCTCCGCCACCCGGGGCGACGAGACCGGCACTACCTGCTCGATGGCGCACTCGTACAGCGCCCGCGCCACCTCCAGACACTGCGGCGTCATCCCACCGATTACCTTGGGCGTGTTGCGAATCGTCCAATCCTTTCGCCCTGGATCAATCCGCTCCGGCGAAAATGCCAGGAAGAAATCTTTGCCAACTGTTAATGGTGAACTTCGGGTTTCGGATTTGGGATTGCGGATGCTCCGGCCAGGCTCAGCATACGTTCCGGATTGCGGGTTGCCCTTTTCCCCCTTTTCCCTTTCTTCCTTTTTCCCTTCTCCCCTTTCCCCCTTCCGTCCGCCCCCTTCCGTTTGCAGGCGTGGGAGAATCAGCTCCTCGGTGGTGCCCGGGTAGGTGGTACTCTCCAGCACGACGAGCATACCCGAATGGAGGCGCTGGGCGATGGCGTCGGCAGCAGCGATGACGTAGGACAAATCCGGCTCTTTGGTTTTGCTCAGCGGCGTTGGGACGCAGATGATGACGGCGTCGGCGTCGTGGAGAGCGTCGTAGTCGGTGGTGGCATGGAATTTCGGATTTCGGATTTCGGATTTCGGATTTCCTGATGACTGATCACTGTTCACTGTGGCAGCGACGAGGGGCGCGAGCTGCGACGAGGGGACGTCGGAGACGTAGCTGTGGCCGGCGTTGAGTTTGGCGACTCGCTCTTCGTCGATGTCGATGCCGATGACACGGAAGCCGGCCTCGGCGAAGGCCACAGCCAGCGGCAGGCCAACATACCCCAGGCCGATGACGGCAACCGTGGCCTGGCGGGTTTCAGTTTTTTGCAACAGAGTCATAGATGTTCTCGATTGGGGAAATCGCATGAGCATAACCTCCTATTGATCCGATGTCCTGAATGCGCTATAATCTCCCCCGGGTGACCGAAGGACGACGGGAGAGGGGAAACACCAATCATGGCACAATTCGAGCCGGCCTATCTCAGCCTGGTCCGCTCCGGCGAGCTGAGAGAACGCGTCCGGCAGGCGTATCGGCGACTGGAAGACTGCGACCTGTGCGCCCGGTATTGCCATGTGAATCGGCGAGAGACGGTGCGCGGAGCTGTGTGCCGCACGGGTGAGCGCGCCGTGGTGCACTCTTTCGGTGCCCACCACGGGGAGGAAGACCCGCTGCGTGGCCGGCGCGGCTCCGGAACCATTTTCTTCTCGTGGTGCAACATGCGCTGTGCCTATTGCCAGAATTGGGAGATCAGTTGGCAAGGCATCGGGCGGGAGATCGAGCCGGAGGAGCTGGCCGGCATGATGCTGGCGCTCCAGGACCGGGGCTGCCACAACATCAACTTCGTCAGCCCCAGCCACGTGGTGGCCCAGATTCTGGCGGCGGTGCTCATCGCAGCCGAGGCCGGCCTGCGCCTGCCGTTGGTCTACAACACGGGCGGCTACGACAGCCCGGAAGCCCTGGCGCTGCTGGACGGCGTCATCGACATCTACATGCCCGACCTGAAATACGGCGACCCCGCGATTGCCCGCAAGTACTCCCGCGTCCGCAACTACCCCCAGGTAAACCAGGCGGCGGTGAAAGAGATGCACCGCCAGGTAGGGGACCTGGTGTTGGACGAAAACGGCATCGCCCGGCGGGGCCTGCTGATCCGCCACCTGATCCTGCCGGAGGGATTGGCCGGCACGGAGGAGGTCCTGCGCTTCATCGCCCACGAGATTTCTCCCAATACCTATATCAACCTCATGACCCAATACAGGCCGGCCTTTCGGGCCCACGACCACCCGCCCCTGGCCCGCCCCATCACTGACGATGAGTACCGCCAGGTACTCGAACTGGCAGACAGGTATGGCCTGCAGCGATTAGACCAGCGCCGGCACCGAGCATGGTTGGTGCTGTAGGGGCGAGGTTACCGCGCGGCCATGAAGTGATACTGTTGGTCATTCTATGTCAAGTTCAGAGATGCCGCGTCAACGTGATTTTCCGCCAATTGCCGGCCCTCACCCTCCCCGTGCAGGACTCCAGCCATCACCTTGGGGTATTTCAAAGCCGTGCCGGTGTTGATCAGCACCACGTGGTCATCAGGCCGAAGCCAGCCGGCCTCCCGCAACTGCTGCGCTGCGGCCACCGTCGCCGCCCCCTCGGGGCACATCGACAGCCCATCCGTCCAGGCGGCCAGCGCCATCGCCTCCCCGATCGCCTCGTCGGAAACGGCCACGGCCGTCCCTCCCGTCTCACGGATTGCCCGCAGCACCAGAAAGTCGCCCAGGGCCTTGGGCACCCGCAGCCCGGCAGCCATCGTCTGCGCGCCGTCCCAAAACACCGATTCGTCCCGTCCCGCCTCGAAAGCGCGCACCAGGGGGGCACAGCCTGCCGCCTGCACCACCACCATCCGTGGCAGCGGGCCGGCCACCCACCCGATCTCCCGCAGCTCGCGCAGTGCCTTCCAGATGCCGATGATGCCCACGCCGCCGCCGGCCGGGTAGATTACCACGTCCGGCACTTGCCAGTCGAAGAACTCGGCGATCTCCAGCCCCATGGTCTTCTTGCCCTCGATGCGGTACGGCTCCTTCAGCGTTGAGACATCAAACCAGCCGTGCTCCGCTACACCCTGGGCGATCAGCCGGCCGGCATCGGAGATCAGCCCGTCTACCAGAGAGAGGTGTGCACCGAAAAGCCGACACTCCATCTGGTTGATGGCCGGCGCATCCTGCGGCATCGCTACATGCACTTCAATGCCGGCTCGTGCTCCGTATGCTGCCCAGGCGCCGCCGGCATTGCCGGCGGTGGGCATGGCGACGGCTTTCACTCCCAACTCCTTCGCCCGCGACGTGCCGGCGCTTGCCCCACGCGCTTTGAAGGTCCCGGTCGGGTTCAGCCCCTCATCTTTCACCCACAACTGGTTTAGCCCCAGCCGTTCGCCGATCTGCTGGGCACGGAGTGTAGGCGTCCACCCTTCCCCCAGCGACACGATGTGGCGCGGATCGTCTACCGGCAGGAACTCGCTGTAGCGCCAGATGTTTGGAGGCCGGCGAGCCAGGTCGGATGGGTAGAGGCCGGCGGCCAGTGCTGCCAGGTCGTACATCGCCAGCAGCGGCGAGCCGCACGCGCACAAATTGTGGAGCTCGCCAGCATGGTAGCGAGCTCCACACCTGGGGCACTCCAGATAGTCAAGATAGCTCATGGGACTCCTCCGTCTGAACCTTCAGAACCTCTGAGGTTCGCGTGATCCTCATCTACAGCGGCCTTCAGGACCCGTTGCGCGATGGGGGTTGCCACCAGCGAGCCCTCGCCGCCGTTCTCCACGATGACCGCAATGGCGTAGGCGGGCGCGTCCGGATCGCCGGCGGCCTGTGCCCAGCCGATGAACCATGCGTGGGGTTCCGTGTTCTCGCCACCCAGTTGCGCCGTGCCGGTTTTCCCCCCCACAATCGCACCCGGAATCTGCGCTCGCCGCGCATATCCATCCTGCACGGAGGTAATCATGATGTCGCGGACCTGGTGGGCGGTGGCCTCGGTGATGGGCACGCCCAGGATGCCCCGTCCGTTGCGTATTGCGGAAGAGAAGTCCGAAATCCGAAATCCGAAATCCGAAATCGCTTTTCCGTTACGCGTCTGAATCTGTTCCGCGAGGTGGGGTTGGGGCATTGCGCCGTTGTTGGCGATGGTTGCGGCAACCAGGGCCATGTTCAACGGTGTCACCAGCAGCTCGCCCTGCCCGAAGGCAGTGGATGCCAGCAGCACCTGGCTCATCAGCAGGGGATCGTTGGCCAGTTGGCTGGTCGAAGTCGGAATCTCCAACGGGATTTCGCGCCCGATGCGGAACCGGCCGGCGTAGTCCTTGAACCGCTTTGCACCCAGGTCCAGGCCCATTCGGGCAAAGGTGAGGTTGCAGGAGTAGGCATACGCATGGGCCAGATCAAACCGATTCACTCCCTTCGGGTTGTTGCTACATTCGATGGGAAATCCCTCGACGTATAGCGTCTGGTCGCCGTCGTCGAACATCTGGCCGGGGTGCACAACCCCTTCCTGGAGCGCTGCTGACAGCGTTACCGTCTTGAAGGTGGAGCCGGGCGGATAGCGGCCCTGGGTGGCGCGGTTGAGGAGGGGCCGGCCCGGATCATCCTTCAACCGCGCGAAATCTTCGTCGATCCGGGCCGGATCAAAGGTGGGGTGGCTGGCCATGGCCAGGATCGCCCCACTCCGGGCATCCATCAGCACCACGGCCCCACGCACGTCGCCAAGTGCCTCATCCGCCACACGCTGGAGGTCCAGGTCGATGGTCAGCACCACATCGTTGCCCACCGGCAGGCGATGGTACAACCACTGGTCCAGGCCGGCTCGAAAACCCATCGGCAGGGCCCGCAGTGGGTCGTTGAAGGCGTGTTCGATGCCGGCGGTGCTGTGTTTCAGGCTCCAGTAGCCCAGCACTGGCGCAAGCTGTGGATACGGATACCGACGATGAGCAACGCCCTCGGTGTCTATCTTGCTGCGTGCCAGCACCTCCCCGTTGCGATCCAGGATACGCCCGCGATCCAGCCGGCGCTCGGCCTCGATCAGGCGTGGGTTATCGGCCCGGGCTGTCAGCTCGCTGGCTCGAACAACGCCCCAATACGGAATGGCAGCGGCGACGAGGACGAAGGCGCAGAGGAGTATCGCTGCCAGCTTGAGGATGCCGCCGTGGATTGCGTCTTGCGTCTTGCGTCTTGCGTCTTCCCCAATCTGCAATCTGCAATCTGAAATCTGAAATCGAAGCAGCAGTCCCACCATCAGCGAGCTGGTGAGCAGGGAGCTGCCACCGTAGCTCACGAACGGCAGGGTCACGCCGGTCAGCGGGATCACCTTGAGGTTGCCGGCCAGGATAGTCAGCGTCTGGAGCCCGAAGACGCTGGCCAGGCCGACGGCGAGCAACTGGCCGAAGCCGTCGTCCGCCCGCACGGCAATGTGGAACCCCCGGTACACCAGCAGCATGTACAGCGCGATCAACGCCAGCGCGCCGGCCAGGCCCATCTCTTCGGCTGTGGCCACGAACACAAAGTCGGTGTGCACCGCCGGAATGAACGTCGGAAAACCGTATCCCAGCCCGGGCCCCAGCACGCCACCGGATGCCACAGCGATGAGGGCCTGGACGACCTGGTACGACCTTTCGGCCGCCTGCGGCCAGGGATCGAGCCAGATGAGCACACGCTCCCGGATGTATGGAAACGTCTGGATGACGACCAGCGCGCCGGCCAGGAACAGCATCAGACTGCCGGCCACGTACGTCCAGCGGTTGCTCGCTACGTACAGCATGGCCAGGAAGATGCCGAAGAAGATCAGCGCCGCCCCCAGGTCCCGCTGCCAGACCAGCAGGGCCATGGACAGACCCCAGATGACCAGAATCGGCCCCAGGTAGGGCAGGGGCGGCAGGCGCAGGCGGCCCATCCGCATGCTGGCATACGCTACCAGTTCCCGTCGCTCTGCCAGGTAGCTGGCCAGGAAGATAACCAGCAGCACCTTCAACAGTTCCGATGGTTGAAACAGCAGGGCGCCGAATCCCAGCCACAGGCGCGGGCCGGCCCCGCTAGGGCGCACGCCGAAGAGCAGCGTGAGGGCCACCAGCGTCAGACCCAGGAAGGCCCACGTGTAGCGATAGCGCCGCAGCCAGCGCATGGGCCACGGCGCGCCGGCCACCACCGTCATGGCGGCGAGGCCCAGCAGCGCCCAGTTGGTCTGCCGGCCTGCCAGCGCCGGTGCCAGGCGATGCGTCAGCACCAGCCCCAGCCCGATGAGCAGGCCGGCCAGCGGTAACATCACCTGGTCGCTGTGTGGTCCGTGACGCCACGTTAGAACGACGTGTGCAATCAGGAGTGTGCCCGCCAGCAGCCAGGCCGGCTGGAGATCGCGCCACGTCACGCTGCTCGTCTCTACCAGCGCCAGCAGGGCGAAGCCGGCGACGGTGGTAGCGATGGCGAGGAGCAGCAGCAGGAACTCGGTGGGTCGGAATCGGGTCATGTTCGGGTCATGTCAATGTAGTTGGGATGCGTGTTACGTCTTGCGTCTTACGTCTTGCGTGTCCTGCTCACAACGCAGTACGCAAGACGCAAGACGTAAGACGTAAGACGTAACACGCAACACGCACCACGCCATACGCCCTACTGCAGATACTTGCCAACCAACAACCCCACCTTCTCCCGCGTCTCTTTCGGAATCCGATCCGGCGCCGTCACGATGGCGTTGCGCAGCGAGCCGGCCCACGGCGATGGCCCAATCCTGGCCACGTGGGGGATGGCGGCCTTCACAATCGCTTTGGACATCTCCACATTCTTGCGCAGCACCTCGATGATCATCTCGGCCGTCACGCTCTCCTCGGTTTCGTGCCACACATCGTAGTCGGTCACGGTAGCGATCATGGCGTATGACATCTCGGCTTCGCGGGCCAGCTTGGCCTCGGGCAGGGCGGTCATGCCGATAATGTCCATCCCCCACCGGCGGTACACCTGCGATTCCGCCAGGGTGGAGAACTGCGGACCTTCGATGCAGACGTAGGTGCCGCCTTTGTGAACGGTCGCGCCGGCCTCCTGCGCCGAGGTGAACAGCACCTCGCTCAGGGTGGGGCAGAAAGGCGGCTCAAACGAGATGTGCACCGCCAGCCCCTCGCCGAAGAAGGTCGAGATGCGGGTTTTGGTGCGGTCAAACACCTGATCGGGGATGACAACGTGCAGCGGCTCCAGATGTTCCCGCAGGCTGCCCACGGCACTCACGGAGATGACATGCTCAACGCCCAGGGATTTCAGGGCGTAGATGTTGGCCCGCGCCGGCAGCTCGCCGGGCAGGATGCGATGGCCGCGGCCGTGGCGGGGCAGGAAGGCCACCCGCTGGCCGGCCAGCGTGCCGATGGTGATCGCGTCGCTGGGGTCCCCAAACGGTGTTTCGATACGCCTTTCCACGACCTCCGACAGTCCTTCGATCTTGTAGAGTCCGCTGCCACCAATGACGCCGATGGTTGCTTCTGTCATGGGTTCGTTGCTCCTTCCGCGTGTGTTCCTGGTGTTTAAGGGAGATGTGATGGTCGCTATTATAGCAAAGCCGTCGTCCGGGGAGAAATGCGGAGAGGGCGAGGCAAGACGGTAGGGGCGAGGCGGAGGCCACGTTCTCTTGCAGATGAACGTGGCCTCTGCCTCGCCCCTACGTTTGCGAGTGGTGGCACATATCTGTGTTGGATGCGCTCCAAAAGCATGGTATAATCCCATAGATGGTAGGGATGAGGGAGGAGGAACTCAAAGTGCTGGCCGAGGCGGTTCTGTCCCCTGGCTGCCAACAACATCTCCAGGAATTGCTGGAGAAAAACCGCGCTGGCACGCTATCTCCGGAGGAGGAGGTGATCCTCGATGATCTCCTGGCTGAAGCGGATCAGGTGGCTTTGTTGAAGGCCAGGGCGCTCTACACCCTCAAGCAATATGGTACTGGATAGCATTGGATTTACATCCACCCGTCTGAAAGGACTCGTGTCGTGCCTGGAAAGACAGCCCTGATCTACCATGAACGCTACAGCGGTCGCGGGACCTCGCCCATCTCCCAGGCATGGTTGCGCTA
>CAZHMV010000066.1:0-3633 GCA_964532665.1 uncultured Anaerolineales bacterium
CAAGAAAAGGCGACGTCCGTTGGCGAACACGTCAACAGAGGTGCGGAAGATAAGGGACCGTTTTTCCAATGCAGCCCACTTGTCCGGGTGCGGTCTCAGGGATTCCTCACTCCGCTGGCGCTCCGTTCGGAATGACATGCGTTTGCCTGGAAGTAGTAAAGGAGTTGCTGCTCTATTCCTCACTCCGCTGGCGCTCCGTTCGGACCTGTCCTGAGGCCCCTCCCGAGGTCCCTCCCGAGCTCGTCGAGGGGCCTGTCGAAGGGATGACATGGGCTGGCGGGAAGGGCGAGACACAAGGCCGAACTTGATGTCGTGCGACTTTTTCCCCAATGCAAAAAGAGGAAGGCGGAAGACGTTCTTCGTTGGGCGAAGGGCCTGCCCTGAGCTTGCCGAAGGGTCGTTCGTTAGGCGAAGGTCTCGCCTGACCGGCGGTGGTCGGGAGACCTGGCCGAACACGAGGGAGGCGGCCGGCGGCGGTCGGGAGACCTAGCCGAACGCAAGGGCCGAGCACAAGGGCCGAACACAAGGGTCGAACGATGGCCAAATAATGGCGAAACAAAGGAAGAGGAGACCGTTATAGACGGTCTCCTCTGGCTGAGACGTGATGTGCCTGCCCCCCGTATCTCACCTACCGGAAGAGGGAAAGGATCCCTTGCGGTGAGGCGTTGGCCTGGGCCAGCATGGCGATCGATGTCTGTTGCAGGATGGTGAACTTGGTGGCGTTGACCTGTTCAGCCGCCATGTCGGCGTTCATGATCCGGTTGAAACTGGCCTCGGTATTGACCTGGGCGTTGGCCAGGTCCTCCGATTTGAAGTTCAGGCGGGCGGCCAGGGAGCCGATGGTGGCCAGGCTGCCCGACACCGTAGTGATGGCCGTGTCTACCTGAGCGATGTAGGCCGTGGCCAGGGACGAACTGGAGACCAGGCCACCGGTCCTGGGCGCGTACAGAGCATCGGCGCTGCCGGCGGCGGCTGTGCCGCCGAAGGTGATCGTCAGGCCCCGACCGGTGTCGTAGCTGCCGCCCGTGACTACAGAGATGAAGTCGCTGGTCAGGGAGCCGCTACCCGCCGACGAGTTGGAGATGGCCACGGCGTTGCCGCTGGCGTCCAGCACCCGGAACTTGAAGGTCGAACCGCCCGTGTCCACCACCTGGACGGTGTACTTGCCCGCCCCCAGCTCGCTGTTGCCAGAAGCCACACTGCCGGTGCCGTAGCCAGTGACAAAGCTGGTGGTGCTGGAAGTCACCGCTGAGTTGCCGGTGGGCGTGGTCAACGTGATACCCAGGGCCGACGCCGTATGGCTCCCGCTCAGGCTGAGGGCTGTGGTTTCGCCGCTCTCTGCGCCGGTCTGAAAGGTCAAGCTGACGCCGCCGTTGATCAGCTTCGTACCGTTAAACGCCGTTCGGTCGGTGATGTCATTAATCTCGTTCAGGAAGTCCTGGATCTGGTTGGCGATGGAAGCACGTCCTGTGCTGCCTACAGAGTCCTGAACAGCCTCTTCTGCCTTGGATCGGATCTGGACCAGGATGTCGCTGATCTTCTGGAGGCCGCTCTCGGCGGTGGAGAGCAGGTTCTGGGCGTCGGAGATGTTGCCCAGGGCCACCTTGAGGCCCTCGTTACGGGCATCGAATTTGACGGCGATACGCAGGCCGGCAGGATCGTCGGCCGCGCTGTTGATGCGCTTGCCAGTGGCCAGCCGCGTCTGGGCGATGGCCAGTCGGCTGTTCACCGTGTTCAAGGAGTTCAGCGAGTTGAGCGCTGCGATGTTGCTGCGAATACGCGAGAAGTCTATTTGTGGCATTTCATACCTCCTGGGTCAGGATATGGGATTACCGGGTTGATCTGTTTGAACCTGTCTGTGATTGGCAAGGTCTTCCGCGCGGTAGTGCGCCCCCTGGCAGTTGTTGCTGGCCCCCCCATTGCACTTTCGGGAAGCCCTGCGGATCCACCGATTCGGGGCCGCTGTTCCTGCTTCTGCCTATGTTATCGGCAGGTTGGGCGGGAACTTTAGCCTGGGTTGCCATATTGGGTGTTTCGTTTCATACTTGACGTGATGCCCACCTGGGTGTACAGTTTCCCTGCTAGACACTGCGGAGGGATATTCGGAGAGGCACAGCATGTTGTCGCGTATGTCTTTGATCATAGTTATCGTTGGCAGCCTGCTGCTGGGATGCAGCAGACAGACCGGCGCCAAAGACGTGATCCCGCTGCGCTCCAGTGTCATCTTTGCCCTCGAGCAGGATGGGAAGGTAAAGCTATCTATGTGGACCACGGAAGTCTTTCCTTGCCTTAATTACGACTTGCGAACCGACTTCCGGCAGACCGGGCGCCGCATTGAGGTGACGATCGAGGGGGTAGTTCCTCCAGGAACCTGTTTCGGCAAAGAGGGGCCGGCACGCTATGTCCACTCCCTGGGCTCGCTGTCGCCCGGTACCTACGAGTTAGTAATAGCCTCCCGGCGCCAAACCGATCGATACCGCATCCGGGCTGTCCAGGACAGGCTTGAGATTGACCCGGTCCAGCAATCGTTCACCGATTACTGGGAATAGAGTACCCCGTTCATTTATCCCCTGAGCTTAAGTAAGTAGCCTGTCCGACCGATAGATAATTATGAGGCTGTTACACAGCTTTTACTGACAGCAGCAGGAGGGGTGTGATATACTGGATACGTGATGCGTAGAACGTATTGCGTATTCCATAAAGTGAGTGTTCTCAGATCACGCGATACGCAATACGCAGTACGAACGCCACATCACGCTGCCCAATTTCGGTTCCGGGTTCCAGTCGTTTCTATAGAGGCTACTTCCCTATGTCCAGGCGATCAAAAAAGAAAAAGAATAACAAGCGTCGGCCCTTGGGCCGGGACAGGCCCCCGCAGCACCGCTCCCAGGCCCGCCGACCGCCGGCCGAAGCCCGTCCCGGCTCAGGGGCCCGTCCCGGCTCAGGGGCAATGCAGGCGTACCACGAGGGGCTGGCTCTGCAGGAGGCCGGCCGGCTGGCAGAGGCGGAGGCGGCCTTTCGACGCGCCATCGAGCTGGACCCCCGCTTCGCCGACGCTCACAACGACCTGGGCGTCTGCTACTATCTGCAGCGACGCTTCCACGAGGCCCTGGCGGCCTGTCGTCAGGCGCTGGACATCGAGCCGCGCCACGATGGCGCCCTCAGCAACATCGGTGCTATCTCTGCCTCCCTGGGTAACCTGGACCAGGCCGTTGAGTACTTCTGCCGCTCCCTGGACCTCAATCCCAACAGTCCGGAAACCCGGGCCAACCTGGAGCGGGCCCAGCGCGAGCTGGATCTGCGCCAGGCATTGCACTTCGACCCCCAATACGCAATACGCAATACGCAGTACGCAATAGACACCATCAGCCTGTGCCTGATCGCCCGAGACGAGGAAGCCCACCTGCCGCGCCTGCTGGATTCCGTCGGCGGGGCCGTGGACGAGATCGTGTTGATAGACACCGGCTCTACGGACCACACGATGGAGATTGCCCGGGGCTACGGCGCGCGGGTGATCGAATTTCCCTGGCGGAATGACTTCTCAGCCGCCAAGAATGAGGCGCTACGCCATGCCACAGGCGACTGGATCCTGCACCTGGATGCTGACATGTATTTCGAGCCGGGCCAGGCGGT
>CAZHMV010000066.1:3733-4974 GCA_964532665.1 uncultured Anaerolineales bacterium
GGCGAGGACGAGCCCATCCTCCGGTACTACCTGGCCCAATCCCACCTGATCCTGAAGGAGTCGGAGCAGGCCATCGAGCTGTTGAGGCCCGTGCTGGATGCATCAGGCATCACCTGGCGGCTGCGCCTCAACACCCATGTGGGTCTGGTGGAGGCCTACCTCCAGATGGGCGACTATGCCCAGGCACAGGGGATAGCCAAGCGAGCCGTGGAACTCTTCCCCCACGACCGGCTGGCCTGGGTGGTTGCCGCCCGCGCTCACTACGCCGCCGGCGACTACGCCGCCGCCATGAGTTATTACCAGGGGGCCTTGGAGCAGCGGGAGACGCCGGATTTGGAGGGAATGGCCCTGTACGCCGGCGACGGGATGCTGGAGGCCGGCATCGCCGATTGCTACCGGCAGACAGGGGAGCCGGCGGAGGCCGTGGCCCACTATCGGCGGGCTCAGGACCTGGGATACAACCCGGTGGACGTGGAAGTCTACCTGGCGGAGGCCTACCAGATCCTGGGGCAGGTGACTGACGCCGAAGACGCTCTACGCTGCGCGACAGCCCAGTCGCCCGGCCACCCGGACCCTCACCGCCGGCTGGGCCTGCTCCTGGCCGAAGCTTCCCGGTGGGCCGAGGCTGTCACCGAGCTGGAGGCTGCCGTCCGGGCCGGCGGTGGTGACCCGGCAACGCTGGAGCGCCTGGAAGAGCTGTACGCCCGGACAGGCGACGACCAGGGGTTGGAGCGGGTCTGCCGGCAGGCAGCCGAGGCGGGTCGCGCCACCGAAGCCGTGCTCATCCGACTAGGGTGGGAACAAGAGGAAAAGGGAAAAAGGGGAGAAGGGAAAAAGGGGACTGAGGAGCAAGGGAGCGGAGTAGAGAGGGAGAGGAGTGAGCACGAGAGGCGGCAGGCGCAGATTCTGGCGGAGCGGGGTACGGAATTGCTCCGCGACAGGCAGTATCTGCGGGCCATCCAGACGTTCGAGGAAGCACTAAGCCTGTACTCTACGCTGCCTGGCGTGCATACCAACCTGGGTGTTTGTTACTACGAATTGGGGGATTACGCCCGGGCGGTGGAAGCTTATCAGGCTGAATTGGAAATCTCACCCCACGAGGATCGGCTGCACAACAACCTGGGCACGCTGTATGCCGGCCTGGGTAACTTCGCCGAGGCAGCCCGGCACTATGAACAGGCGCTGGAGATCAACCCCTTCAATGCTGACGCCCGGGCCAACCTGGAGCGCGCCCGGCACGA
>CAZHMV010000066.1:5074-27478 GCA_964532665.1 uncultured Anaerolineales bacterium
AGATCAACCCCTTCAATGCTGACGCCCGGGCCAACCTGGAGCGCGCCCGGCACGATCTGGCGCAGCACCAGATGCTGCACCTGGGCCCTTCGACAAGCCCTTCGACAAGCTCAGGAGGGGCCTCAGGACGCCGCGATGAAGTCCCCCCTTTCCCCCCGTCTGTCCTGAGCAGAGGAGACAAGGAGACAAGGAGACAAGGAGACGAGGAGACAGGGGAATTCTCCCCTTCTCCCCTTCCCTCTTTCTCCTTGTCTCCCCCTCATCCCCTCTCCTCTGTTGGGCGAGAGTCTCCGACCGAGCCCCCCATCATTTCTCTCTGTCTGATCGCTCGGGATGAGGAAGCTCACCTGCCGCGTCTGCTGGATTCCGTCGGCGGGGCGGTGGACGAAATCGTGGTGGTGGACACGGGTTCCACGGACCGCACGCCAGAGATTGCTCGGGAGTACGGCGCGCGGGTGATCGAGGTTCCCTGGCAGGATGACTTCGCCGCTGCCAAGAACGAGGCACTGCACCACGCCACGGGTGACTGGGTCCTGCACCTGGATGCGGACATGGTGCTACCGCAGGGCCACGCCCGACGGATTCGCCGGGCTGTGGTCTCAGGCCGCGCCCGGGCGTACTTCCTCCAGGTGCGCAGCCCTGCCGCCGGCTCTTTGGGCCTGTACGATGTGGTGCTCCACCCCTGGCTCTTCGAGAACCGACCGGAGGTCCGCTTCGAAGGCGCCGTGCACGAAGTCATTCTACCGTCGCTCCTGGCCCAGGGTATGACGCCCATGCGAACAGACATCGTGGTGGATCACGTGGGCTACACCGACTCGGTGATGCTGCAGGCCAAGGGGCAGCGGAATCTGCGTCTGCTGGAGCAACGGCGAGCCGACGGCGACGACGCGCCAGCGCTACCTTTCCACCTGGCGCAGACCTACCTGGGCCTGGGGCGGTACGATGAGGCTATTGCCGAACTGGAGGGCCTCATCGCCCATCCGGCCGAGGTCCGCGCCATCCTGCCCACGGCCTATTCCTACCTGTCCATGGCCCATACAGCCTCGGGCGATCTGGAGGAAGGGTTCCGGGTGGCCAAGGAGGCGTGCCGGCTGTTCCCCCACCTGCGCTACCCCCACTACCTGGCGGCCGCCGCCTGCCTGCACCTGGGCAACGCAGAAGAGGCACGGACCTGGGCTACGCAGGCTCAGGCTCTGGGGGACGAGCCGACGACGGAGAGTTTCGTGTTGCACGTGGATGATGCCAGCCTGGAGGCGTTGCTGGGCGACTGTGCCCAGCGCCAGGGCCGCTGGGAGGAGGCGATGGCCCATTACACGGCGGCTTTGACCCAGGGACTGGATTCTGACCCCGTGCGTCAGGCTCTGTCCACGGCCTGCCACTACCTGGGAGCGGCCAGAATCGAACAGGGCCGGCCGGTCGAAGCTGTGGGGCTTCTGGAGCAGGCAGTGGCGCTGTCGCCCGAGAGGGCCGGAAGTCATAACGACCTGGGGTTCGCTCGCCTCCAACTGGGGCAATATGAACAGGCGGCGGTCGCCTTTGGCGAAGCCATTCGCCTGGACCCCGAGGGTGGTCGGGCGCACTTTAATCTGGGCCTGGCGTTGGAGAAGCTGGGGCACCGGGAGGACGCCGTGTTGTGCATCCAGCGGGCGATGGAGCTGGATCCGGGACTGAGGGTCTAGGGCCGGCGGGGGCACGTGGTTTCGGCCAGGTTGAAGGTGGTAGAGAATGCCGGGATCCAGTTGGGTAGTGTCTGAGAGTTCTCGAGGTCATCCATAACGTAAGGTAAGAGACGATGAAGCGAGAGATGATCTCGTTCCCAATGCAGGAAATACTGTCTGTAGAAGGAATGATTAGTCCAGAAGAAGCTCAGCTTCTATTTGACTTGGCATCGAGGGCTTCAGAAGTGTGTATTGTGGAGGTAGGTAGTTGGCGTGGAAGATCAACCGTTGCTTTGGCTCTTGGATCACAACACGGCGAGAATGTTCCCGTATATGCAGTCGAACCGCATGAAGACTTCATAGGCGTTCGGGGTGGAAGATTTGGGCCTCAGGATAGGGTTGAATTCTTCAAGAACATGCTCCGTACGAACTGTGCCGAGACGGTGCGACTTATTAACGCTGGTAGTGCGGTAGTATCAAAGGGATGGGATAAGCCAGTCAGCCTGCTTTGGATAGATGGTGACCACAGGTACGAAAGCGTTAAGCGGGATTTTGAGTGTTGGGAACCATTCATTGTCAAAAATGGCCTCGTTGCATTTCACGATTCTCTAGATGACAGTCTGGGTCCGGCATGGGTTATACAAGAGGCACTCCGCTCAGGGGGCTACGTAAAAGTGGATCAGGTGGGCTTAACTACGGTCTTGCAAAAGGTAGTACAAGATCAGAAGACCTTGTCGAGAACAACAAACCAGTTTTCCTTGAAGCAAGAGACGGTCTCGTTCCCAGAGGTATCCTTTGATCCAGCAGTAGAATCGGTTCGGGGACAAACAACGAATACCAAACGTCTGCTGATTGCCTGGTTCCGTTACACTGTTAATGGGGCAATAGGAAGATTTGTCAACGTCGCCAAGGTGCTGCGTGGTTTTGGTCATGAAGTCGGGTTCGTGTCTTTGACGGGCGAGACTTACTCAGATTGGCCTGAGTTCCCAGGTCCGATCATGACCATGAGAGAGACTGTGGAACAAGCATGGGACGCAGTGATGATTCCAGGAGCAGGTGCGGATGATCAGATGTTAAGGCGACTCGAGGTGCTAAAGGATCAGCGATTCGGCATACGGGTGCAACATATCTTGAACGACGTGTCGCTTTACCAACGTTTTGAGTTGGTGAACAAGATTTTCTCGCCCCATATCGTTATTGTCAACAACAGTCGTTGGCAGACTAAGGATTTCAGAAGGCTATCGGCAGAAGCCTTTCACATCCTGCCAGGTGCTGTGGATACCGAACTATTCTTTCCGTCCCCGCTCAAGACCGCTCCATGCTCCCCGCCTACGTGGGCCATTGGTGGTTTTGCTAGCAAGAACCTCGAACCATTGCTTGATGCTATTAGTCTGTTACCAGAAAACTATATTCTACATCTGTACGGGCATGTTCCGCCTCACCTTGTTGAGCGGGTTTCATGTCTTCAGAATCAAGGTAGAGTGATCACTTATGGCCCTCTTTTCGGGAAGGCATTGGCTTACTTTTACCGGAGGATGGATATAGTCGTCACCACTGAGAAGAGGGCAGGCTGGTGTAATACGGCTGCTGAGGCTTCTGCCTGCGGTGTTCCCTGCGTGGTATCTCCGCACGGAACTGTTGACTTTGCAGAAAACATGGGAACCGCCCTGGTGTTGGAGAACATCACGGGGGAAGCTATAGCGGAATCTGTAACCCGACTGACCTCCGACCTCAGTCTCCTTGCAGGCATTGCTCAACGGGCGGCGGCCCGTATGCGCGCTTTTTCATGGTATTCGTATTGCGAGAAACTTCTTTCAATCCTTGATCAGCCGAGGGTCAATTCTTACTATCGAGTTCCCGAGCTTGGGCTGTGGGGAAAGTGGGAACCTGCCACCCGAATCGCCGGCCTGAATACTGTTCTTGACCAATGTGCGGGATCAACCGTACTTGACTTAGGGGCGGCAGAGGGTGTGATCGGGTACTTCTTCGCGAAGAACGGAATCAGGCTGTATCATGGCTTCGAATTGGAAGCGAGTCGGGTGGAATTTGCACGCAGCATCCTTGCTCAGGCTCCTGTTCCAGAATTCAGCTTTCGACAGGCGAATCTTGCTGACTGGCCGAGTTTTCTGGAGCAACATGGTGCTCTGTTGTTGGAATCCTACGATATTGTGCTCTTTCTGGGCCTCTACCACCATTTACCTGAGAGCACACGCATGGAGGCCTTGCTTGGGGCCATGCAGAAGTGTGACAACTGGTTTGTCATTAGGACACCCGAGAGGGTTGTGCGCGAAGACGATCTAGTGAGTCTCATAGAGTCTCGGGGTTTTACTTTGGTTGGGCAAGCCGCCGCTTGCCAGGAGGAAAATCTGGGTTGGCTGGGTCTGTTCAAGAGGAGGGAACACGCGTGAAGAACCTTTTGATGATTGTCGTTGACTGCGCTAGAAGCGAAAAGACAATTATTGACCTTCCACAAGGTTCACCTCTGACCCGTCGGAGTGCCCCGCTGCCTTTCATGGAGTACCTGCGCACCGAAGGAACCACCTGGACAGACTTTCATGCGGTCTCAAGTACCACAACGCCCAATTTTGCCAGTATGTTTACTGGATTGCTACCTGTTCAACATGGTATCCAGGAGCATTCACGCTACAGTCTGCTCGACGACGTGACCACTGTTGCCGAGATACTTAGCAACAACGGATACCATTCCTGTGCGGAAGTGACAGGTCCTCTAATTCCAGAGACAGGTCTGGACCGTGGCTTTACCCACTACCGATGGCGGGATCGAACGGAATACCTTCACAACGGATTCCTTCAATATCTCGGCGATTTTCTTCCTTCTCTCATGGAGCCATGGTTTCTATGTTTGCACCTATGGGAAGCACACCAACCCTACCAGGATCCGGAGCCTTTCAATGCCAACGAGAGTGGACTTACACCGTATGACCGTGCGCTCTCTTTTGTGGATCACATCCTGTATTACGCGCTCAACGGGTTGGACCTTTCTCGAACTAGCGTTATTTACTGTGGGGACCACGGAGAAAGACTTGAATGTGACTACAGACTCAACCAGGCACTCGGTGGAAAGGAAATCTCCGTGCTCCAAACCTTCTACCAATTCACAGCCGAGCATCCTGATTCCTTTTCCTATGACGAATGGTTCAGAAGGCTTCACGAAGACTTGGGAGAGATCACAGCGCGAATATATGCTCACAATGTACTGGGGCATGGATTTCATCTGACGGAGGATCTGATAAGAACCCCCTTGGTCATCGTTGACAAAGAGCGATGCGAAGAAGGAGCGATTCGCACGAACTTGCGCACGCAGACAGATCTGTTTGCAACCATCCTCGATTTAGCAGGGATCCCCTGCCCGATAGATCATAGTCAGACGGGGCGCTCGCTGTTAAATGATCTTGACGAGGATATGATTTACATTGAAGCCAACGGGAGCGGCGGGAAACAATATGAAAGTCGTTGTTACCTTCGGGGAGCGAAGAGCAGGCGCTGGAAGTACTGGCGCATCGAAGCAGACGGGCTGGAACATCAAGTGCTTTGGGACCTGGAAAACGACCCTCGCGAAACAACGAACGTCGCCAGCACACATCCCGATATTTGTAAGACTATGGGTCGGTTTGTCGATAAATGCCTGGAAAACCGACGTTCGCACCTTGTTGACCTGGAGAAGCACGAGGCTGAAGAGATTGAGAAAAGACTTAGAGATCTCGGTTACATTGAGTAGATTCCGTTCGGGGCAAGAATTCCTCCAGCCCGCGTTCCTCACTGCAAGGAGATAGTGTCCATGCCCATTTGTATTACCGGAATGCACCGATCGGGCACATCGATGGTGGCTCGCCTTCTCAACTTATGTGGGCTGTATCTAGGTCCCCAGGAGAAGATAATGCCGCCGCAACCAGATAATCCTAAAGGGTTCTGGGAAAACCTTGACTTTGTGCAACTGAACGACGAAATTCTGGCACGTCTTGGAGGTGGGTGGGATTTTCTCCCCTCATCGGTTACGGATGGCTGGGAGCTGGAACCCGCGTTCATCCCCTTGAAGAGTCGAGCCGCCGAAGTCGCTCGCGAGTTTGTGGATCGGGAACCTTGGGGCTGGAAGGATCCGCGCACCAGCCTCGCGTTTCCTTTCTGGAAAAGTTTATTCCCTAATCTGAAGGTCGTCATTTGTCTCAGGAATCCTCTTGAAGTTGCCCTTTCTCTACGCGAGCGAAACAATAGTTCAATCCCCTTCGGATTGAACCTGTGGCTCACTTACAATCAGCGTTTGTCATCCGTTACGCGTCCTGAAGATCGTGTGGTCACGCATTATGAGGCTTACTTTGCAAATCCGCAGGACGAACTGCGATGCGTGTTGAGGTTACTAGACTTACGTGCCTCTGACGATGAGGTCGCTCATGCGTGTTCAACCATCTCTGTCCCCTTGCGGCACAATCGGTTCACAACATCGGACCTTGTGCGGGTGGGTGCCTCGCCGGAAATCCTGAATCTTTACAGGGTACTGTGCACAGAAGCTGGCTTCACTGAAAAAGAGGTCGTGGCTGCCGATGGTGGGAAGTCGGGCAAAGCACCAGTGGATGTTTCCATCATCATTCCTGTCTTCAATCAACTCGAATACACAAAACAATGCCTTGAAGCTCTTACTCGCAATACGCCTAGCGAATTGTATGAAGTGGTGATTGTAAACAACGGCTCTACCGATGGCACATCCGATTTTCTGCGCCGGGAGGAGAGTGCCGGCAGCCTCCGTGCAGTGTTCAATCCCGAGAACCTGGGCTTTGCCAAAGCCTGCAACCAAGGGGCCCAAATCGCCCAAGGTCAGTACATCCTGTTTCTCAACAACGATACCGTTCCTCAGCCAGGCTGGCTGGAAGCGATGATCAGCATGGCCGAGAGCGATCCTCAGATTGGCATTGTGGGCAGCCGGCTGCTCTACCCTGATGGAACAATCCAGCATGCGGGCATCGCCTTCACGGACCAGGGTTTATCCTATCACGTCTTTCGAGGAGCACCTGGAGACTATCCAGCCGCGCTGGAGTCACGAGACTGGCCAGCTGTCACTGGTGCGTGCCTGCTAATCCGCCGAGACCTGTTCCAGCGGCTTGGCGGCTTCGATGAGGACTTCCACATGTATGTCGAGGACCTCGATCTGTGTCTGCGGGCCTGGGAGAAGGGATTTCGGGTGGCATATTGCCCAACCAGCGTTCTTATCCACTTCGAATCCGCCTCTGCGACAGATACTGCCCGCCGAGACGCCCAGGTCCGCGCCGGCTGGCAGCGCCTTCAGGAGCGATGGGCTGGTCGGTGGCCGGCCCAGGTCTGGCGTCTCTCCCAGCAAGCCTCTCTCGTCCAATCAGCCGGCACCCGGATTAGGAAGCCAAGGGCAACCCCCCTCTGGCACGCCCCCATCTACGACCCCAGCGGCTACGCCGACGAAGCCCGGAATTTCATCTCCCACCTCCAGGCGGCGGGCATCGAGATAGCGGCCCGGGAGATCGGGCGCCATTCACCCACATTCCGCAACCAACTCGACCCACAAACTCGGCATCAGCTTGATCGAGCCCTCAGACAGGAGGTTGGCTCCGATTTCATCAGTATCGTGCACTTTCCGGCCTACGCCTTCCAACGCCTACCTCAGGCGGCCTACAACATCGGACGGGTCATGTTCGAGACCGATGGGCTGCCCGCCGAATGGGTGGCGAAGTGCAACCAGATGGACGAAATCTGGGTGCCAACCGACTTCAACCTGCAGACCTTCCAGAGCGCCGGCGTCACCGCCAAACTGTTCAAAGTGCCTGGCGGCATCGACGCCGACAGGTTTCGGTCCAGCTACGATCCGCTACCCATCCCGGGCGTCTGCGACGTTGTCTTCCTGTCGATCTTTGAGTGGATCTATCGCAAGGGGTGGGACGTATTGCTGCGTGCCTGGGCCAAAGCATTCCGCTCAACAGACAACGTCAGCCTGGCGCTGCGCACCTATCCCGTCAACGCCACCGATGTTCCTGACAGCAAGCAAGAGGTCGAGCGGCGCGTCAACCGTTTCCTGCAAGAAGAGCTGGGATTGCGTCGGGACGAAGTGGCGCCGATCATCGTGTTGGGTGAGCAGGTACCCGAAGAGGATATGCCGCGCCTCTTCGCGGCGGCCGACGCCTATGTGGCACCCTCCCGGGGCGAGGGGTGGGGCCGGCCACAGATGGCAGCCATGGCCTGCGGTCTGCCGGTGATTGCCACCCGCTGGAGCGGCAACCTCGAGTTCATGAACGACGAAAATGCCTACCTCATCGACATCGAGGGGTTGGTGGAAATCGATGAGCGTGCGGAGATACCCTTCTATCGCGGACAGCGGTGGGCGCAGCCCTCCGTCGAGCACCTGACCGAGCTTATGCGCCACGTCTACGACCACCCCGACGCCGCCCGCGCGAAAGGTCGTCGCGCCCGCCGGGACATGGTCGAAAAATGGACCTGGGACCACGCCGCCCGCCTGGCCCTCCAACGCCTGGAAGCCATCAGTAACCAGTTATCAGTCATCAGTGATCAGTCATCAGTAATCAGTCATCGGTTATCAGCCATCCAGCCATCCAGCCATCCAGCCATCCAACCACCCAGCCATCCAGCCATCCAACCACCCAGCCACCCAGCCACCCAGCCATCAGCCAATCTCCAATCTCCAACCATCCGCTGGGAAGGCTCCCAATTCGTCACCCACTCCCTGGCCCTGGTTAACCGCGAACTTTGCATCCGACTGACACAGGACCCTGATATCGACCTCTCTATCATTCCTTATGAGCCACATCAGTTTGGGCCCGATACCGACCCCCGTTTTGAACATATTGTCAGACATCTGAACCGGCCTCTCTCCCGCCCGGCCGACGTCCATGTCCGCCACCAGTGGCCACCCAACTTCACCCCACCACCGGAAGGCCACTGGGTCATCATCCAACCATGGGAGTTCGGCAGCCTGCCCAAACGTTGGGTGGAGGTGATGAGTACCCAGGTGGATGAGGTCTGGGTGCCAAGCAACTACGTCCGCAAATGTTACATTCGCAGCGGTATCCCGGCCGATCGGGTTCACGTGGTGCCCAACGGGGTTGATACGACCCGATTCCGACCGGACGCGCCGCCTCTGGCGCTAAAGACACAGAAGCATTTCAAATTCCTTTTTGTCGGGGGCACCATCGGGCGCAAGGGGATCGATGTTCTGCTGGATGCCTACATGGCCACCTTTACGGCCGATGACGACGTGTGCCTGGTCATCAAGGACATGGGCGGTCAATCCTTCTATAAAGGACAGACAGCCCAGGACATGATCGCCCAGTGCCGGAACATGCCCGACGCGCCAGAGATCGAGTACATCGACCGCATGCTAAACGATGAAGAACTGGCCGGCCTGTACACCGCCTGCGACTGCCTGGTGCATCCGTACCGGGGCGAAGGCTTTGGTCTGCCCATCGCCGAGGCGATGAGTAGTGGCCGGCCTGTCATCGTGACCGGACATGGCGCAGCACTGGACTTCTGCACCCCGGAGACGGCCTATCTGATCCCCGCCCGGGAAGTGCGGTTGCCTCAGAAGCACATCGGGGATTTGGAAACGGTGGACTACCCCTGGTGGGCAGATCCCGACCGCGAGGCACTGCAACAGTTGATGCGGCACGTGGTGGCCAACCCGGCCGAGGCCAGAGCCAAAGGTCAGGCCGCCAGGGCCTGCATCCAGGCCAATTTCACCTGGGATCACGCTGCCAAGACTGTCCGGCAGCGCATTGCAGCCTTGTGTCAACGGCCCATTCGTCGCTTCGCTTCGGTGGACGCGAGCGACGGCGATCTGACCGATGTCGAACAGGCCCTCGCAGAACTGTTCGCCGCCGGCCAGGCCGCCCTGGACCGCGACGACCCTTCGACAAGCTCAGGGCAACGCCTGGAAACAGCCGCCGGCGAATTTGCCCGCCTGACCGAGCAAGCCCCCGACCTGGCCGCCGGCCACACCGCCCTGGGCTCCACCCTCATGGCCCTGGGCCGGGTGGAGGAGGCTATACCCGCCCTGCGTCGCGCCACCGAACTGGTCCCCCAAGAGCCGGCCTTGCACAACCAGTTGGGCATCGCCCTGTACCAGGTCGGTGAGCTCGAAGCGGCTGAGGAGGCTTTCCGGGCCGCGCTTCGGGTATCGCCGGCCGATGTAGACGCACTGCTGAACCTGATCGAAATCTACCGTGCACAGGACCGCTACGTGGAGGCCACCGAGTGTATCAAACAGGCCATGCAGGTGGCGCCGAACGACGTCGGGGTTCTGACCGCCTTTGGCACGTTGAGCCTGGAACTGGGCGACACCGAAGCGGCCCGCTCCGCCTTGCAGCACCTCCAGGCCCTCGCACCAGACCAGTCCGTGGTCCAGGCGCTGGGGCAGGCGCTGGGCGATATGGGGTAGGAAGAACCTTCGCGACGCGAAACGTGAAACGCAAGGTGTTTACCACGCACCATGCATCACGTACACATTCACGACGCCCAGGCGTCTAACAGTGTAAACAGTTCCCGTTGCTGAAGGTGTTGGCTCGCCGGCTGAGGTGCTTTGAGAAGTTGCGCCTCAGCCGGCCCTCTGTTTTTGCAGACAGTGCAGCGCGACGCCGATATGCTGAGGGTCCCCGGATACAGTGTGGTTGAGCTCTGATTAAGCCCCCCGGCCATCCAGTCCCCTCTGTCACCATCCTTCAACCCGGGCGCTGATTGTCCTCAATCCTTTACGCTGCTGATACGCGAGACATACAAGTAGTTTACTGACATTCTGCCAGAGTGCCAGTATAGTATTGATGCACAATGGTGGACGCCCACAATCACAGGGGTTCACAGGCATCATGAAACGAGGCATCGCGCGAATTGCGCTTGTAGTCGCTGTCGCCCTTGGCATCCTGATTGTCAGTGCCGTGGCCGTGACAGCCAATGAGGAAACCCTAACTAAGCCACTTTTTCCCTCAGATCAGCCCGGGCCGCATATTGGCTTTTGGCTCACGCAGATGCCCAAACTGGTGTACGTCGATGGGGAAAAGTTTCTCCTTCGGTTTACCGCCATCCCTCTGACAGGGGCTGTGCAGGTCTGGGACTTTGATCTAAGCACCTTCATGACCCTCGGCTCGCGATATGAGGGCGGAGAGAGCTTCACTCCTGAGCAGACATCCTCGCTCAGTGCGGTTCTGCTCAACCACGGCATCAGGCATGATCCGACCAACCCGGCAGCCACCCTGCAGAAGATATGGCGGAGCCTCAGCGAATCCGAGCGGTCCGAACTGATTCAGGACTTGAAGTCATTTGGATTCCGATACGAACCGTGGGAGAGCGCCCTGGAGATGCTACAGGGCTTCTGGACCGAAAGCGGGCTCTGCGACGGACTTTTGGGTCTGGTTGGCGGACCGGGTAGCAGCATGCTCCTCCACTATCCCTGCCTGAACCCTCGCCCCTCCATGGAAGTGTTGGTCGAGCATGGGCCAGCGGGCTGGTACGAATTTACTCAAGGCCTCCAGGAAACCCTGGGGATCGCAGTCCAGTACGCAGAACAGGGCTACCCTGTGGAGGTCTTCGTAGTGAATCGGGGTCCGTTCATGGATGCAGATCGGGATCGCATTCCAGAGATGATTGATCTGGCAACGGCTTATGGCATCCACATCAATGTCGTGCCGATGGGCAACGAACCCGGTCCCCGAACGAGGTTCCCTTACCTGAAACCGCTGCGTGAGTTAGCCGAAGCCACTGGCGGCACAGTCTATTACCAACCGAATCTCCAGGACGTCTATGATTTCTCGATGCTCGGCCAGATGGTTCCCCGGATGATGCGCGACTTCTACGGCCGGATGGGGCAGGTAGACAAGGGCGTGGTCGTTGCCCCTCGGGCGTCCCTGGTGTTGGCACCATCTGAACACGTGGAGGTCCTCTCACCCAGTATATCTGATGTGGCTACGGGCGCCGGCGTGCGCATCCCCTTCCAGAATCTTACCATCGGTGCACCCCAGTCCGTCGATCTGCGCCTGCGCGTCTCGACCAACGTCACGGGAACCCTCCTGCCCGTTTTTCGAGGGTCCACCAGGTGGGCTGATATCCAGTATTCCTACTTCGAGTGGTCTGATCCACTGGGCTTCCCCCATCGAGTTCCGCTGCCGCAACGGGTGATCTCGGTGACCGGGGGGACCGCTCAGAGCTATTGGCCGACCTATACGCCGATGCCAACCCACACGAGGGTCCCTTCTCTCACATCCTCCCCGTGGCCCACGGAGACGCCTGTAGCGACGTCCACGGCGACCCTTCCACTGCCCTTACCGCCGGCGCCCCCGGTGGCCACAGGAACTGCTACCGCGTCTCCCATCCCGACCGCAACACCGACGCTCACATGGACGGCCACGGCGACACCCTCCGCGACGCCCACTCGCACGCCGACGGCCACAGCGATACCTGCTCGCACACCAACGATGAGGCCGACTGCCCGACCAACCTGGACCCCAGAGCCAACCCCTGCGTGGAGGAACGACTTCTACCTGGGGCTGATTGTCAGGGGGTACAGGGGTATCGGGGTGTCTGCACCATATCCGGCGCCAACGGTACGGAATCCCGCGCTCGTTCGGGCGCGAAGCAAGCTTCGCTACTCTGGGCGGGAATCCGCAAATCCGAGCAACCCGCGTTCTTGCCCTCCCTCATCCTTTACAATGTTGATACGAGGCTCATACGAGGCGTTTACTGAGATTTTGCCGGAATGGCGGTATAGTACTAAGTGAAAAAGGGGAGCAGAACACAGCACATAATGGACAACCCTGAGGAAAGTTATGACAACACCAGCCACATTGTCGAATATTGATCTGACGAGCCCAGGCTACCTCGCCTATTCCGAAGGGCTTAATTCTTACTCCGAAATGAAACACCGCATGTTGCAAAAGGACGGAACCTACCGTCAGATACTCAGCCAGGGACTTGCCGGCCAGGACACAAACGGGAGGGCCTACCGCATGGGGCGATCCTACTCTGATACCACCGCACGCACGCACGCTGAAAAACAACTCCTCCACTATTATGCCTTTCACGATGCGCTGACAGGCTTGCCAAACCGGATCCTGTTCATGGCCGTCCTGGGACGTGCCGTCGAGCGTGCAAAACGGCGCGAGGATTATTCGTTCGCCGTGCTCTTCCTGGACTTCGATGATTTCAAGGCGGTTAACGACACCCTTGGTCACGAGGTCGGAGATCAACTGCTTATCGGCAGTGCTCATCGGCTGGAAGCGTGCCTGCGCACCGAGGATACGGCCGCGCGCCTGGGGGGCGACGAGTTTGTAATCTTGCTTGAAGATATCCGGGACGTCAACGACGCGACACGGATTGCCGAACGGGTTCAAACGACACTGGCATTGCCATTTCTCCTGAACGGACACGAGGTCTGCGTCTCCGTGAGCATCGGAATCGCGATGAGTGAGACAGGGTATCGCCAGCCGGAGGACGTCCTACGCGATGCCGACATCGCGATGTATCGCGCCAAGGCACAGGGCAAGGTGTGCCATGAGGTGTTCGATACCGCGATGCGTGCCCATGCGGCGGCGCGCCGGGAGTCGGAGACGGGCTTGCGCCGGGCACTGGAACGTCAGGAGCTCCGGCTTCATTACCAACCCATCGTGTCGCTGGCGACCGGCCGGCTCGCCGGCCTCGAGGCACTTCTGCGATGGCAACACCCCCAACGCGGCCTCATCCCGCCGGCCGAGATCATCCCGATAGCGGAAGAGACCGGACTGATCGCCCCCATTGGGCGCTGGGTGCTCCGCGAGGCATGCCGGCAGGTGAGTGCATGGCGGGCGCAATTCCCCACAGACCCACCTTTGACGGTCAGCGTGAATCTTTCCGGCAGACAGTTTGCGCAACCTGATCTGGTCGAGCAGATCGAGCAAATTCTGCAAGAAACCGGCCTCAATGCAGGCAGTTTGAGATTGGAGCTCACGGAGAGCGTACTCATGAAACATGCCGAATGTGCCACTACAACTCTCTCGCAGTTACAGAACCTGGGGGTTCAGGTGCAGATCGATGATTTCGGCACAGGTTATTCGTCGTTGGGTTACCTGCAGCATTCTTCGCTGAACACGATAAAGGTTGACCGCACCTTCGTCGGCCGGATGGGCGTGAATGGGGACAATTCAGGGGTTGTGCGGGCGATTGTGGCGCTCGCCCACAATCTGGACATGGAGGTGATCGCGGAGGGGGTGGAAACGGCGGAGCAACTGGCCCAACTCAAGGCGCTGGAATGTGAGTATGGACAAGGGAATCATATTTCCAGGCCGGTGGACAGCGAAGCGGCGGCGGCGTTCATTGCGAAGGCGATTGCAAAGAATCGGGTGACAACAACCTCCTAGTCCACCAGGTAGTGCAGCGCTCTTGCGCACATTTCTCCTCCTTTGTTAAAAGGCCGGCCAATGCGAACTCCTAAAACGTATTGGCCGGCCTTTTCCTTCAAGCTTTGCGAGCTACGAATTGCCCGCCATGAAAATACAGTATTCCCTCGTCGGGCGATAAAGCCGCTGTCCCGCTTCGCTGTATGGCCTCCTGAAGCAAGCTAGAGAAACGGTCGCGATCTGGTCGAGGGCTGGACCGGTGATCGGGGGCCGGCCCGCGCAACCTGCGGTGGACGGCAGGTGTAGAATTCACTTTGGAGATGCGAAGTGTGTGCACGGGAATCACCCTCCTCGATCACGATAAATCCTGCTGGTCGGGTGGCAGGTACACGTGTAAAGTCTCTCGGGCGGTGATGTACGGCGCAATGTTTTTTAGCCGGTGCAGCACAGGTTCTGTAATCTTCTGTCCTCGTGCCAGGAGTAGCGTCCCACCTTCAAATCTCACATCTTCAGCCAGGACCATGTCTGTCGTCAGCTCTTCCAGACTGACGGCACGCATTTCGCCCCAGTATGCGACGTCAAGCGCATCAGCCAATGCCCGGAGAATGGTGGGATCATACCATCCATCTCTCTTCTGGAGGGTGTATAGTGCCTCCTCCGGAGCCATTCTTGCTGACTCCAGCATGTCAAAATCCAGCGCGATTTTCAGGATTCGGGCACCCAGGGGGATTTCATCCCCTTGAACTTCATCTAAAGGGAAGCCGGTGCCATCATAGTGCTTCTCCTGGTAAGCAATGATCCTGGCTACTTCTTCAAGCCTCGGGATGTTCTTGATCAGGTTGCGGCCGGTCTCTGGGTGCCTGATGAACATCTCTTTTTCGTGCATCAGCAGGCTCTGCCCCCTGTAAATCTTGTCAATCGTACTGGGCGGGATGGTCACACAACCGATCTGCGACAGCATGGCTGCCAGCTCAACCTGCCAGGTGTCGGCCACCTTCAATCTCTCTGCCAGGAGCCCGGCGTAGCGCCGGATTCTGACTGCGCGGCCGAAAGCTTCCGGGCTCACCATGGATAGGATATCCATCAAAACCTTGATGGTTCCGTTCAGGGTCTGTTGCAGGAGAACCCGTTCCGCTGTGATTAAGCGATGCTGTTCCAGACAGGCACGCAATGTTGTCTCCAGCACCTCCCGCGGACACGGCTTGGTCAGAAACCGGAAGATGTTCCCCTCGTTCACGGCAGCTATGGCGGCATCCAGATCGGCATAACCGGTGAGCATGACGCGCACGGCGTCAGGGGTGAGCGCTCGAACCTGCCTCAGAAACTCAGCGCCATCCATGCCCGGCATGCGCATGTCGGAGACCACCACGGCAAACGCGCCGTTGTGCCGCAGGAGGTCCAGCCCTGCCTCTCCCCCTTCGGCGGTGACGATGTCGAACTGTCGTCGAAACTGTCGCTGGATGGCGGCCAGGAGGTTCGGATCATCATCGACCAGGAGGATTCTTTCCACAGCTTGATCACTCATCTCGACCCTCTTTTCTCCTCTCCTCGCGATCGCCGAAGGTCTCTGACCGAGGCGAAATGGGCTCGGTCGGGAGACCATCGTCCATCATGCGACCACCGCCCATCATGGGACCATCGCCCATCATGGAAGACCCATTTCCGAGGAGTTCTTCCGGTGCCTGGTGTGCCATCTCCCGCCACCGGGATAGCCGGTTCGCGACCCCCAGGGATTCCAGGTAGTCCTGGGGCATCTTCGGGGAAGGAAGATCCGTCGGGTGGAACTGGTGCGCCAGGATATCCGCCACGTGGACCGCGGTGATGGCACTAAAGCTATGGGCAGCACCACGTTCCGGGGTGTGATGTTCCGCCACAGCCTCGACGACGGTGGGCGGCAGTCCCCACAGGCTCAGCAGGTAGGCGCCCACCTGGGCATGGGTCACGCCCATGGCTTCCATCTCAACCTCGCACCTGGGCCGCCCTTCCGCGCACGCCGTTCGATATACGCGGCTGTAGAGGTCTGGCAGATTGATGGCCAGGATCAGGAGACCGATGTCGTGCAGCAGGCCGGCGGTGGACGCCTCTTCGGTTCGGTACCGATCCGACGTCTCGGCCCGCGTGATTGCCCTGGCAATGCCGGCCGTCATCAACGAGTGGCGTGTCAGACGCGGCATAGAAAAACCTTCAACAGATGATCCCGGAGGGAACTGGCTAAAAATGTGGAGGGTCAGAATCAGGTCCCTGAGAATGTCGGCCCCCAGGTACACGACCGCCTCTTCCACAGACACGATGCGGCGACGCAGCATAAAGAAGGCTGAGTTTACCAGGCGGAGTAGCTTGGTGGACATAGCGATGTCGCGGCTGACGATGTGGCCAATGGTCCGCAAGGAAACGTCTGGCGAGGCGATGGCCTGGTTCACTTTGATGTACAGTGAGGGCAAACTGGGGAGGGAATTGAGCCGGGCAATGACCTCCCGAAGGGTTTGATCCTCCATCTGATCACGGAGGCGACAGACACGGTTGACCGCTGCCACCAGATCCTCCGGTTCGCAGGGTTTGGACAGGAACTGGTGGGCTACGGGCATGGCTCGCTGGGCTACCTTTATCTCTGTGTAACCGGAGAGTGCAATCCGGATGACATCCGGGTATTGGCGCCGGACCTCGGCCAGGAGCTCTGTTCCGTCCATGCCGGCCATGCGCATGTCTGTGATGACAACATCGATGGGGATCTCTTCCATCTTTTGCAGGGCCTCAGCCCCACTGGTGATGAAGATCATGTCCCAGGCCGCCCGCTGTTTGTGGAGCCGGCGCCGCAGGCCATCCAGAACCATGGGCTCATCATCCACAAATAAAATGCGTTTCTTCTCCAACATGCTACCGACTTTCAGTTGATGTTTTCTGGTCGTAGTAACGACTTCAGTCGTTCAACCCGTCCAAACGACTGAAGTCGTTACTACGAAACCTGGACGCTTACCTTACCGAACGGGCAAACGGACGAGGAAGGTAGTCCCTTTGCCCACCTCTGTCTCGAAGGCCAGCGAACCGCCGTGCTTCTCCACCGCCGAATAGGCGATGGATAGCCCCTGCCCGGTGCCCCGCCCCACTTCCTTGGTGGTGAAAAAGGGGTCGAAGATGCGATCCTGTATCTCTTCGGGAATGCCGGTGCCGGTGTCGGTGACGCCGATAACCACCTGGTTGCCTTCACGGCGAGAGGTGACGGTGATCTTGCCCTTCCCGTTGCGCCTATCGCCTACCGCGTCGGCGATGGCATCCCGGGCGTTAATCAGTAGATTCAGGAAGACCTGATTGATTTCATCTACCTGACAGAATACCGGCGGGAGATCGGGGTCCAGGTCTATCTCCACGTCAGCAATGTATTTCAGCTCGTTACGGGCGATGGTCAGCGTGCTCTCCAGCGCTCGATTCAAGTCGGCAATCTGCTTGCCGTGCACATCCGGGTGTGAGAAGTCTTTCATGGCCTGCACGATCCTCGCCACGCGCCGAACCCCGTCCAGGGTCTGGTCGATAGCCGAGGGAATCTCCTCCAGGAGGTAGTCCAGATCGATCGCTGCCCGAATCTCATTGATCTGCTGCAACTCAGGCTTCACCGGTTGCCCCATCTGGCATCTCTCCCACAGGTTGTCGTATTGCTTGAGCAGTGTTGCCAGGTCTGTGAAGGCGTCACGGAGGAACCGCGTGTTATCCCCGACGAACTGGATGGGGGTGTTGATCTCGTGGGCAATGCCGGCGGCCAATTGCCCAATCGACTCTAACTTCTGTGCCTGGATGAGCTGGCCCTCCAGGACCTTGCGCTCGGTGATGTCGCGCGCGAGCAGGAGGAACCCCGCCTGCCTGTCCGTGCCCCCCATAATGGGGTTGAAAGTGATGTCCAGGAAGCCTTCCTTCCCGTCCGGACGCGTGTATCGGAGGTTGTCCAGTCGTATCGGTCGATTCCGTTGCCGGCACTCTGAGACGGCCAATACAACCTCGATCCAATTCCATCGAATGCCACATTCAAGAAATGGCCGGCCCAGGACATTGGCCGCCGCAATACCGAAGGTCGTCTCTGCCGTCTCGTTCCACCGGGTGATCCGCTCGTCCGGTCCCGCGCCGATCACGATCGATGAGATCGAAGTCAGCAATTGCTCCGTCTGTGTATGCGTTTCCCGCAGCTCCACGTTCGTCCTGACAAGGGCCGCCTGCTGTCGATTTATGGTCCTCCAACCGTCCCAGACGATGTAGACCAGGCTTCCATACAGAATCACAAAGCCGCCACCCAAGACACCAAAGGTGATCCATCGGAGGTGGCGGACCTCTCTGGTCAGGCTGGGAATGGAAAAAGGGTCTGTGTCCTCAATCGTAATGCCGGCCATGCTGGCGGTGCTGTAAGCTTGCAGAAGCTCCATGTTGTAGTTGAGCCTATCCGAAAGGATTTTTGAAATGCTCATCGCGAGGATGAGCATGATCCCGAGGCTGGCGATTGAAAACTGAACCAGCAGATTTTCTCTCAAGCGCCTCATCCTTAAGTGCCTCCGAGTGCCTCCGAGTTCCTCTGAACTCCCCTGAGTTCCCGCAAGAGGATCAGGGGAACTTAGGGAACGTCTAACCGACCGGGCAGGCGAGGCGAATAGTGATCCCCCAGTCTTATGTCTCTACATTATATCGGCCTGAGACACGAAAACTTGAGTTCCTACTCGTTGCTGGGTAGCAGGCCAACCGCGTTGGCCGTTAAGCAGGGCTCCGCATTTACGAGCATCGAATATTCACGCAATCTTCATGAATAGGGTATGGATAGGACAATCTAAATGCCGATAGGCAAGACAAGCAGAATGAAACGCTGTGTGAGAGCAGGGGGCTCTGGTGGTAATTCGAACGGCTCTACAAATTGATCGTGCTCTGCTGACCGCTGGGCGGGACGCCGGAGGTCGAGGGTTCGACTCCCTCGACGGCGGTCAGTAGAGCACGATTTTGTGTTTTACAGATAGCGATAGAGATAGTGATAGCGGTCTGCTCCTCGTCTCTATCACTATCTCTATCTCTATCGCTACGAGGTGGGCAAGTGTCCCACACCACATATTGCGAGGAGGAAGTAAATTGTTTCGTTGGTTTAACAATCTCAGTATCAGAGCCAAGCTTCTTGGGGCATTTCTGGTTGTACTTGCCTTGACCGTCCTGATCGGCGTGGTGGCTGTGGTAAGTCAGAACAAGACGAATAGCGCAGTGAACGAAATCCTCGACGTCCATGTGCGGGTTCGCGAACTATCTGCGCAGACAGGAAAGGCGATGCTGATGGCGCGGCGTAGGGAGAAGGACTATCTCTTGCGCTACCAAGAACTGGGCTTCGAAGAGGCCCGCAACGAATATGTGACCGAAGTGCAGAACCAGGTGGCAGCTATCCGGAAGAACGTAGCTGAGATCAGACACCTGGAACCTGACAACGAGGAAAGCATCGTCACGGCGAAAGCCATTGAGGAAGCGGCCACCGGGTATGAGACGGCCTTTCTGTCCATGGTGGATTTGATAGAACAGCGGGGCTACAAGGATGTGGGCCTGGAAGGTCAGTTCCGTGCGAAAGTCCACGAGATCGAAAAGGCCGTCGAAGCTAATCGACAGGATCAGTTGACGATTGACATGCTTATGATGCGCCGGCATGAGAAGGACTACCTGCTGCGAGGGGAGAAAAAGTACATCACCGAACTGCACGGAGCGGTGGCCCAGTTCAAGGCAGACGAGGCCAAGGCCGACTTGAGTAAGGACGAGAAAACGAATCTGTCAACGCTGGCGGATGAATACCAGGCACTGTTTGATCAGTTGGTGCAGGTCGATGCTCAGATCGCGGCCCAGACTGAGACTTTCCGCAACGCGGTGCACAAGATCGAACCGCTCGTGGACAAATTGGAAGCCGGCACGGCTGAGGAGCAAGCTGCATCTCGGTCCGAGATAGCTCAAGGCTTTCGAACCGCAACCATGATCTTGATCGGGGTCGTCCTGGCCGCCGTACTGCTCGGATTGGCAGTGGCCTTCTTCCTGGCACGTTCTGTTGCCAGTGCCATAACCGCCGTGACGCAAGCGGCTAAGGGCATCGCCGAAGGCGATTTGGACCAGCACGTGGAAGTCAACAGCGGCGACGAGCTGGGCGAGATGGCCAACGCCTTCACTCGCATGATAGCCTATCTCAGAGCGATGGCCGAGGCCGCTGGCCGGCTGGCGCAAGGCGACCTGACGGTGGAGGTCCCCCCAAAATCCGAGAAGGATGTGTTGGGCCAGGCCTTCAACCAGATGATCACCAACCTGCGCCACCTGGTGGGGCAGGTGACCGATAGCGCCAATAGCCTGGGCGCGGCGGCCGGCCAGCTCTCGGCCGCCGCCGACCAGTCCGGCCAGGCAACGGCCCAGGTAGCGGCCACCATCCAGCAGGTGGCCCAGGGCACCGCCCAGCAGTCCGAGGCAGCAGCCAGGACCACTGCCTCCGTCGAGCAGATGGCGCGTGCCATCGATGGTGTGGCCCAGGGGGCTCAGGAGCAGGCCGCCGCCGTCGCCCGGTCCTCAGACATCACCAGTCAGATTTCGGCTGTCATCCAGCAGGTGACGGCCAACGCCCAGGCCGGTGCGGCCGGCGCGGCCAACGCGGCCCGGGCTGCCCGCGAGGGGGTCCAGACCGTTGATGAGACTATCAAGGGGATGCGGAGCATCCAGGAGAAGGTGGGCCTCTCGGCGCAGAAGATGCAGGAGATGGGCCGGCGCTCGGAGCAGATCGGGGCCATCGTGGAGCGCATCGACGACATCGCGTCGCAGACGAACCTGTTGGCGCTGAATGCGGCGATAGAGGCGGCACGGGCCGGCGAGCACGGCAAGGGATTTGCGGTGGTAGCGGACGAGGTGCGCAAGCTGGCGGAGAACTCGGCCGAGGCCACCAAAGAGATTGCCGGGCTGATCAAGGGCATCCAGCAGACGGTGGCCGAAGCGGTGCAGGCGATGGACGAAGGAGCGGCTGAAGTGGAAGCCGGCACGACCCGCGCCGACCAGGCCGGCCATGCCCTGGAGAACATCCTGCAAGCTGCTGAAGCCGTCAACCGGCAGGTGGAAGAGATCTCGGCGGCAGCAGAGGAGATGAGCGCGTCGTCGGACGAACTGGTGAGCGCCATAGACGCGGTGAGTGCGGTGGTGGAAGAGAACACGGCTGCTACGGAAGAGATGGCGGCCGGCACGGGCGAGGTGACACAGGCCATCGAGAACATCGCCAGCGCGAGCGAGGAGAACAGCGCGGCGGTGGAGGAGGTGAGCGCGGCGGCGGAAGAGATGAACGCCCAGGTGGAAGAAGTGACGGCGGCAGCGGCATCGCTGTCGGAGATGGCGGTGAAGCTGCAGGCGTTTGTCAAGCAGTTCAAACTCTCGGATGAGACGGCGGAGGACGAGATAGAAGTGCTCCAGACCTTCAAGCAGGCGCACCTGAATTGGGTGCAGCGCGTGGCGGCGATGCTGGCCGGGGGCGAGGCGTTCGAGCCGCACCCTCATACCGAGTGCTCGTTGGGGCGCTGGTATCTGGGGCGCGGACGTATGGAGTGGGGCCATCTGCCGGAGTTCGAGGCCATCGACGCCCCGCATCGGGAGATTCACGAGTTGCTGGCGGCCATTGTGTCGGCGCACACGCGCGGCGACCGGGGACAGGCAGAGGCGTTATTCGCAGAGATGAAACAGGTTTCGCGGACGGTGGTGGCGGCGCTGGACGCCCTGGGCCGGCGTATTCAGCGTGAGTCTGGCCTCAGGCCAGTTGCCACGAGCGTTTCCGGTCTCGTCTCTGTGCCCGGGGGCGATGGCCGGCGACTTGAGCCGGTGGCCGGTTATCAGTAAACAGTGAACAGTTATCAGTAAACAGTGAACAGTGATCAGTTATGTAACTACCTGATTGCCTACCCGACCACTGTTTACTGATGACTGTTCACTGATGACTGTTTACTGATCACTGATCACCGCATGAAAGGAGTATCTCTCATGGAGAACCAACTTGTCGTATTTGACCTGGCAGACGAACACTACGGGGTGAACATTGCCGCCGTGGAGGGTATCATCAAGATGCAGCCTATCACCGCTGTGCCGCGCGCGCCCCGGTTCGTGGAGGGCGTCACCAACCTGCGGGGCACGGTGTTGCCGGTGATCGATCTGCGCAAACGCTTCGGCTTGCCGGCGGAAGATGCCACCAGGGAGACCCGCATCGTCGTGGTGGAGGTTGATGGCACCACGGTGGGCATGGTAGTAGACGCAGTGACTGAGGTGTTGAGGGTCACCGAGGAGGACATCGAGCCGCCGTCGCCGCTGGTGACAACGGTGGACTCGGCCTTCATCACCGGCATTGCCAAGGTGAATGGGCACGGTTCTGATTCGGCTGAAGGACG
>CAZHMV010000067.1:0-27272 GCA_964532665.1 uncultured Anaerolineales bacterium
GTTGATGTCAAGCGATTGCCAAAAGCAGTTCAGGCTATTCTGAGCAATTATCGCGGAACGAAAGTCTCAGCGATACCCGAACAAGACATTCCCGATGTTCTTGTGAGGTTGGCGTGTGCGGCGGTCAGTTTGGGCAAGATGCCTCACCAGTCGGGAAGAACCGCGCGAACCTACCAGCAACTGGCTGAGGTTCTTGAGCAGTTGGGACGGCTTGACGAGATTATGGGGCCGGGCGACCCATCGTCTGATCAAGGAGAGGCAAGATGAAAAGGCGAAGAAGGGCGAAAAGGCAAAAACGGTAGCGTTTCAGAGAGCGAAAGGAGGACAGGTGTCGCATGGCTAGAGGCTCCTACTTGATGCCGGAGTGCAGGAAGCTCTGGATGAAACGGCGTTGGAACACGAGGAAGGCCAGAAACAGCGGTGCGGCTACCAGCAACGTGGCCGCCATCAGCAGTGGCCAGCGCGCCCCGATTTCGCCCAGTTGGGTGAAACGCACCAGGCCGACGGTCAGGGGCCGGCTGTGGTCGCTGAGGGTCACGACCAGCGGCCACAGGAACTCGTTCCAGTGCCAACTGACCGACGACAGCCCAAAGGCGACCAGCGTAGGCACCGACGGTGGCAGGTAGACGTGGCGCAGCAACTGCCACCATGTACAGCCGTCGATGATGCCGGCATCTACCAGATCACGCGGGACTTCCAGGAAGGCCTGGCGCATCAGGAACGTGCCGAAGGCCGAACCGAAGTACGGGATAGCGACCGCCAGCCGCGTGTCGAACAGGCCCAGCCGGCGAATGGTGGCGAAATTGGGTGCCAGCAAGGCCGTCGTTGGGATCATCAACTGCAGGAGGATGAAAAAGAAGATCATGCGGTGGCCGGCAAAACGGTAGTGGGCGAAGGCATAGCCGGCCAGCGTGATGGTCACCAGTTGAACTCCCAAAATGAGCGTGACGATGACGATGGTGTTGACGTAGTACCGGTCGAAGGGCGCCAGGGACCAGGCGCGCAGGTAGCTGGCGATGGTCATCGTGTGGCCGAACCAGACATCACCCCGCCCCAGCGGATCATCCTCGGGCCGAAACGAGATCACGACTGCCCAGACCACAATGGAGGCCCAGCCGGCCGCCAGCGCTACCGTAAAGAGTGTCACCAGCCCGCTGCCGAGCCGGGCCAATGGACGTGTGGGCGAGGCGCCCCTAGCGAGCATCAGGTTCCTCCCTGCGTTCCGAGAGCACGAAGTTGGTGATGGTGAAGAGCAGCAGAAAGGCGATCAGCACAACCGTAATCGCGGCCGACCGCCCGACGTCCAGGTACTCGAAACGCACCTGCCACAGCCAGTAGAGCAGCACGGAGCTGGCATTGCTGGGTCCGCCCTGGGTCAGCACGAAGATGTGGTCCACCGTTTGAAAAGCGCCAATAAAGGCGATGGTGGAAATGAAAAGTGTACTGCGGCGCAACAGAGGGAAGGTGACGAACCATAACTGCTGCCACCAGTCAGCCCCATCCAGCGCTGCCGCCTCGAAGACATCGGAGGGCAGATTCTGCAGGCCGGCCAGGTAGAAGATCATGTAGTAGCCGGCGTTCTTCCAGATGGCAACGATCATCACCGCAAGCAGCGCCAGATTGGGGTTGGCCGTCCAGTTCTGTGGACCCCGGTAGCCCAGGAATTGCAGGCTGGTATTGAACAGGCCATAATCCGGTGTGAAGAAGAACATCCAGATGGTGGCTGCGCTCACCATGGGCAGCACCGTTGGGTAGAAGAAGGCCAACCGGATCAGGCCGACACCGCGCAGCCGGCGGTTGACGAGCAGGGCCAGAACAAAAGCTAACAGGATAGTGATCGGCACCGTGCCGATGACGTACAGGGTGGTGTTGATCAACACCTTGTGGAAATCAGGGTTTGCAAGGAGGTTGGCGTAGTTGCCCAGGCCGACGAAGGCCGGCTCGCGGAAGCGGGCGATGTTCAGCCGTTGCCGAAAGAGGCTCTGATAGAAGACCCGCAGGGTCGGCCAGGCCGTGAAGAGGGTCACGAAGATGGCCGTGGGCAGGATGAGCAAATAGGGCAGTGGCGACAGGCGTCGCTTACGTCGGGTTATTTCAGCAGTCACAGCCGGCCTCAGGATTCGTAGTGTAGTAACGACTTCAGCCGTTCAGCCTGTCCAACGACTGAAGTCGTTACTACGAGGCAACTATTCACCTATCCCTCATGAGGTAGCTCTCCCGAGTTCCCCCGAGTTCCCCCGAGTGACAATCGGATAGGTGAGGTGATAAAGACGAACCCGGAGCGTTACTTGAACGCCTTCAGGGCCTCGTCGGCTTCTTTCTGGGCGGCTGCCATCGCCTCAGCCGGCGACGCTTCGCCATTGTAGGCCGCCTGGAGGTGCTTGTGGAAGATGTTGCGCACTTCCCCAAGGTCCTGGACCGACAGCTCGGCGCCGGCATACTGCAAGGCATCGCGAATGACACCCGCCTGCGGCACCCTGGCCAGGTAGTCTTTCATGGCCTGGGTCTCGTAAGCAGCCTGGCGGTTGGCGATGTAGCCCGTGTTGATGCTGAAATCGGCCACGTTCTCGGGCTGCGTCAGGAACTGGACGAACTTCCAGGCTGCATCTTGCTGTGCCTTGGGAGCGCCTTTGAGGATGTAGAGGTTGCCGCCGCCCGGCACTGTGGCATAGGTGCCTTCTTCCTTGCCAGGAATCGGCATGACGCCGACTTCAAAATCGGCTTGCTTCAGGATGCCGGCCAGACTGCCGCTGGAGTGGACGATCATCGCCGTCTGCCCACTGGCGAAGTCTGAAGGGGCCTGCCCCCACACAGACTGGACGCCCTCGGGCATGGCCTGGTACTTGTGCGACAGGTCGATGTAGAACTGCACAGCTTCGATTACGTGGGGATCATCGAAGGAGACCGTGGTGTCATCGCCCACGATGTTCTGTCCGCTGCCGATGGCCAGCGGCTGGAACAGCCAGTAGGGCCAGCCGGACGGGTACTCGATACCCCACCGGGTGACCTGGTCCCCCTCGCGCACGGTCAGCTTCTGCGCCGCTTCGGCCCACGTCGCCCAACTGGTCGGTGGTTGGAGGCCGGCCTCCTTGAACAGGTCTTTGTTGTAGTAGAGTGCCACCACGCTACGCTGGAACGGGATGCTCCAGACCTTGCTGTCGTAACGTGAGTTGGCCAGGAAGGCCGGGAAGAAGTCGTTCAGATAGGCCTGTCCGTCGGGCATAGCCTTAATGTAGTCATCCAGCGGGGTGATGTAGTCACCGTTAATCAGGTCATACAGGTCGGTTGCCAGCATCACAGCCAGTGCCGGTGGTTGGCCTCCGCCCTCGATGGTGGTCTGAATCGTTGTCTTAACATCCGTGTATCCGCCGGCGAAGACAGGTTTCACTGTGATCCCCGGGTTCGCGGCCTGGAACTTGTCCACATAGCCTTGCAGAATCTTCGCAATCGGGGCGTCAACGGCGACAGGGTAGAAGACCTGGATCGTCACCGGTGCTGTCGTCGGGGTAGCTGCCGGCGCAGCCGGCGGCTGGGTGGGTGGTGCCTGCGTCGGCTGCGGTGCACATGCACCCAGCAACAAAACGAGTACGAGCAGGAACGCCAGCCGTGAGATGAGTCTCGGTTTCATGGGGTTCTCCTTTCGAGAGGGTGGGTTGGGTATACCAGAAGTGGGCACGTATTATCACGATTTCGGAGCCAAAGTCAAGTACCAGTGATCACGCGGTCCTCAAGGTCAAATACGACCTTGATGGACTCGCGAGACTTGTCGGTGGCGGTCTCAATGGCCTTGCGGTAGTCTGCCAGGGGGAAGCGATGGGTGATCAACCCCTCAGCGGTGAGCTTGCCCTCGGCGAACCAGCGTGCGGTCAGCTCGAAGGTGGACACGTGCTCGCCATTCCAGCTTTCAGCGCCATTGGCCATGCTCCCCAGGAGGTCCACCTCATAATACCACACCGGCGTCAGGTCCAGGCGCAGCCGATTCAGATCGACTCCTACGACGACGACGGCGCCGCCGGCCCGCGTCCAGCGCAGCGCATCCTCCACGGTCCGAGCACTCCCGACGCAATCGTACACCACATCAAAGCCGCCGACCAGCATCTGGTTGCCCAACATCCCCTTATAGCGCCGGGCGCCGGTCAGCCGGGCGATCATGCTGTATGCGTCGTGCTTGCCGGTCAAGACGTGATCGGCGCCCAGCCGGCGGGCAGCCACGGCCTGGTGCGGATGACGGGCAATGGCGGTGATCTCCGCCTCGGGGGCCGCTGCGCGGGCTGCCTGTAGCGTCAGCAGGCCGATGATCCCGCAGCCGAGAACCAATGCGCGCTGGCCGGGCTGGGGTGGCCGGCGGAGCACCGCGCGGACGCCCACGGCCGCCGGCTCCAACAGCACGGCCTCCTCGTCGCTCAGCGTCTCCGGCACGCGAAACAGTTGTGCTTCGTGAGCCAGGAACCCCTCGCCCCACCCTCCGCCGGCGGGTTCGCTGTGGCATTCCGGTGCGTTCTCGCACAGATAGGCGTTTCCCTCGGCGCAGTAGCGGCAGGGTGGATCAATGTCCTCACTCAGGCAGCAGCCAATGTTGTACTGCAGTGCAACGCGGTCCCCCACGGCCAGCTTCGTTACTTCAGGCCCAATTTCGGCCACGCGCCCCACAACCTCGTGGCCGAGATAGATTCGGTCGGTGCTGGGGAGTGCCGCTGGCGCAATCCGCAGGTCCACGTCGGCATATACCAGGTGCAAATCGCTGCCACAGATGCCGGCCAGTTGGTTTTTGACGCGCACCCACTTCGGGCCAGGTAGCCGTCCATCAACCTGGCCCATTTTCAGCGGTGACAGCCGGCTGAAGTAGATGTCGCTACGGACCGGCGCCAGCGCTTTGATGAGGGCAATGCGCGGAATGTTTTTCTCTACGTAGATGGTCTGCATCGAATTGTGGCTCCTGATTCAATTGGGTGTGTTCAAAATGGGTTGGTAGGGGCGGGCCCTGCACCCGCCCTGGGCACCCGCGAGGGGTGCCCCTACAACCGAGATTGAATGCACCCGATTCAATTGGAAGGTGAACAAGTGTGACGGATTATAGTGGAAATCGATTACGGTGCAAGTGCCGGCGTGGGGGTGGAGGTGGGCAGGGCAATCGCATCTAACAGAACTGGGAGCCAGGTCTCACTGAAATGTCATTCTGGCGCACCAGAATGACAGAATGGGGCAAGTTCTATCAGTTTGAACGAATCACCCTCTCTGCGTTGAGATGCGATTGCCCTGTGGGGGTTGGGAGCGCCGGCAGGGCCGCTGTCGGCAAAGCGGTGGCCACGGTGGACGGCGGCGTCGGCGTGGGGGTTGGGAGTACCGGCAGGGCTGCCGTGGGTATTGCGGTGGCCACAGCCGGTGGGGTCGGCGTCGGCTCCGGTCGCCGGGTGGGTGTCGGCCGGGTATTGCGCCGGGTTGGCGTGGGCGTGGGTCTGTGCCGGGTTGGCGTGGGCGTTGGTCTGTACCGGGTTGGCGTGGGCGTGGGCGATCGCCGGCGTCGTGTCGGCGTGGGTGTCGGCCGCGGCTTTCGTCGGGTGGCGGTAGGCGTGGGCGTTGGCCGGATGGGGCGTGGCGTCGCGACGGCTGTCACCACCGGCCGCGGTGTTCTCGTTGCCGTCCTGGTCGGCCTGCGAACAGCCGTTGGAGACAGGGTCGGTGTCGGTGGACGGATCGAGGGTCGCGGCGTTCCAGTTCTGGTCGGTCGGATGTTCAGCGTCGCGACTGCGGGCCCAGTGGCGGCGGGCGTAACGGCTAACACGGGTGTCTGCGGTCGCCGGCGTCGTGTCGGTGTTGGGGTCGGGGTGGCGCGTGTCGGATGTGCCCGCCTGGTGGGTGTGGCCGTGGGACGAGCCGGGGGCCGGCGGGTTGCGACGGCTGCCGGCCCGGCTCGCCTGGTTGCCTTTGCCGTTGGCCGGGGCCGGGTGGAGCTGGGTGTGGGTGTGGGGGTGGGGGTTGGCGTCAACGTGGGCCACGGGACAGCGGTGGGCGGGGGCACCAACGCATCCGGGTTGGTCTGCGCACTTCGGGCCAGGTCGGCCAGCTGGCGGTATTGGTCGGCGGTGCTTTCGAGCAACGGTTGCTGCGCCGGCGTCATCCGGTCGCGCATCTGGTCGAGCGCCTCGGCCTGCGATGTTGCGAACATCGCATACGTCTCCAGCGGTTCGCTGCGCTGCTCTGCCGGCACGCGGCTCAGTTCCCGCAGCGCTGCCTCCGCCTCGCTCAGACCCGACGTGAGCAGGTCGCCTCCGACAGGCACCTCTCGCGCCAGCAAGGTGTTCAGTTCCTGGTTCCGTCGCTGAGCACGTTCTATGTGCAGCCGGGCACGTGGCTCTGGAGCGCGCGTCAGGGTCAGCCGCACTTCCTCGGCCGCGATCTTCACGGGGTAGAGCGGGCTACCGGGAAGGCTGTCAGCCGAAGCGACGACGGCGGTCGTGCCGGCGGCCAGGAATAGCACCAGCAGCGCAGCCGCTGTCACCGCCCAACGGCGAGCCGGCCATAGCCAGGCCAGGGAGAGCATGTTTCGGCGGCGTGCCTGACGCTTCTCGGCTCGTCGGGCTGCCTCGGAGAGGAAGCGCTGCCGGCCACGGGCCATGCCGGCGCGGGAGGCCGGTTCGGTGTAGGTGTAGGCATGGAGACTGAGCGACACAGTCTCCAGGAGCGGCCTCAACACCTCAGCTTGCTGCGGGTATCGATTCAGCACGGCCTCGATGGGCTCGCCGGCCTCCAGACGGGAGAAGGCGTCATCCAGGATCCGATCGAACTCAGTCATGGGTCGCCTCCTCCAGGGTCCTACGCAGTTCAGCGACGGCCCGGTGCTGCAAGGCTCGCACTGCACCCTCCGTCGTGCCCAACACCTCGGCGACTTCGCCGGCGGTCATGCCTTCACCGAAGCGGAGAACGATGACCTGGTGTTGCTTCTCGGTCAAACGGCTGAGGGCGGTGCGGAGTCCTGCTTGAGCGAGCCTGGCCTCAATGGGGGGCCTTGGATCTCCGGACACCACCCCCAGCCGTTCGTCGAGGAGCAGGAGTTGTTCGTCAGGCTGAGCGCGATAGTGGTCCACCACGATGTTGTGAGCCACACGGTACAGCCAGGCCCGCAACGAGGTTTTCGCGAATCTGTCCCGCTCGATGGCTTCCAACATGCGGACAAATACATCGGCGGTCAGGTCTTCGGCGACAGGCCGGCTGCCGACCCGGTGGAAGATATATTGATAGATTTTGTCGGCGTAACGGTCGTAGATCTCCGCCAGGGCTCCCTGGTCGAAGTCGCGTGCTCGCTCAAGCAGGCTCTCGTCTGGCACGAACAGGCTCCTTTCCAGCCGTCGTTCTCACGTGTATAGACAGCGAAAAGGAGCAAAACAATACGCGGGTTTTGGTGTGGTTTGGGAGAGGAAAGGGAGTGGCTGCTAGATGCTCACCCTCCCGCAGGTTCGAAGCCTCTCTGGCCGAGAATCGCTGCTTCAAGGCCAGTTTTCGGATGCAAAACCACTGCGCATCACAACCTGCGGGAGGGTGGCTGAGTGGTAACGATCGCTGTTAGTTGAGGTACTTATCAAAGAACGCCTTCGTCCGTTGCATGAACGTGACCCATGCATCGCCCTGGAAGGAGTGGGGTTGACCATCGTAGATGTAGAGTTCGACGGGTTTGCCGAGCGTCTTCAGGTCGCCGGCCAGCCGCTTCGACCACTCGATGGGGACCTGGGTGTCGCGGGTTCCGTGGTGGATGATGACCGGGGCCTGTACGAACTCGAGGTAGTTGCGTGGGGACATGCGGGCGTAGCCTTCGGGGTCTTCCGCCGGCGACGCATACTCCTCGGCCAGCCGATCCTGGGATGGCTTGTTCCACATGATGCGGATGTGGTTCCAGTTTTCGGCAGCATCATCGCTCATGGCGCTGTACAGGGCGAAAGCATCAACCCTGTCGTTGATGACCATCACCTCTTTGGCAATGCCGCCGCCCATGCTGTGACCCCACATGGCGACGCGTTCGGGATCGGCCTGGGGAATGGTGTCGATGAGTTCGACCAGGTTCAGCACATCGATGACGTAGCCCTTGCGGAACGGGTTGGGGCCGTCGTCCGAGGTGCCGTAGCCGCGATAGTCAGGACTGATGGTGAGATAGCCGCGGCGGGCCAGGTAGTCGGCGGCGGTGTGGGTGCCGGCCCCTGTCCAATACTGGCTGGGGTTGATGTAGCCGTGGTTCAAGATGACGACGGGGAACGGTCCGCCCCTCTTGGGCACGTTCATCATTCCGCTGATCGCGAGTCCGTCGCTGGGGTAGGTAACGTAGTAGCGGGTGAATGCGGGATCGTCCGCCAGCACCCGGTCGATCTTGACCTCGCCCTCGGTCCCATACTCGCGGGCGCGCAGGTCGGGGATGGTCAGGCCGGCGAAGATGTCGGACGTCGGACTGGGCGAGGGTGGGACTGGTGAGGGCGCGATCGCTGGGGGCGGTGTCCGAGTCAATGTTGGGGCCGGCGTAGCGGTACGCGACGGCGTCGCGGAGGGGGGTACGAGCGTGATCGTTGGGGGCAGTGGGTTCTGGACTGGCGTGTTGGTAGGTAGCGGTGTCGGGTTGGTGGCACAGCCGGCGAGGATGAGGGCTGCCACCACTACGAGAATGCGGCTGCGCATAGCAACGATTCTCCAATCAACAATGGTTGCTGGCGATCTTGCCACGGCGGTTGAGTTGGTAAATCATGCGCAGGCCGGCCAGCGTCAACTTGGTGTTCACGATCTCTATCGCATCGGTGTGAGGGGCGATGACCTCGGCCAGTTCGCCAGTGGCGATGACTCGCGCGCCGTTTTGCAGTTCAGCCTGAAAGCGACGCACCATCCCTTCAACCAGACCTACGTACCCGTATACCAGGCCCGACTGCATGCTGTGGACAGTGTTCGTGCCGATTGCTCGCGGCGGCGCTGTGAGCTCGATGCGCGGCAATTGCGCTGTCTGCTGAAATAATGCTTCAGCGGCAATGCCCAGGCCGGGCGCGATGGCATCGCCGACGTAGTCGCCGTCGGCGGAGATGGCATCGAAGGTGGTAGCGGTGCTGAAGTCGATGACGATGGCCGGCGCGCCATATAGTTCGCGAGCCGCCAGTGCGTTGGCGATGCGGTCGGGTCCGACCTCGCGGGGGTTGTCGGTGCGGATGCGAACGCCGGTCTTGACACCCGGCCCGATCACCAGTGGCGTCACGCCCAGGTAGCGCCGGCTCACGTCCTGAAACGTGGTCAACAGGGGCGGCACCGAGGCAGAAATCACCACACCTTCAATGTCATCGAAGGACATTTGGTTCTGCTCGAACAGGCTCATGAGCAGCACGGCGTGCTCGTCGGCCGTGCGCTCCCGATCGGTGGCGATGCTCCAGTGAGCGATCATCTGCTCATCGTTGCAGATTCCCAGGACGATGTTGGTGTTCCCGATATCGATGGCGAGTAGGTGGTCGTGTGGCATTTTTGGCTCCGTGAAACATGACGCTTGCGTCTTACGTCTTACGTCTTGCGTCCTATGTGAGGGGAGACGCAAGACGCAAGACGTAAGACGTAAGACGAACTACGAGTCGCGTATACTGTGCTTTCGTACAAACTCTACTGCTCGCTGAAAAACCTGCTCTTTCCCATAGTCCTCGGTGATAATGTGGTCACTGTTCTCGATCCAGATGGCGGATTTGTGCCGGCTGCCCAGGCGGTCCAGGATCAGGGCGACATCCGCCACCGGCGCGACTGAGTCGTGGCGGGCGTGTAACAGCAGCACCGGCACTTGCACTTCCGGCAGATCATCCCACAGGTGATCCAGGAACTCGGCGAGGCTGGCAACGGCTGTCAGGGGAACGCGCCAGTAGGATGGATGTCGTGCTCGCGCTGCCGGGTCGCTGAGGCTGGAACCCCCGCGCTTTCGCTGGAAGGGATAGACGCCGGCCACTATCCGCGTAAGACGCGGGCTGAGTCCTCGGATGTGAATCGGCGTGCCCAGAGCTACGACGCCGGCCAGGCTCGGGTCGTGAGCCGCGGCGTGCAGGGCAAGGGACGCGCCGGCTGAGATGCCCATGACCCACACTTCGGCTACTCGCGTTTTCAATTGGGCGATGCCGGCCTGCGTGGCCGCGAACCAGTCGTGCCAGGTGGTGCGGGCCAGGTCTTCGGGTGTGGTGCGATGGCCGGGCAGAACCGGCCCCAGGGTGGTGATGCCGGCCTCCGCCAGGCGTTCGCCCAGCTCGCGGACCTCGAAGGGGGTGCTGGTGAACCCGTGGAGTAGCAGCGCTCCAGTGGGGCCCCGTTCAAAGAAGAAAGGCTCGGCTTCGGGAATGGTGACAGGTCTCATGAATCTTGCTCCACTGCTCGCAGAATCGCCCGGCTGACGGCTTCGGCAGCCGCGGTGCCGACAACACTGACGTCGGCCTGTTTGTCTCCGGTGGAGAGGGCGAAGATGGTGTCGCCATCCAGCAGAGTGTGGGCCGGCCGGATGGCACGCGCCAGTCCTGTCTGGGCCATGTTGGCCACAGCGGTACACTGGGCTTGGGTCAGTTGGGCATCTGTCGCCACAACAGCCAGCGTGGTGTTGCCGAATTGTGGCAAGGCCCCCATCTCGATGAGTCGGGCGGCCGTGTCCAGCCAGCTTCCGTCCGGGGAGCGGGCGCCGGCCACGATGTCGCCGGTAGCGGGATCGATCACATCGCCCAGGCAGTTGACCACCGCTAGTGCGCCCACGACAACGCCGTTGCCCAGCCGGACGGCGGCGCTGCCCAGCCCACCCTTCATGGCGGAAAACGGTCCCATCAGTTTACCGACGGTGGCACCGGTGCCGGCTCCCACATTTCCTTCGACCACCGGGTCGGCGGTGGCGGCCTCGCAGGCGGCGTAGCCGGCACCGGCGTCGGGGCGCACGTCGTGCCGGCCCACCAGCAGGTCGAACAGAATGGCCGCCGGCACGATGGGCACCTTCGTCACGCCCACGTCAAAGCCGATGTCGTGCTCCTCCAGCCAGCGCATCACGCCATCGGTAGCGGCCAGCCCGAAGGCGCTGCCCCCGCTCAGGACGACGGCGTGAACCTGCTGGACCAGCGTTTCGGGTCGCAGCAAATCCGTTTCGCGGGTGCCCGGCCCGCCGCCGCGCACGGCGACGCCGGCGGTTGCGCCGTCGGGACACAACACCACGGTGCATCCGGTCGCAGCTTCCAGGTCCGTCCAATGCCCGACGCGGATGCCAGGCACAGCGGTAAGGGTTTGGTTCATGCGTAACCTCGCTTGTCTTGCTGTGCCAATCGTTATTGGGATTCTACGCCGGTAACCCCGAACCGTCAAGCCAGTCTGGCCGCACTGGGGCCTCACGCAACAAAAGAGCCCGGTCAAGCCGGGCTCTTGTCATGTGGCGACTGCTTACGGATCAATCTAAGAAAACATGTAGATGAACTGAAACCTAATTAACGTTTACATTGACTCTTATAGTAGGCCATCCTCCTTGCTGATTAAACCAGGTAATGAATTCTTGCACCAGATCAAACTCAAGGATATATTGGCCAGGGTTAGGGGGTGCTTGGACCCAAACAGTGACCAGGTTGAACCGGCCGGGCGGCCAGGTTCCAGAGGGGTCATTGTAAAACGAAGGCGTATCGGGAAGTTCAGAACGATTACCGTCCCAGATCACGATGTTGTTCGATTGATCCCGCCAATGATAAGCTATTTTCACCCTATTCGGGTGCCCGGTGCTGGCTACTTGCCACGTCATGGTACCCAGATTCTGAAGTCGCATGGTGAAACTATACCATTGACCACGGGTCATGGTGGTGGGCACCTCAATCCAAGGCTGACCATTGTTGCTATTGTTAGGATTGGCAGTGTTGTCGGACCAGCGGTAGGCGGGATTGGGGAAAGTTCCGCCTTGGAAGACCACACCGGTGTAGTAATGGGCGAGGATCTTATAAGCATCCCAGGCAAAGGCACCCATTGCTCGTTGGGCACTTCCGTATTGTCCTTCTCCCGGTCCACCGGGATTGGCTAACGTTCCATTCCCCGCCTCTCCCTGGCCTGGCAGATGGCCTGTCGCCCAAGGGTTATAATCTGCATTTCTGACCTGATCACCCACAGCTAGCAAATAGGGACCGGTACCTGGCCAGGACTCGGTGTAGTTGCCAGAGTCCTGGCGGTATAGAGCGTTGATGGCGTTGTTGTTCGCATCGGTGTAGTAGGACATGAATACACCGCGGGTTGCGAAAACAGCATCGTTTACGGCTTGTACGGGCGCGTTGTTAACTCCGAAACCTTGGACAGTGGCAGGAATTGCTGGATAGATCTGCCCAGTATCAGGATCTCTCATTTGGTAGCCTGCGCCAACCCACCACATGCCAAAGGTTCTGACAGCAATGGCCCCAGATCGTAGAGCGGATTGCGGCCAAGATTGGATCCATTCATTGGCCAAAACCCTTTGTACATATCCGATGTTCGGCGCAGGATTCCAGCCCTCAAAGCCTCCGGGGTAGGGGCCAGGGCGGTCAGGGTCAAGCAAGGGGTCATTGTATGGCACCGACGCGCTTGGATTAGAGCTACACAAGCTGGGCCGTTGGCAAATCATTACGTTGGCCGGCACCTGATTGACCGAGAGAACATCTGCGGGTGACGAAAGCCACCAAATCAGCAAGAGCAGGGCACTACTTAGACAGAGTGCCAAGGGCTTGTACTCAAAAGCGATTGGCTTCATTTCCCATCCCCTTTCTTAGCGAACGCGTGCAATATGGGCAATGAAATATTGCCCAGCCTCTGGCGATGGCCTGTAAAAGACAATTTTGTTGCCGTCAGGGGACCAGATCGGCTCAACAGCTTGTCCCAGATCAGGGTCCAGGATTCGCAGATTGGTGCCATCACTGTTGGTCAGCCGCAAAGTAAAAGTGTTGACCTCCATTGCTGGTCCCCCTGAGAATACAAGCATGCTGCCGTCAGGCGACCAGGACGGACTGGAGGTCATAATTCCTGGTGGGTCGCCACTTAGTATTCGTCTTTTCTCGGAGCCATCAGCATTTACGACCCAAAGATCAAAGCGAGATCGATTGTCAAAAGTGACAAAAGCCAGCTTGGTGCTGTCTGAAGACCAGCCAGCAGGATTGGCGTCACCCCCGTCGCTAAGCAAGACAGCGTTCGATCCATCAAGATTGGCCAGCCAAAGACGGGTGTTAAATTGCTCGTCCACAACATAATAGGCAATCCCTCCACCGTCGGGCGAGATTAGGTAGTTGTTGACGCTTTGTGGATCCTCCGAAGTAAGCTGGAGGTTGTTCAATTGGCGCTCTCCGGCCCCGTCAGACCGAACAGTCCATACGTTTCCGTCTCTCGAGAAGGCCACCTCGCCGCTGGGCAACCACTGCACGTTCCGTATGTCCCCTTGAGCAACTTTGCGAGCAGTCAGGGTACTGAGATTTGTAACAGAGATGTCAGCCGCCGCCCCCGTGTTAGCAACCGGGGCGGTGTAGGCGACGAACTGGCCGTCGGGTGACCAGCTAACGGACCTGACTATCGGAGCCAGGTTAACCAAAGAGCTTTCGGGACGGTCCGCATCCGCAACGAACAGATCATACAAAGGTAGACCAATCCGGCCAACATCCTGATAGCGAATCCATTTTCCCATTAGTACCTTGCTCCCGTCAGGGGACCATCTTAGGAAGGTCAGTTCTGGGGGGAGGGGTGTGAGCCTTTCAACCCTGAATTCACTGAGCGGCAAGGTAGGTACAGGCGATGGTGTAGGAATCACCATAGTGGGGACTATCGGAGCCGTAGGAGTTGGCCCGGGCGTCACGGTGACAGGGGGCATGGGGGAGAGGGTCGGGCCGGGTGGCGGGTAAGCACCGGTTGTCGGGGTGTTCGGAGGCAGCAGTACGGATGCCGCTTCTGTAGCCGTAGGATAGGGTTGCTGTGCCACCTGCAGTTGCCCACGAGCACCAAACTGCCCACTGAATACCCCAATCAAGCCGGCCAGCAGGAGCCCGATGACGATCAAGCCAACGAAACTGCCCAATATACCGAATATGCGTCGCATCTCTTGATGCTCCTTTCACTCATGCCCCTTGCATCCACAGTATAGCAAAAAAAAAGCGAGAATGTCAATATCTCACCCTATGCGATAGGCGAACGGTCCGCGTACGGAGTTCCAACGCTAACCTATGTTAGCGTCGATGCTGGGGGACGGGGAATTGAGATGGTGTGCGGAAGTGGAGATGTGAGAGTGTGGAGCCACGGTCCAGAGGTGCCCTTCGACCGGGCAACGCCCCAATGGTTCGACGAGCCCACCACGATGGCCTTCGAGGGGCTCGGAGCAAGCGGAGGGGTAAGCGAGCAGAGGAGCGGACAATCACGAGGCAAGCTGGCGGAAAGCCAGCAAGCCCTCGGAGAGGTCATCCCCGACCTTCCAGTCAATGCCACGGACTTCCGCCTGATGACGGGTATCCAGCACGGCCCACTCTTCACCAACGACCAGGCCCATGGCCTGCACGTTGGCGCGCTGGAGCGTCTCTGTCCGACGGGCGGCCCGGATAACATCGTCGCCGTTTACTTTCAGGGAAGCTTCCACCACCAGGAACTGGCTGTTCTTCCACCAGATGAGATCGGCCAGGAAGGGGTTTTCCTCATCGGTGAGGACATCCAGGGCCGGCAGTGGTTTGAGCAGCGCCACGAGACGTTGCTGGACAACGGGCTGATCGGTGGCACCCCCTTCTCCACCGTTAAACAGGGCGGGGGCTCGTTTCACAATGAGCTGCTCATAGCGTTCCCCCTTCCGGCGGCCGGCTTCTCCGCGCTGCCAGCTTACCAGTTCCCGCACTTCCTCAACCAGCCGTTCCAGGCGGTCTTCCGTGCGCTGCTGAGCTTCGGTCAGGGTCTGAACGGCGGCCGCCAGTTGCTCCAGGCGTTCCTCGGTGCGCTGCTGGGCTTCGATGAGGGCCTGAACGGTGGTCTCCAGCCGTTCCAGGCGTTCCTCGGTGCGCTGCTGCGCTTCTGCCAGGGTCTGAACGGTGGTCTCCAGCCGCTCCAGGCGTTCCTCGGCACGCTGCTGCGCTTCTGCCAGGGCCTGGACGGTAGTCTCCAGTCGTTGGAGGCGTTCCTCGGTGCGCTGCTGGGCCCATGCCAGTTGTTCGACGGCCTCGGTTAGCCGGTCGAACCGTTCCGGCATTGCCTGAAGATCATCAAGGAGCAAGAGCGTACGCAGTTGCGACCGCGATTGGGGCTGTTCTTCTAACAGGCGTACCAGCGATTTCAGATCATTGGCGGTGAATGTCATCTTTGCGCTCCCTCCATGCCGCTATTGTAGCACAATTCAGCCTCTGCTGCAATCCTCGTGCTCATCTGCTCGGGGCCTGGACGCTTCTTTATCCTCCGAAGCGCTGGCGCAGGAACTCCAACGCCACCACGTCGATCAACTCACCGTGCCAACGCTCCTCCAGGTTTTCGATCCCGTACAGGGCGCGCAGTGCCTCTTTCGTGGCTTCGTCGTAGATGCCGGTGATCTCGCCCTGGTAGTGGCCGGCCTTCTGGAGGATAGTCTGGAGATCGCGCGCGATCTCTTCGTTCACCTCAATGAGTTCCTCCGATGTCGATTTGAACAGATAGAGCTTGTGCAGCTCCAGAATGCGGGCTAGCTCAGCGATGGGTGTTGGGTGGTCGTCCACACGCAGATCGATGAAGCGGTCGTTGCGACCATCGTATCCGCCGGCGGTGCGCACCACCAGCAGCGCCGCCGACTGCCGGCCTCGACTGTCGCCGCCGGCGTCCTGGCCGGCCGCCAGCGCCGCCATCAGTCGATCTGCCAGCGAGCCGGCGGTGGCCTCGAACGTGTCGGCCATTGCCTGGACGGTCTCTTCACCGACCAGGATGTTGCCCTGGCATGCGTAGCCTTCGCCTTCGATGTGGCCGGCCCAGTCGAAGCACTTTTCGCCGGTGAACGCGGCGGCCCGTCCCTGGGCATCCACCAGCCCGACTTGGCGCTGGGCGGCGTTGTTGTCCATGCCGACCAGGTGATCCAGCGTCTCCCGGGCGGTCCAGCCGGCCCCCATCAGGCGCAGACCCTCGGGGCCGTAGGCCGTGTTGGCCCAGGACTGGGTGGCGACGGCACCAACGCCGGCCTTGGCCCACGGCACCACAGCGCCTACCGCCAGGAACTTGGACTGGACGGCCACGCCGAGGTCGCCGTTGGCCGGGTCGCGGGCGACGATGGAGAAGGTGGAGATGGGGGGGTGGGGTGGATGTTGGTTCATTGCAGGTCTCCTTCGCGATGTGTGTTGCGCATTGCGTACTGCGTATTGCGTAAGGACGGTCATGGGATACGTGACACGCGCGCGCTCACCGTCGTGTTATGCACACAAGATCGCCCTGATTCTCTCCGCAACATCCGTGATCGATCTCACGTCTCGGAACCGCCCTCCATGCGGTCCGATGGCGAGGAGCGGGACCGGATTGCGGGTGTGTTCTTTGGTTGACAGGTCTTCGATATTGCCGTGGTCACTGGTGATGAGCACGGTGACGTCGGCATCGATGTTCGCCAGCACGCCAGCCAGGAACTGATCGACGGTTTTGAGCACAGCAGCAGCGCTGACCTTCCCATAGCGGTGGCCGGCCACGTCGGTGAGAAACGACTCGAAGACCACGAGTTCGTGGTCGGCGGACAGGCGGGCCAGGTTGCGGCCCGATTCCCCGGCGTCGCGCAGCGGCACGTCGATCTGGTAGCGCTCGCGCAGCGCGTAGTGGGTGATGTCCCAGTACACGGCCTGGCCGCGCAGCAGATCCGCGACGTCACGCAGGGGCAGGCCGGCAGACAGCGTGCACAGCGTTGTCACCGAGTGCCGGCGCCGGTTCTGCTTCACCCGCTCGAAGTAAGCCAGGCTGTAGGCGTTGGCGAAGGTCGGCCGATGGCCGTTCTCAGCGGCCCATCTCAGGATGTTGTCCTGCTCGATGATCTCGATGAGTGGTTCGGTCGGCCAAGCCGACAGGTGCTTGTTGATGAGCGCCGCACCGTTGACGCCGGTAAACAGGGCCATCTGGCCGGTGGCGCTCTGGGGAAGGCCGGCCACGCCCAGTGTGGCGTCGATGGGCTTCAGCAGCAGGCCAGGCTGATCGATCTCGCTGCCGGCCACCAGCGGCCCGCCGATGAGCGACTGCAGGGCCGGCATGGGGGCCGTGGCGAACGGGTTGCTGTCGGCCGGCTCGGCCAGCCCCACGCCGTCGAGAAACACGAAGATCAATCGGGCCATGCGTCTGTTACCTGTCCGTCAGAGTCTTTTAGGGCATTCAGAAACTATCTTGCTAGCCTCGCCCGCCCTGGCATGACCCTTCGGCAAGCTCAGGGCAGGCGTGCCAGGGCTACGAAGCTCCGCCGGGTTCACCCGGCGGAGCCCAATTCATCGGGCGCTGCTGTGTAGCGCGGGCCGGCCACTGCCACTACGTCTTTACCCGGAAGCCGGCCTTCTGCAACGTTCGTTCAAAATCCTGCACAGCGCTATCAATGCCGGCCTCGACTTCGTGATAGGTCACGCCGGCCATCGAGAAGGTCACGCGAATCTGCTGCTTCGCGGTGCCGAAAGCCTTGACGTGGGACTTGATGTACACGTCAGGATGACGCCGGACAACTTGGGCCAGCAGCGGGGCCAGCACCGAGTCGTCCGGGCAATCGGTGATGAGGGCTCGTTCCAGGTAGGCGCCCTGGCCAAATCGCGCCGCCAGCATTGGCTGCAACGGGCCTTGCCAGATGCCTTTGAGTTCCTGGGGGACGCCCGGCAGCGTGATGATGGTAGTGCCGCGTCCTGAGCTTGTCGAAGGGTCATTGACATCGAGTCGCACAGCCGGCGCGCCGCCGACGGGGTTGAAGATGGGTTGTGCGCCCTGGGGCAGCCGGCCCATTTTGCGCCGTGCGTCGGTCAGCCCTGGCTGGTCTACCAGGCCCCGCTCGTAGAGCTCATTGTAGCGGCGCTCAATCATGCGGAGGGCTTCGTCGTTTTCGGTAAGGGGCCGGCCCAGGGCGTTGGCGATGGCTTCCAGCGTGCGGTCATCCGCTGTCGGACCGGTCCCGCCGGTGGTGATGATCACGTCCGTTCCCCGATCCAGCGCGTCGCGCAGCTCCCGGGCGATGGCGTCCAGGTCGTCGGGCACCATCACGGCGCGGCGGACCTGGCCCCCCAGGCCGGTGATTTGCCGGCACAGCCAGTTGGTGTTCGTATCCAGCGTCTGTCCGATCAGCAGTTCGTTGCCGATGGCGATGATTTCAGCCTGCATCATGCGGTGTTGAGTTTGGCTCACAGTCAATTGTCTCATCAGTCGCTCCTCAACGTAAGGCCGCCCATCAATAACATACCGACTCTATCTCGGGTGGTGTGAAGAGTGTAGCCACCGTAAGTGCAGCCGCCCCACTGGACAGTTCTCACGCTGCCAGCTACTTCGAGGTGGTGAGTCGTATTGGGAAGGAGAGTCACGCTCACCTCCGCCGGGTTCGCGAAAGCACCAAAGTTGCCGGTAGTAGCGAACGCGCCAGACTCGGCCGTGATAGTTACTGCTTCCCCATTTCCTAGATGGACGGTAACGACTTGCGACAGTTGATCCGTAGGTGACGTAACAGGATCGACCCAAAACGGCTCTGCGGTGGCCATAGGGCAGACCGTTGGGGTCGGAGTCAACGTCGCTTGAAGTCCTGCTACATTTGTCACGGAACTGCCTGGTGCTGTCAATAGCATACCAGTCAGCATGAAAGCAGCGGCCAGTGTGATCGCTATCCCGGCTACTGGCTTTACCATCGCTCCACCAAAGCTGGATGTATCTCGATGGCCCTCAGGCGTGCCTCAACCTCGGCGGGGAGCAGCACGTTGTGTTCGGTGACGATGCCGGCCACAAAATCCAGCGGCGTCAGGTCGAAGTAGAGGTTGATGGCGTCCAGGTGGGCCGGCGCCGGCTCGTCCAGAATCTCGCGCGGGTCCTGCTGCTCGATCTCGAAGCGGCTCAGCAGGCTGGCCGGCAGGAACTTTTCGGTGCCGGCCAGGCCGTAGGCCGGCACACCATGGGCGTCGGCGGCAAGGGCCAGGGCGTAGGTACCGGTCTTGTTCACCAGCCCCTTCGGTGAGACGGTGTCGGCGCCGAAGATGACCAGATTCACGTCCTTCATAAAGTGCGCCATGGCCGCATCCACCACCAGCGTGACGTGGATCCCGCTCTCGGCGAGCAACTTCGCAAACTCCACCCCTTCGCGCTGGGGTCGTGACTCCAGGCAGATGATCCGAATGCCCTTGCCGCCTTCATGGGCGTGTTGCAGAGCCGCCAACACCATCGAGCTGGATGAGATGGTCATGATGGTGGCTCCGTCGTGGATCAGCGGGAGAGCAGTCTGGGCGATCTGGGCCGGCCGTCGGGTGAGCGCTGCAGCGAAGTCTTCGGCCGCGTGCTGTACAGCGACCAGCGATTGACCGAAATCGTCAGTCTCGTCGGCGGCCAGCAGAACCCGGTTGACCAGGCTGAGAAGCGATGCCATCGAGGGCTGTGCTGCTGCCAATTCGCACGCCACGGCAATCAGCTCGCGCCGGAAATCGTCGGCTGACATGGAGTCGCTGTACACCGGCAGCGATGCCAGCACCTCGGCGGCGCGCCGGGTGATGTCCGTAGCCCCTGAGAGGTGGTCGCCGGCGATCTGGTCGATTTGCCGGCGGATGTCTGGATGCATCTAGCGAATCCTGGGCAGAACAATTCCGCGCTGCCGCTGGTACTTGCCCTTGCGGTCTGCGTAGGAGATGGCGCACTCCTGCGACGCTCGCAGGAACACGACCTGGCCGATGCCTTCGTTGGCGTAGATGCGGGCCGGCAGCGGGGTGGTGTTGGAAATCTCCAGAGTCGCCTGCCCTTCCCAGGTCGGCTCGAAGGGCGTTACGTTCAAAATGAGGCCGCAGCGAGCATAAGTCGACTTCCCTAGTGTTATTGTTAAAATATCCCGTGGGATCCGAAAGTATTCGACGCTACGAGCCAGCACGAATGAGTTAGGCGGAATGACACAGTAGTCATCGTTCACGACGTCAACAAAGCCGGCCTCGTCAAAACTCTTGGGATCGACGGCGGTATAGTTGACGTTGCTGAAGACCTTGAACTCGTTGGCCACGCGGAAGTCGTAGCCGTAGCTGGAAAGGCCGTACGATACAACCCCGTCGCTCACCTGGTGATCGACGAAGGGCTCAATCATGCGTTCTTTGTTCACTCGTTCGATGATTTCGCGGTCGCTAAGGATCAAGAGGGCCTCCTGGACAGTGATTAGTCAACATGCTCCTACGGGGCTCTATGAAGCATGAAAACTGCTGGATGGCTGGATGGCTCACATTGTTACCGCTCAGCCATCTAGCCAACTATTCTTGGAGCAGTGATCAGTAAACAGTGAGCAGTGAACGGTGTTCACTGACAAAGCAAGTTTAGCATGGCTGGCCACTTCAATCAAGTCCGGGAGATGTCGCTGCCGGCAACTGCTTGCCCCTGCCGGCAGGATGGAGTATACTATTGCACACTTGTGGACAGAGACTAACTTAGCAACCGATGCCCACTCGACTTTGGCCATTTCGCTGATACCACAATATGTTGAGGAGTAAGGCACGCCCACGTGCCGTATCTTGTGACCCGTTCGCACGTAAGCGTGCTCACTCCTCAAAATGGCCAAAGTCGAGGCCCAGGCACTGTTGCGAATGTGTCTTCAATACGGGTTTGTCTGAGACAGCATGGGTGACACGATGGCTTTGCAAATATCGGCGGAGCAGATGGAGCGTTATAAGCGCACGGCGCGGGCACGCCGGCAGCTTGAGAGGAAGCGCCGGGAGATGTGGCGCGAACGCGCCTGGCAGTTGGCCCGACGAGCGGCCGCGTTGCTCAAGGAAGAGTATGACGTGCAGCGCGTTGTGGTTTTCGGTTCGCTTACTCACCCCGACCGTTTTACTCTTTGGTCAGACGTGGATCTGGGGGCGTGGGGGCTGACGTCAGCCAACTGGCTGCGGGCGATAGGTGCGGTGGGAGATCTGTCCGACGAGATCGAAGTCAACCTGGTGGATGTGGCATGCTGTTCACCTAAGTTCCTAGCTGCTATCGAGCGAGAGGGGGTCGTACTGTGATTCCAAACGTTGTGCGAAACGTTTACACGTTCAACCTCCGGCCGGCACGAGTCACGGAACTCGTGCGTGGCTTACGTCCCGCCTTCGACTTGGCCAGGCGTGACCTGTTGACCTTCGCTGACTTCCTTGACAATCTCGCAACGGCCGACGAAGAAGGCGACAAGCAGTAGGCTTGGTTAGCTTTCTTATCCGGGTACCCGAACCGTTCAGGGAATCTCAAGACTCAGTAGATCCAAGAATGCTCTAGCTGGACCACAGTCCAGCGGCTAAAAAGCGGACTGTGGTCCGCTTTAAGCTCAGAATTTGGATCTACTGAGACTAGCCCCTCGTCAAGTCCTGGGCCGGACCAGGCCTCGGGATGAGCATCCCGAGTAGCGCGAAACGACGTCCTACGCTTGACGAAGGGCAGCGTTGAGCGCATATCGAGGGGTGCGGGTTAGCAGGTCAGCCAGGTCCCGTCGCGTGGGCCGCACCCCTCGATACGCTGCCTCACTCCGTTCGCAGCTACTCGGGATGCTCCGTGAATTACCCCCCTAAACGCTTGCTTATCCGGGACACGTAGCTGCCCGGCCTACCGTTCTGGTAAGCCGTACAACGCGATAGCGTTCCCTCGCAGGATGCGCTCGGCGGCTGTTTCCGCCTCGCGCACGGTCAGATCGCCATCCCCCACCGCCTCCTCCAGCACGTCGGCCAGGACCCGCCGGCCCCAGTGAGCGCCCAGGTAGAACAACTCCGCGATCAGGTGGGCGTCGGTGGAGAAGATGATCTTGGAGAGGGGCGTCAGTTCCAGGAAGGCGCGGACCACGAAACGCATGCCGGCCACGCTGAGCAGCGGAATCGCCAGTCCCAGATCGACGTAGACGTTGGGGTAGACGGCGGCCAGATAGCCGGCCTGGCGCGTGAAGGGGTACGAGGCGTGGAGCAGGACAATGGGCACCCGCCGGAAGGATGGATTCTCGAACAGCACCCGCATGTGGAGGGGGTTCGCCCAACGCAGGTCCAGGTCCGGATCCCCAAAGCCGGTGTGGAACTGGACGGGCATGCTCCGGCGGGCGGCCTCTTCCAGGGCCACCCACACCACCCAGTCGTTGAGGGGCTTGCAGGCCAGCCGGACGGGGTCGCCGGCCTCCGATCGCCGGCGCAGGCTGCGGAAGCACGTGGCGGCTGCTTCGGGGTCAGGGGCTTCGATGGCCAGGCCGGTCCGGTAGGCGGCGATGGACTTCAGCCCAACCACGTCAGAGGGGAAGTCGTGGAGAGCGACCCGGAAGGCGTCCTGGAAGTCAGGCCACGTGGTGGTTTCGCGGATCAGGTTCTCGGCCAGGAATTCGACCCGCAGCAGGCGGTACGTGGGGGCGAAGCGAGCGTGCCACGCCGTCGGCAGGATCTGATCCGGCACGAAGCCATCGTCCAGGAGCAACGCTTCGAAGTTGCCGGCCTCGAAGAAACGCCGCGCTACCTCCTCGAAGCCCAGTCGCTCTCGGGCCGCCAGCACCGCCGGCAGATCGGCGGCACAGTCCAACACGGCTGCGATCTCCCGGAGGCTCCGGCGAAAGAACAGCGTCTCCTGGACATGCTGATCCACGATCTCGGGCGCGTAGGCTTCCGTGAAGGCCGAGGGATAGGGGAAGTTCTCCAGCGCCTCCGGCCGCAGCAGGTTGTGGGCGTGCTGATCCACGATGGGAATTGCTGTCAGGTCAAGCATCAATATCGCTCCAACAACAGGCGTACCTCTTCCTCATGCGACAGATCCTTCATCCCCTCCCACTCGGCGCGGCGCACGGCCAGGTAGGATTGAGCCAGGTCTGGTCCCAGGGCATCCAGCAGAACCTGGTCCTGTTCCAGAGCCTGGATCGCCTCGCCGAGGCTTGCCGGCAGCCGGCGAATGCCCCGCGCCTCTCGCTCCTCCCCGGGAAGATCAGCCGGGTCTATCTGGACCGGGTCGCCGGGCGTTATTTCTTGCGCCATTCCCTCCAGCCCGGCGGTGATGACCGCGCCCAGGGCCAGGTAGGGGTTGCAAGTGGGGTCCACCGTCTTCAGCTCCAGGTTGGTGATAGGCCGGCCCGGCGACGGTTGGGGCACGCGGATGGCCGCTTCCCGGTTGCCGTAGCCCCAGCACGTGAAGGCACCGCTCCAGAAGCGGGGCAGGATGCGCTTGTAGGAGTTGGTGCTGGGCGTGGTGAATGCCATCAGCGCCGGCAGGTGGTGGAGGACACCCGCCGCAAAGGCGGCCGCTTCAGCCGAGAGGGTGTCCGGGTGCTCTGGGTCCCGCGTCAGGTTGCGGTCGCCCTGCCACAGGCTGAGGTGCAGGTGGGCCCCATTGCCGGCCTTGTCCGCGAAGATCTTGGGGACGAAGGAGGCGACAAGACCGTGCTGTGGGGCGACGGCGCGAACCGTCTCGCGAAAGACGATCTGCTGATCGGCGGCTGCCAGCGCCCCGGCGTAGCGGACCGGCATCTCGAACTGGCCGGTACCCGATTCCGAGTAGAGCATCTCGGGCACGACACCCTGGGCCTCCAGAGCTGCGCTGATCTCATCGATGACGGGCGCGGCGCGGTCCAGGGCGAAGGTCTGGCCGAACACGGTGGAATCGACCGGCGCCCCGCCGTCCTCGTCGGGCTGGAGCAGGTAGAACTCGTTCTCGAAAGCGGCCATGAACCGCAGGCCCTGCTCGGCGGCGCGGGCGATAGCTCGCCGCAGAAAGGTGCGGGGACAGTGGCCCCAGGGCTCATCCCCATCGTAAATGTCAGTGAGGACGCGAGCATGGCCAGGGGCGTACGGGAGGGGTGTGAAGGTCGTCCAATCGGCCCGCATGTGGACTTCGCCGGCGGGGGTGAGGCCAGAGCCGGCGGAGGGAGCGTCGTACATGACCGGCAGAGCCTGCTGGGCTGCCGCAATGCCCACGCCATCCTCCTTCAGATAGTCGTCCAGGAAAGCGGTGTGGACCGCCTTGGCCCGGATCAGGCCGGCGTTGTCAGACCAGACGAACCGCACCCACCGGATGCCCTGGGTTTGGATGGTGGAAAGAACGGTGTTCACAACATCGGACATCGGGGTTCTCCTTGTAGGCCTTCCGAAAGCTGCTCCCCAGACCTAAAGGTTTTCGAAAACCTTTAGGGTCTTGTGGGTAGCTACAGAAACTCGAAGTACTCGGCGACTTCCCACGGGTCCACGCGCTCGTTGAAGGCCGGCGTGCCGTAGTCATCGCCGCATGCCTCGCGAGCCTTTCCTATTTCGTGCCGCTTAACGGCCAGGAAGAGCTTGACGAACTCGTCGCCCAGGGCCTGGGTCATGACCTCGTCCGCTTCCAGGGCCTCCAGCGCCGCGTCCAGGCTCTGGGGCAGATCCACCACGTTTTCCATGCCGTAGGCCATGCCGTCCACCGGAGCCGGCGGTTCCAGCTTCCGGCGGATGCCGTCCATGCCGGCTGCCAGGCAAGCCGCCATGACCAAATATGGATTGGAAGCAGCACCGGGCGTCCGGTTCTCGATGTGGGTGCCCTTGCCCCGCGTTCCTTTCACGCGAATGCCGACGGTCCGGTTTTCGTGGCCCCACGTGGCATTGGTGGGAGCGAAACTGTACAGTTTGTACCGCTTGTAGCAGTTGACAGTGGGAGCGACCAGGGCACTCATTGCCGGCGCGTGGGCCAGTTGGCCGGCCAGGAAATGCCGGCACACGTCGGACAGACCGTCGGGTCCGTCGGGGTCGTCGAAAGCGTTTCGGCCTGAGTCCACGTGGAACAGGCTCTGGTGGTAGTGGCAACCGGAGGCGCTCTGGTCGATGTACGGCTTGGTCATGAAGGTGGCCATGTAGCCGTTGCGCTGGGCGATTTCCTTCACACCGTTCTTGAAGGTGAAGGCGTTGTCCGCTCCTGTCACCCCATCGGCCGGGGCGAAGTTGATCTCCATCTGGCCAGGGCCGTATTCAGCGTTGGCGGTGATGATGTCCACGCCCACGGCGCTCATCCCCCGCAGAATCTGGTAGACCAGATCCTCATCGAAATTGTTGCGCAGGGTGGCGAAGATCTGGATGCCGGGGAAGGGTGGCTCCTCGGACTCGCGGTCCACCAGGTAGAACTCGTACTCGAAGCCGCTGCGCAGCGTGTAACCCATCTCAGCCAGTTCGTCCAGGAGTTTGCGGACGACCACGCGCGGGTGGGCCATGGCCGGCCGGCCATCGTAGAAGTACGCTTCGCAGATGACGCGGGCGGTGGCATCGGCCCAGGGGAGCACGCGGAAGGTGTCGAAGTCCGGGAACAGCCGGCTGTCCGGGAAGCCGATCTCCTCCAGGTACCCAGTGCTCGGAGCAACGCCGGCCTGGACATCAAAGCCGAGCTGGCCTAGCAGGAAGTTCAGCCCCTGGGTGGCGAATCGCTCATAATGAGCCAGGGGGATCGTCTTTGAGCGAGCGATGCCGTGAGTATCGGTCTGTTCAAATCGGATGAATTCAATGCCATTTTCTTGGATGAGTTGTTGCGTGTCACTTAGAGTCATGGTACTCTCCTCCGAAAACAGTTGGTTAGTTGGCTGGATGGCTGGATGGCTGGCTGGATGGCTAGTACCACCCAGCCAGCCATCCAGCGTTGTCATGCTGCTTTCATGATACCCCGCAAGGGCGCGTTGACTCCTCTGGATTTAGCCAATTGAAGTTAGGCCATCTCGTTCGCGGCACACGGATTGAATCAGGCGCGCCAGCAACGCTGTGCGCGGGACGATGCTGTCCACCTCCAGATACTCGTCGGGACTGTGGTCCAGACCGCCGATGGGGCCCAGGCCGTCCAGCACCGGCGTTCCAGATGCGGCCACGTAGTTGGCGTCGGAGGTGCCACCGGTGTGGGCGATGCCGATCTCGAAGCCCAGATCGCGGGCGGCCGCCTGGGCCAGCCGTGCCAGGAAGGCAATGGCCGGCGTGTGGGGCATGGGCGGTGTGTTGATACCTCCCTCAACTTCGACGTGGGTGCCGGCCACCTGGGGTTGCGCCGCCAGTTGGCGGATGGCCTGGTCCAGCGGCTCAATCGCTTCCGGCAGTCCCACTCGCACATCCACCTTCACCCGCGCGAGGTCCGGTACGACGTTGGTGCGGGAGCCGCCCTGAACGATGCCAGGGCTGACCGTCGTGCCAGGGTGCAGGCCATTGAGCGCCCACAGCTCCTGGATTTGGTGCGCCAGTTCGACGATGGCGTTGGCGCCCTTCTCCGGCTCGACGCCGGCATGAGCGGCTCGTCCATGCACCGTCAGGACGTACAGTCCGCCCCCCTTCCGGCTGCCCACGATGTCGCCGTTGGCGCGCGCGGCTTCCAGAACCAGCGCAACGTCGGCGCGTCGGGCAGCCTCGGTGTACAGCGTGCGGGATACGGGCGAGCCTACCTCTTCGTCGCTGTTCAGAAAGAAGCCGATCTCGGCGAACTCGTCGAAGCCGGTGGCGCGGAGGGCCTTGAGTGCATACAGGCCCGTCAGCAGGCCGGCCTTCATGTCCGTCACGCCCGGACCGATGGCCCGGTCCCCCTCAAAACGCAGTGGCCGCTCGGCTACGGTTCCCACCGGATACACGGTGTCCAGATGCCCGATGAGCAGCACGCGGGCCTGGCCGGCTCCCTGGAGGGTCGCCAGCCGGCAGTCGCCATAGTCCGCCAGGGGGAAGCGGATGACGTTGCAGCCAATCGCCTCCAGCCATGCCTGCATCATCTCCCCGACCGCATCGACGCCTGGCTTGTGGTCGGTGCCACAGTCTACATTGACGAGGGTCTCCAGGTCAGCGAGGTAGTTCGGCAAGTGTTGTTGAAGGAATGCAAGGACTGTGTCCACAAATACGATCTCCTGTGACGAGCCGGCGATGGCGAGCGGGCAATGGCAAGCGCGTGAGCAATGATGAAGATTGAGGGAGTAATCCGGTAACGGCTCGTCAGCCGGACAGGATGAAATGCCAGGCATGCCATCGGACAACCGCCGCTCACGATGTCATTCCGAACGGAGCGCCAGCGGAGTGAGGAATCCCTGAGACCTCACACAGATAAGTGGGCTGCATTGGAGAAACGGCCCCTTCTCTGTCCGCCGATCGGTTGACGCTTTCGCCAGCGGACGTCGCCTTTTCTTGCACGGTTCCAGGGATTCCTCACTCCGCTGGCGCTCCGTTCGGAATGACATGGGCTGGCGGGCC
>CAZHMV010000068.1:0-1294 GCA_964532665.1 uncultured Anaerolineales bacterium
AAAGGAGCCAGAAGGGCCAGAAGGGGTTGTTCCCCTTCTGGCCCTTCTGGCTCCTTTGGTTCCCCTGGCTCTTTCGTCTTTATGGGTCAGGGTATCCGTAGTACCCGTATCCGTACCCGTAGTAGTAGCCAGGATAAGGCGGGCCGTAGGGGATGTACAGCACGGTGCCGCCCTTGACGTAATTGGGGTTGGCCAGGTGGTTGGCATCCGCGATGGCGTAGGGATCGACGTTGTAGAGCCGGCCAATGCTGTACAACGTCTCACCGTACTGCACGTAGTGCGTCCGGGGATACGGATAGTAGCCGTCGTAGCCACCGGGATAGGGAGGACCATAGGGTACGCAAATATAGGTTCCGCCCTTGACATAGTTCGGATCAGAGATACCGTTGTATGCAGCAATGGCGTACGGGTCCACGTTGTACATCCGGCCAATGCTGTACAGGGTCTCGCCCCACTGGACGTAGTGTGTCTGGCAGCCGGACGCCGAAGCGCTCAGCGTACCGATGGTCAGCATGAGCATCAGAGCCACAACAAGGGCAAGCACAAGAACTTTGCTTCGCATGAGTTTTCCCTCCGTTAGAGTGGTGAAAAGTGGTGAAAAGTAGATAGATCTATTCTCTCAGATCATCGTGATCCGAAGTTGACAAACTACATACACTCACCTCCTGAAGAATTATCTGGAACTGACTTCTCCTCTCAAGGCCCTGAGGGTTTTCGGGAAAGCTTTTGGAAGAACGGCGTCTGTTCTTCCTCAGAGGTCAGCAAACACAAGCTGTTTGAGGAAACCCACCAGGTCTGGGCTAATGTTTCAGGTACTTCCGAAACGTTAGACGTTCCAGTCTGACTTTTGTTGCGCCTGAGGATGGTTTCTCTGTGAGGGATAGTACAAATGGAGACCGAGGCGGGGTAGGGGCGAGGCAACTCGGAACATCGTTTATTTGCCCCAAGACCCCTAAGTCCGAGTTGCCTCGCCCTTAACCGCCGTTCAGTCCTGTGCGGAGAGATTGCACGAAGTTGCGAACGGCCGGCACCGGTTCGGCGCTCTCGCCGGCTCGCCGCACGATGGCGCTACCGACAATGACGCCGTCGGCCACGCGGGCTACCCGGCGGGCCTCGTCGGGATTGCCGATACCAAACCCGACCGCCAATGGCAAATCGGTCAGGCGTCGTACGCGTTGCACGAAGGCTTCCAGGTCCGCCGGCAGCTGGTCCCGTGCTCCGGTCACACCGGTGAGCGAAACCAGGTAGATGAACCCCGTTGACAGCTCCACAACGCGGCGAATGCGCGTGTCGT
>CAZHMV010000068.1:1394-26923 GCA_964532665.1 uncultured Anaerolineales bacterium
CGCTGATCGTCGCGCCACGTCGTAGTCGAACTCGCCGATGCGACGTGGCCGGCCTGTCACCGCGCCAAACTCCTCCCAGCCGAGCGCCTCGACCTTCTCGCGTGGCATCTCGGTGGGGAAGGGGCCGGCACCCACCCGCGAGGCGTACGCCTTGTAGACGACCACGACGTCGTCCACCCGGGTGGGACCCAGGCCGACGTCGGCCGCGAAGGACGAGGCCGTGACGTCTTTGGATGTCACGTACGGGTAGTCGCCGTGGAAGAGCGACAGCCCAAATCCCTGGGACCCTTCGATGAGCACATTCTGTCCCTGGCGCACTGCGGCGTTCACCTCGGCTGCGACGTCGGCCAGGTAGGGTTGGAGGGCCTCGATCTGTTCGGCCAGCCTGATCTTGCGGCGCGCCCGGGCCTCGTTGGCCGGCCCGCACCCCGTACCCGTTGTTCCCACCGTCTTCGACAGGTGCTTCGAGCCCCGGTCCTGGTCGATGTGCTCCTGCTCGATGATGGCGCAGTGGGGGTCCACACCGACGCGATCAGCCACGTCCAGGGTTTCGATTTCGTTCAGCAGGACTTCCGGGTTGACGAGCACGCCGGCCCCGATCAGCAACCGGGACGCGGGGTTGACGAACCCGCCCGGAAGTTGGCGCATGACGAACTTTTGACCTCTGAGGTACACGGTATGGCCGGCGTTGGGGCCGACACCGGCCCGGCCGACGATAGCCGGCCTGTCGGCCGTGGCCAGGTAGGCCGAGAGCTTGCCTTTGCCCTCGTCGCCCCAGAATCCGCCGGCGATGATCGTAACGCTCATGTCAGTACTCCTTTCTCGATCACAATGTTACTCCTAAAGCCTCGGCGACCGTGTGCATATCCTTGTCTCCACGCCCGGAGAGATTCACGATCACAATCTCGTCGGTTGACATTTGTGGTGTACGTTTGATGGCCTCCGCCACGGCGTGGGCTGATTCGAGAGCCGGAATGATCCCTTCGGTCTGCGACAGGCGTTGGAAGGCGTCCAGCGCTTCTGCGTCTGTGGCGTAGGTATATTCGGCGCGTCCGATGTCGCGGAACATGCTGTGCTCCGGTCCCACCGCCGGGTAGTCCAGGCCGGCTGAGATGCTGTGGGTCGGAGCAATCTGACCATCTTCATTCTGCAATACGAAAGTTTTGGTGCCATGGAGGACGCCCAGTCGCCCCAGGCGGGGATCGCTGAAGCGCGCGGCGTGTTTGCCCGTGTCGATGCCTTCACCGCCGGCCTCCACCCCCACCAGGGCGACCGGGTCGTCGCGGAAGGCGTGGAACAGCCCCATGGCGTTCGACCCCCCACCCACGCAGGCGATGAGCGCGTCGGGCAGCCGGCCTTCGCACTCCAGAATCTGCTGCCGGGCCTCGCGGCCGATCACGCTCTGGAAATCGCGCACCATGGTCGGATACGGATGCGGTCCAAGCACCGAACCGAGCAGGTAGAAGGTGGTCCGCACGTTGGTGACCCAGTCGCGGATCGCCTCGTTGATGGCATCTTTGAGGGTGCGGCTTCCGCTGTCCACAGGACGAACCTCCGCGCCCAGGAGCTTCATGCGAAAAACGTTCAACGACTGCCGGCGGATGTCCTCCGTGCCCATGTAGACGACACAGTCCAGCCCCAGGTTGGCGCACACGGTGGCCGTCGCCACGCCGTGCTGGCCGGCCCCGGTCTCGGCGATGACGCGCTGTTTGCCCATGCGCTCCGCCAGCAGGCCCTGGCCCAGGGCGTTGTTGATCTTGTGTGCGCCGGTGTGGGCCAGGTCCTCACGCTTGAGGTAGATGCGCGCGCCGCCCAGTTCCTCCGTCAGCCGGGCAGCAAGGGTCAGCGGGGTGGGCCGGCCGGCGTACTCGCGGCACAGGGTCTCGAACCGCTCCATGAAGGCGGCATCTGCCCTGGCCTCGAAGTACGCTCGCTCCAGCTCGGTGACGGCCGGCATCAGCGTCTCCGGCACAAAAGCGCCACCGTAGGGGCCGAAGTAGCCGTTGTGAGTCAGCCTGTCTTGGATGTTGGTTGAAGTCGTCATTGCACTCCTTGACGTGTTTGTGTGCTGCATCTTGCATCTTGCGTCTTACGTCTATGAAAGACGCAAGACGTAAGACGCAAGACGCACTGGTTTTCACGTTATACGCCTGCGCTTTTCGCCGCTTCAATAAACGCTCGCACCTTGCCATGATCCTTCTTGCCCGGCTCGGCTTCCACGCCGCTAGAGACGTCCACCCCCCACGGTTCGACGATGCGGATGGCTTCGGCGACGTTGTCGGCGGTGAGGCCGCCGGCCAGCAGAACCGGGAAGCGCCACGCCAGCACCTTGGCTGCGCTCCAGTCCGTCGTCTCACCGGTGCCGCCGAACTGCCACGGGTGGTATGCGTCGATCAGGAAGGCCGGCCGGTCCGGCGAGATGTCCATGACCGGCGCGTAGGTCGCGGCCACTGCCTCGGCGTCGCCCCGCTGTCTGGGCCGCAGCGCCTTATACGCTCGGGGCTGGAGCATTCGGACCTCAGCCGGCGGTTCGCTGCCGTGGAGCTGAGCAAGGTCCAGGCGGCACTGGTCGAGAATTTCGCGGACGCGGTTTATGGGCTCATCGACGAAGACGCCTACGTGTTGCGTGTTGCGTGTTGCGTCTTGCGTAGTGAGCGTATCGATGATGGCAGCGGCCGTTTTCGGCTCGATGTAGCGCGGGCTTTTGGGGTAGAAGACGAAGCCCAGCAGGTCGGCGCCGGCTTCGATGGCGGCCTGGGCATCCTCGAGGTTCGTGATCCCGCAAATCTTGACTTTCATCAATAGATTGGTGTTGTCTATGACGCTGCCTGTGACTGCTCCACCAGCTTCTCCCGCAACCATAAGTTGATGAGTCTCTCCGATGGTATCCTCTTTGCTCTCGCGATTGCGGTAAGTCTCTCAGCCAACTCGTCATCAATGGCAAAGAGATGAGTCCTTCGCTTGATCTCAATGTCGAAATGAGCTTCCGGCATCTGATCCCAATATTCGCCCATGTCGTGGGTCTCGAAGAACTCAACCAATTCGTCAAGGGAACCGAATTTGGGCATACGGTTAGATTTACTTTCTGGCATTATGCTACGACCTGCTACCTCGGTTGACAGGCGGCTTCTAGTCAGGTGTCAGCCTGGGATTCAACCGTCGATGTTGCTCGGCAACGTCTGTACATGCCAACTCCTGCACCTTCGCAGCAGTATCTTCGGCTGTTATCAGGGCCTCGCCGACCAGGATGGCATCGACGCCGGCCTGGGCCAACCGTTGCACATCGGCGGCGGTGTGAATGCCGCTCTCGGCTACTACGATTGTACCATCAGGGATCAACTGGCGCAAGCGCTCCGTGGTCCGCAGATCAACGGTGAAGTCGCGCAGGTCGCGGTTATTGATGCCAATCACCCGCGGCTCGGTTTTGAGTGCCTGGTTCAACTCGTCCTCGTTGTGAATCTCAACCAGGGCGTCCATACCGAGTTCGTATGTCAGGACCAGCAGGTCGGCCAGCAAGTCATCGGCCAGCACTGCGACGATCAGCAGGACCGCGTCGGCGCCGGCGGCTCGCGCCTGGTACACCTGATACGGGTCGATGAGAAAGTCTTTGCGCAGTACCGGAACGGCGGGATAGGTCCGCTTAACCTGCCGCAAATCGTCGAGACGTCCCTGGAAGAAATGTTCGTCGGTCAGCACCGAGATGGCGCCGGCACCGTTTTCGACGTAGGTTCGTGCTTGCGCCACGGGGCCCAGATCAGTCTGAAAGACGCCCTTCGACGGTGAGGCACGCTTGATCTCGGCGATAAGCTGCACGCCGGGAGCGGCCAGCGCAGCCGCGAAGTCCCTCGCCGGTGGGGAGCTGCTGGCATCGGCCCGCAGCTCAGCCAGCGGTTGCCGGGCCTTGAGCGTCTCGAGTTCCTCCCGCTTGTGGGCGACGATGGTGTCGAGAATCATGGGTTCCTGGCCGCGGCTGCGTTCGTAAATGCCACGAAGCGCTCAAGGGTGGCGAATGCTTTCCCATCATCGATAGCGCCGGCTGCCTTTTCGATGCCATCGGCCAGGTCGCCGGCCCCACCGCCGGCCACCAGTGCCGCCGCCGCGTTCAGGATCACCACGTCCCGGCAGGGGCCTGTCGTTTTCCCGCGTAGAATGCCTCGTGTGAGCTCGGCGTTCTCCTCGGGTGTGCCACCGCGCAGGTCGTCCAGCGTGGCGCGGGGCAGGCTGTATGTGGCAGGATCGACGGATATGGTTTCCACATGCCCGTTGAGGAAGTGGGATACCTGGTTGGGTCCGGTGGTTGACAGTTCGTCCAGGCCGTTGGCACCGTGCACAACGAATGCGGCTTTGCTCCCGAGCCCCTGCAGAACTCTGGCCAGGGGCTCCGTCAGGGCTCCGTCGAAGACGCCCATGATTTGGGCCGGCGCGAATGCCGGGTTGGTCAGCGGGCCGAGGATGTTGAAAACGGTGCGGATCCCCATCTCGCGGCGTGGACCGATGGCGTATTTCATGGCCGGGTGGTGGGCCGGCGCAAACAGGAAGCCGATGCCAGTTGCATCGATGCAGTCGGCCACCTGCTGCGGGGTCAGGCGTAGGCTGGCTCCCAGGGCTTCCAGGACGTCGGCGCTGCCGCTCTTGCTGGAGACGGAGCGGTTCCCGTGCTTGGCGACCCCCAGGCCGGCGCCGGCCACGACGAAGGCCGCCGTCGTTGAAATGTTGAAGGTGCCGGCTCCGTCGCCGCCGGTCCCGCAGGTATCGACCAGATCGGTTCGTTGGGGGCGTGCAGGGATCACGTGGTTGCGCATGGATCGGGCGAAGCCGACGATCTCCGGCACGGTCTCCCCCTTCAGCCGCAGTGCTGTCAGGAACGACCCGATCTGGGCCGGCGTCGCCTGGCCTCCCATGATCTGGTCCATGGCCACTTCAGCCTCGATCTCGGAAAGGTCAAGGCCCTCGATCAGTCTGGCAATAGCTTCTTTGATCGTCATTTGGTTCACCTCCGTCGCGTGACAGTGACCGGTGATCAGTGACCAGTGACCAGTGATCAGTGATCAGTATCACGTCATACTGATTACTGATTACTGTTTACTGATCACTGGCCCTTTCTTTGTTTCCAGGAAATTCCGTAGCAGCTTCCTGCCGCCTTCGGTCAGAATCGATTCCGGGTGGAACTGGACGCCGAACGCTGGATACGCCCGGTGGCGCAGGCCCATCACTTCTCCTTCGTCGGTGAAGGCGCTGACCTCCAGTTGGTCCGGCAGGGGCTCTTCCACGATCAGGGAGTGGTAGCGGGTGGCGGTGAATGGGTTCTTGAGGCCGGCAAACAGCCCTGTACCGTCGTGGTAGATGGACGAGGTCTTGCCGTGCATCAGCCGGGGGGCGCGATTGACGACGCCGCCGAACACCTGACCTATGCACTGATGTCCCAGGCAGACTCCCAGTATCGGCGTCTCTCGATGAAAGCGTTCGATGACGGCGTTGGAGATACCGCCATCAGCCGGCGTACCGGGTCCCGGCGAAATGACGATGTGTGTCGGCGACAGAGCCTCGACCTCCGCCAATGTGGCCTGGTCATTGCGGCGCACCGCTACCTCCGCCCCCAGTTCTCCCAGGTACTGAACCAGGTTGTATGTGAACGAATCGTAGTTGTCGATTACCAGTATCATACTGCACTCCTGTGGCTATGCGAGCTTTACTGATTCGGTTCAGACTGCGTGAAGCGTGAAACGTGAAACGTAAAACGTGACGCTTCCTTCATAATCAACCCTCACGTTTCACGCTTCACGATTTTGGCAGCAGAAAGCCGACCCGCTCCTTCGCCAGTTGCAGGGTGGGTGCTGAGCGCCGCCTCGCCTCCTCGGCGCCGGCCTTCAGGATGTCGTCGATGGTGGCCGGGTCTTCGGCCAGATCCTGGTAGCGACGTTGGATCGGGCGCAGGGTTTCGATGACAATCTCGGCCACCTCGCGCTTCAGATCGCCGTAGCCTTTGCCGGCAAAGTGGTCTTCGATCTCCTGTTCGCTCTGCCCCGACAGCAACTGGTAGATGGTTAGCAGGTTGTTGACGCCGGCCTTCTCCGGATCATCGCTGAACACGATCTCGCGGCCCGAGTCGGTGACGGCACGGCGGACGGCAGCCCGAATCTCGTCTGGATCATCCAGGATGCCGATGGCATGGTACCGCTTCTCGGTGCTCTTGCTCATTTTAGATGTTGGATCATCCAGGCCCATGATCCGGGCGCCGGCCTTGGCGATGAGCGCTTCGGGCAACACGAAGGTCTCACCGTACAGGTAGTTGAAGCGGCCGGCAATGTCCCGCGTTAACTCGATATGCTGTCGCTGGTCTTCCCCAACCGGGACCAGGTGTGCCTGGTACAGCAGGATGTCGGCGGCCTGCAACACCGGGTAGTCCAGCAACCCGGTGCCGACGCTCTCCTGCCTGGCCGCTTTCTCTTTGTACTGGGTCATGCGTTCCAGCCAACCGACCGGCGTCACGCAGTTGAGAATCCAGGCCAATTCGGCGTGGGCAGTGACGTGGGACTGGACGAACAGCACACTGCGCTCCGGATCGATGCCGCATGCCACCAGTAAGCCCGTGAGTTCACGTATGTTGGCGCGCAGCGTCTTCGGGTCCTGCGGTACGGTGATGGCGTGCAGGTCCACCACGCAGAAAATGCTGTCGTACTGGTCCTGGCCGGCAGCCCAGCGCTTGATCGCCCCCAGGTAGTTGCCCAGATGCAGACCGCCCGATGGCTGAATGCCGGAAAACACGATTTTCTTTTCGCTCATAGTACACCTCCAATCTCCAATCTCCGATCTCTAATCCCCAATCTCCAGCCCCCGCCCCCGCTCAGCGGTCGTAATCGCTTCAGCGAGTGCTGCTGCTTTGTTAACACACTCCTGATACTCGCGGGCCGGCTCGCTATCGGCGACGATGCCGGCGCCGGCCTGGATATACGCGGTGTTGCCCTGTTTCAGGATCGTCCGGATCGTAATGCAGGTGTCCATGCTGCCGCCATAGCCGAAGTAGCCGATAGCGCCAGCGTACGGCCCACGGCGCAGGCCCTCCAGTTCCTCGATGATCTCCATAGCGCGGACTTTCGGCGCACCAGATACCGTGCCGGCGGGAAACGTGGCGCGCAGCAGGTCGAAGGCGTTGCGGGTGCCGTTCAGCCGGCCTCGCACGCTGGATACGATGTGCATGACGTGCGAGTAGCGCTCAATGGTCATCAGTTCTGGCACTTTCACGCTACCGTAGGCACACACCCGACCCAGGTCGTTGCGTCCCAGATCGACCAGCATGACGTGCTCGGCCCGCTCCTTGGGGTCGGCCAGGAGTTCTTCGGCCAGAGCAGCGTCCTCTTCGAGGGTGGCACCGCGCGGGCGCGTGCCGGCGATGGGTCGCACCTCCGCTGTCCCCTGGTCGAGCCGGACCAGCATCTCCGGCGACGACGAGATGATGTCCAGGTCGCCGAGCTGCATGAATACCATGTAGGGTGACGGGTTCAACATCCGCAGCGCCCGGTAGATGGCAAACGAGCCGGCCTGGGTCTGGCGGGCAAAGCGTTGGGACAGGACAACCTGGAAGATGTCGCCGGCGGCGATGTGATCCTTCGCGGTGCGCACGATTTGCTCGAACTGGCGCTGGGTCATGTTGGACGTGATGCGGGGCGCGTGATCCGTGAAACGTGGAACGCGAAGCCCTTCGACAAGCTCAGGGCGGTGCGTGAAACGTGGAATGTCATGTGTTAGTGGCTCACGCAAACGGTTGATGATGTTGTCGATTCGGTTGACGGCGTCGTCGTAGGCGGCTTTGGGGTTGCCGTTGGTGTGGGCCAGGGCCAGGATAAGCAGCTTGTGTTTGACGTGGTCGAAGATGGCCAGGGTGTCAGTGAACAGGAATTGGCACAGCGGCAACCGCAGGTCGTCGCTGGTGGTGGCCGGCAGGCGCTCGAAGAAGCGGACCAGATCGTAGCTCATGTAGCCGACGGCCCCACCCACGAAGCGCGGCAGACCAGGTGTCTCGACAAGGTGGTATTGATTCAAGAACGCTTCGACGAGGGTCAGCGGGTCCTGGTGGTCTTCCAGGGTCTGCGTTTCCACATCCCCGTTATTCTGGATGAGGACGTGATCGTCGTAGCCGACGAGCCGGCGCTGAGGGTCGGCGGCCAGGAACGAGTAGCGACCGACCTGTTCGCCGCGCTCCACGCTCTCCAGCAGGAAGGCCGGCCCCCCGCCGCGCAGTTTCAAGAACACCGACACGGGCGTTTCCAGGTCGGCCGGCAGTTCCTGGTACACAGGGATCAGGTTGCCCTGTTCTGCGAGTTGTTCAAATTCGTCGAGTGTTGGTCTTATCATCATACGTCTCCTTGTGAGTGAAACGTGATGCGTGAAACGTGAGGGCCTGGACATGAGCGTTGTCATTAGCTTCACGTGTTACTACTCAGCCTGTTCGGCCCCTCGGGCTGAGCCTCGGGACGAAGCCTGGATTGTCAAATCCAGGCCGAGGGCCACGGTATCAACGCGATTTCGCCGTTTCAGCCGCCGGATCTGGCGATCCGGCGGGAGCGGCTGAGTAGAAACCTTCACGTTTTGCGTTTCACGTTTCACGAATAAAAAAACCTCCCGTCCCTTGCAGGGACGAGAGGTCGATCCTTCCCGTGGTGCCACCCTTGTTAGGCCGGCTGCCCCGACTACTCGTAGAAACAAAAAATCCCACGGTGAAACGCGGGATGGGTTGCTGTCAAGCCAAAAAGCCAGCCTCACTCATTGCAGGTACGGGAACCCTTCTCCATCGCAGGATTGGTTCCGATACCCTCAGCCCTGATAACGGTGGCGACTCCGGCCTGGCATACTTGGGACCTGGCGGGTAGAAAACCCGCCCGATTCCTGTTCAGCCGGCAACTCCCAGGTCCATTCACCCTCGTCGTACGTGTCGGCCTCACACCTTCCGCCGACTCTCTGGAACGCCGGTGCGAGAGCTACTAGTCCTGTTCACAGTTGTTGGTGGTGTGAATGATGGCAACAGTATAGCACGAAAGGTGGAGCTTGTCAAATGAGGGATGCTGCCGCCGGCCTGAGCACGTATAAGGGCAGGCGCAACCGGGCCGCGGGGGGAGATACGGTCCCGGCTACGCCCGCCTCATGTATCTAGTGTACCACAGGGTTACGATTTTGTCAACATGCACGTCATGGCTGGAATGTCGCCTGGATGATGCTCACGATATGTGGCTCAGCTTCCTGCATGCGTTCAACGATCCAGGGATGGAGATAGCCGGCACCATCAGGCGGGGGACTCCACTGCGGATCACATCCGATGCCGATGGTGCGGTGGTGCTCATCGTAAAGATAGATGCCGCACCAGAACCACCGTTGGAAGTCTTCCTGTGGGACGGCGACCGCCAGGTAGTTCTGCCATGGCTCAGTGGGTCGATTGACATCAAAGGAAGGCGCATCGTTCGGTGTCTTCAGGAAGAGGAACAGGTAGTTCTGCCCCTGACCGATCCACCAGTATCTGGGATTGCCCTGTCCCCAGCGCCACTGCCACTGCGCGCTACCCCACGTGCCAGGTGTCGTTCCTGTCAGCCGATAGAATGTCAACTCGTCGGCCGCAAGTAGTGTGCCGGGCATCTGGGGCGAAAGACCGACCTGCACCTGAGTTGACGCTGTTCCGGTGCCGCCGTCTTTGTCGGTCACGGTGACGGTGATGTTGAACGGACCCATTGCTGAGTAACTGTGTTCGGCAGAGTATGTGCCCGTGGCCTGTGGCGGCTCGTTCATTTCGTTGACCACCGCCTGAGTCGTCTGTCCATCGCCCCAATCGACGACGGCGGTGTGGGTGTCGAGCCAGCCGGCATCTGTGAATGAGCCTTCCAAGGTGATCACCTGACCCGGGTAGGGCTGGGGGGTGGAAATACCTGTGACACTGACGACGGGATTGGCATTGCGGACCTCTACTGACGTGGGCAGGATGTCGCTGTTCCCCAGGTTGTCTGTCGCCTGAATCCCGATATCATAGAAACCGTTGTCGGCAAAGGTGTGGGTAGCGACCGCCCCACTCGCGTCGTCAAATACGCCGTCCCCGTTCAGATCCCACGCAATCTCTGCCAGGCCAGAACCGGCATCAACGGTGCCGGTGGCGTCGAACGTGAATTCGGTTCCTTCGGTGCTCACGTACGGGCCATCGATGTCTACCGCCGGCGGCGTCGTATCGAGGAAAGCCCGTACCGTCTGGAGCTGTCCCTGATTCTCCACATTGTCCGTAGCGAATATTTCGATGTCGTACTCCCCGTCAGGCCCGGCGATTGCGAAAGGCGTTTCGTAAATGGAGAAGTCGGCCGACGGTGCAGTCGGAGTGCCACTGACCCGGTACCGAATCTCCTGCACGCCCGATCCGGGTGAGCCGTCCGGGGCGATGGGGTCTTCGGCTTCCAGTGTGTGCAACGTCTCGTCGGTGATCCAGGGCTGTCCGAAGTCATCGTAGTACACCGGTGTGCCCACGGTCCAGGTCGTGCGCGGCGGCATCGTATCCAGATGTTCGATCCGGGAATCTACCGGTTCGATGTTGCCGGCAGTGTCGCTGCTGTAGAACTCAACCCGGTAGCGGCCATCGAAGCCTGTCAGGTTGAAGGGACCGGTGTACACCCGGAAGTCGGGAACTCCGCCGGCGGCCGCCACGCGATAGAATCGAACGTTGGTCTGCACAACTGTAGGGGGATCAACGTTGTCCACTCCGGTCAGGATGTGCGGTGTGCGTCCGGAGACCCACAGGAGATCATCCGCGGTGTAGCTTGGCGTGCCGACGGTGAGAACGGTGTCGGGTGGAGTGATGTCCTCCTGTTGGAGATTGGGTGTGTGACCGGGCGTCGCCGGCTCGGCGGCTGTCGGCTGATTGGACGCCAGGACCACACCAGATAGGCTGAGCAAGGCAATTAACGATACCAGCAGGACGATTCGATATTTCACAGCGGCCTCCTTTTCTGTGCTGGGGAGCGAGGGTGCAGAGGTGCACGGGTGAGAGGTTTCTCCCCGCTGCCGGCTTGTCTAATTCCCCCCACTCAAAGCTGTTGAGAGTGTGTCTCCTAGTTTGTCAAAACGGGATGGCCTTCATTTAGATACTGCTGAATGACTGAAGTCGCCCCCTTCGACAGGCGCGCGCGAATTTCTGTTATGCGGCGGTGTGCCCGCCGTCGATCCAGAAACTCCGGTATTCTCGCGTGAGTTGCGGAATGTGGCGCACAAAGATGAGGGCGCTCGCCGCAAGTGCCAGCGCCATCACGGCCGGCGGATACCCCAGCCACCATGTGGCAATGGGCAACAGCAGGGTGGTGACGCTGATGGCACGTGGCGAGTGGCGGAGTATGACTGACCACAACACCCAGCTCACGATGGCGACCACGAGAATTACCGGCATCGTCATGAGCGCAACACCACCGCCTGTGGCAGCGCCCATCCCACCCCGAAAGCGCAGCCATACCGGCCAGCAGTGGCCGGCAATCACCATCGTGCCAGCCACGGCGACCGCATAGGTGCTCCAGCCGTACCGCTGCGCCAGCCAGACGGCAACGGCGCCCTTTCCAACATCACCCAGCAGGGTCAGGCCGGCCGGCAGCCAGCCGGCGCCGCGCCACGTGTTCAGCGTGCCGGTGTGTCGGCTACCCACTGTTCGAATGTCGGTCTCGGCGAATAGGCGGGCAAACAGAAAGCCGAAGGGTATCGAACCGAGAAGATAGGCAATCAGTCCGAGCACCAGGAGCTGCAGGCCCATTTGCCATTCCTACGTGAACACCCGGAGCTTCTGCGGGACGATTTCAAGCTCTATGTGTGTCACTCGTGATGCAAGGATCTCACCATCCGCCTGGACTGGCAGGGGATAGGCACTGTCAATCGTCACGTGTCGTGCGCGTGCCATGGTGACAGGCTCCTTGTCAACATGTGTGCCGCGCATCAAATCCGGGATCAGCCGCAGGATGCCGACCCGGCTCAGCCCTCGGGCAATGGCCAGATCGAACCAGCCATCATCGACCTCGGCATCGGGGGTCATCCAGAATCCGCTGCCCTGGCAACGCCCGTTTGCGACGGCGACTTCGGTGGTGCGCTGGCTGATCAGGTTCCCATCCAGGTCAATCTCGATCTGCGGCGTCCGATAGGTGAGGGCAAGCGTTCGAATAAGGGCGACCAAGTACAGGGGTAGGCCGGTGAGCCAATCGATTTTCTGGCTTTCAACGGCGACAAGCCCTGTGAAGCCGATCCCCAGCATGTTGGCGAAGTAGCGTGGCCGGCCAGCACTCGCGGAGAACACCGGCCGACCGCCAGATACCATCTCATTGATCCGCCCCACGTCTACCACGCGCGTCTCGCCACGGCTGATCCGGAGGCAGGCCGTCGCGATATCTTCGCCTGGCAGGTCCAGCATCTTGACGAAGTCGTTGCCTGATCCGGCGGGTATGACACCCAGGACGACATCATCGGGACCGATGCCGGCGTGCATGAGACCGTTGACAATCTCGTGGACCATGCCATCGCCACCCACGGCGATGACCGAGCGGTAGCCGGCCTCTACGGCCTCTCGAGCAAGCCGAACACCGTCGCCGCGATCTGTGGTCTCGGTAGCATCGAACTCGAGCTCGAAGCGTTGCAAGGTCTCGATGATCGTGGGCTTTAGTTGCGCTACCAGGCCACGGCCGGCAATCGGGTTAAAGATGACTTTGGCGTGGGCCATCTCGTGTCTCCTGGCCTCCTGTGTACGGGGGGCAGGAGGGCAGTTTTATGGGCCGATTCACCCCTGCTCCCATACACCCTGGCCCCCGTGCTCAGTTGGTCCACGCTTTCCAATTAGGGTGGCTGCGATTGATCTTGTAGTACGCGTGGCTTCCCTTGGTAAGTCGTTCAAGCATTCCAGAGTTGATGGCTTGCTTGATCATATTCTTGATCTCCCGATTTGAGAGATCTATGCGGTCCTTGTTGCGAAAACTGCGCAGGGAATCGTAGATCTGGATGAATAGCGCTGGCTCGTCGAAGTCCGCCACGGCCTCCTGAAAAACGCGCCACTCCTGCGGCCCCAGCCCATCTTCACGTGGTGATACCTCTTCTTCTCTGGACGACCGCGGTTCGGGTGCAAACTGGCTGAGTTCGTATGGGTCCTCATTGGGCAAGAAGACTTCGTTGACCGTGCCGCTTGTGAAGATTTGTACCAGGCCGCGCCGCTCTGCTTCCTTGACGAAGTCCTTGAACTTGCTGAAAGGTTTGCCTTGTTGATCCCGATATGCCGTGTGATCAAACTCGCCCATGATCTCTGCCATGAGGAGTTTCAGGGTGGCCAGGGTACATACGTTATTCCGCTGGCGGGCCATGTGAATTGCTTCAACCAATGCGGCGTATGGATCTTTCGTCGGTGCCGTCTTGTCCTTGGTATCAAGAAGTTGCCGGTAGAACATGAACTCATCAGCACTCTGTGCCAGGTGAGACGACGCGGCCTCGGCGACGCCGATGACGACAACCTGTTTGCCATGTTGCCGGATAGCGTTAATCAACGGGATGAAGTCCCGATCACCGGTGATTAGAACATACGTATCGATGGCCGGACGCGTGTACAGCGTTCTCATCGCATCGATACACAGGTGAATATCCACGCTGTTCTTTATGGCTTTGCCCGTCCGACCCTGTGCGCGATCGTAGTAGTACGTGGGAACGTACATCGGCTCGATGCTGTTGGCGTACAGGGCATTCGTTATTCTCGGGTAGCGGTACCAGTCCGCGTACGCCCGGGCAATGGTTACCCGACCATACTCCTGGCACTTGTCCATGATAGACTCAAAGTTTGGATTGACATCATACTTGTTACGCACAGAGATGTAGATGTTTTCAAAATCTACAAAAACAGCCACATCACTGAGGTTGTCATAATCTCGCCTTTCCATTGCTCCATGTCTCCTTAATGTCAAAACCTTTCGACCCCGCTTTCAGGCAACGGGAATGGGTCAAACAGGGTTTAACATCCTGCGCCGTGAAAGTTGTGCGGGGTTCAGTCCATGAAGCCAGGTGCGAAACGCTCCGGGGGAACGCTTGAATGGAATGGCGAGCCTGGTGCCCCCTATATGGCACGTGCGAAAGAGCCGAAACCAGATCGGCCGCGTGTACTGGCACTACCGCTTCTGTTGTATCGCGGTGCGGTGGTGTTTCCAGCCTTGCCTGCAATGGCAAGCCATACCGGTTCTCGGTTGGGGAACAGAATCCGAGTCAGCAGGTGGCTGATGAGATTTGGCTGTCAATCCATGATGGATTGACACAACACGTCTTGATATCGTCGCAAAAGGTCGAGATGATCATCGGGACGCACTGAATGTCATCCAGAACAACCGGCGATGTAGCAATGGCACAATCGCCGGCTATCATTCCGCTGCTGTCTCACCGACGTCTCGACATTCCAACCCGAGACCAGAAGGCATCAGGTACCGGCCTTCGTGATGCTCAACAGTTCGATTCACAGGCAAACGGTGAGTCACTGCCTTCTCGGATATTCCCTGCTTTGCGCATGCTGTATACGAGGGGACCCTGTTACGCCGTTCCCTAGCAGGCGACTCCATGATCTGAGTATTCTGTTTGTTACGTACATTATACCATCGATGGTGTAGTCTTGTCCAACGGTCAAATACAGGCCCTTCGATGAACATAGGACGAGGCGAGGGTTGTCGCGAATTCATCCGCCAGGCGCACCGGCCCCGTCGAAAAAGATGCTCAACATCAGCTCAATCGCGTCTTGCGGCGGACCCAGTTCACGTTCATGGGCCGAATACAAGAAGGGGTACGCCATACCCAGCAGCACCCAGGTCGCCAGGTGCACGTCCATATCGCGCAGCTCTCCCCGCTCAACGCCGGCCTGCAGGATCTCTGCGATCTGCCCGGTAAACATCTGGCGGTAGAGACGGCCAAATTCGGCTCGATCTGCCGGGCTGAGATGAGCCATCTCCTGGCTGCTCAGCCGGATGATGGCGCGTTGTTCCGGCGCCTGCTCGAAGATGGACCGCATCATCCAGCCAACCTGCTCGCGCGCCGTGGCGCCTTGCTGTCGGGCTTCCTGGACGATGCCGGCGACGCGCTCCAGGTTAGCAGCCAGGATGGCCAGGAGCAGCGACTCCTTGTCTTTAAAGTGGTAGTAGAGACCTGCCTTGGATACCCCGGCTGCTTCAGCGATCTCTCGGGTCGAAATGGCGTGATAGCCGTGGGAGACAAACAGGCGGGTGGCTTCCTGGATGATCCGGGCGCGCAGATCAGCCGATTCGGTTGATGGCATGTATCCTCCAGCAAATGGGCCGTGCCGGCAACTACAGGTGGGCCGGCTGAGCGGAGTCCACACCACCGGACTCCCGATTCCGGGAGACGGTAGCCATCTCCTCGGCGCGTCCCTTCAGGCCCTGGGCCAACAGGGTCAACAGAAGTGCCGTAGCGCCAACCAGCAGATATGCTGCCCCGTAGCCGGCTACACCTCCGCCCTGTGAGGCCGCGACGGCCCCGACCAGCGCGCCGCTCATCAACTGGCCCACGCTGGTAAACAGGGTAATCGCTCCCTGCGCCGCTGCCCGGTCCGAGGCGGGCGCTTCGTTGAGCATGATGTAGCGCACGGGTGCCCCCAGCAAGGCCGAAAGTCCCAGGCCGATAACGACACCGGCCACGATGAACAGCACCAGATGGGTGGCCAACTGGCTCAACATGGCCATGCCCAACGCCAGCAGGGCCGAGCCGGCCAGGATCACAACTTTCGATCCAAGCCGATCCAACAGCCGCCCGGCCAGCGGCGAGCCGACTGTCATGGCGAGCACTACCGGCATCAGCATGAAACTGGCCGAAGATTCTTTGAGGTCGAGGGCCGCCACCGCCAGCGCCGGCATGAAAACCAGCCCCGCCTCGCCCAGGCCGGCGCCGGCAGAGAACACGCTGGCCAACACCGCCTGGCGGGTACCAAACAGGCTCAGCCGGAGCACGGGAGCTGCAGCACCACGCTCGATGCGCAGGAAGACGGGGAGCAACACCACTGTCACCAGCAAGAAGGGCCACACGTCATGCGAGGCTACGCTGGCCAGGAAACGCGCCGTATCGATCTGATTGATGCCATAGGCCAGCGTAGCCAAAAGGGTTCCCAACACTACCATCCCCTGCCAGTCGAACGGAGGTCGCTGCTCCCGACGGCTCGATGGCAGCAGGCGCAGGCTCATGACAATGAGCACCACGGCGATGGGCAGGTTGATGAGGAACAGCCACGGCCAGCCGAACATCAGCAGGACACCGCCCAGGATAGGGCCAATAATGAAGGCCAGGCCAAACACCGCGCCGATCAACCCCAGGGCGCTTCCCCGTTTCTCGGGCGGGAATGTGTCGCCGATGACTGCGCTGGCCACTGGAAAGATGCCGCCGGCCCCCAACCCCTGCACCGAACGCCCGATCAGCAGTGCGGTGAACGTGGGGGAAAGAGCTACCAACAGCGAGCCCACGGCAAACAGCGCCACGTCCAACGTGTAGATCGAGCGCCGGCCAAAGTCGTCTGACAGCTTGGCCATCAGGGGCGTGCCGATCAGGTTGAACAACACGTAGATGGTGAAGACCCAGGCGATGGTGCGATCATTCACACCGAAGGACGTCTGGATGGCCGGCAAGGCCGGCCCCACAATAGCAATGTCGAGGGCACCCATCAGCACCCCGACAAACAACACAAGCAAGATTCTGTTACGCGTGCGATTGTCCAAGATATTCATCTGCCTCCATGTTAGTTACCGACCGGTCGGTCAGTTGGAGGCAGATTATAACCTATTTCAGATAATCTGTCAAGGGTCGGTCTCGAGGAGAGATTCGTTCACGAATCACGCATCGCGTTTTACCTTTCACGGATGATAACATATAATCGGGCCATGGTCGAGGCAAGCGGCGAGGTTAACGCCGGCTGGAGGCGCTATCTGCGGGCGGATCCGGTGCCATGGTTGCTGGAGCCGGCCAACCCGTCGGCGCGCTACCTGACGCTGCGGCACGTGCTGGGCCGGCCGGCCGACTCCCTGGACGTCACTGAGGCGCGGGCCGGCATCCTCCGTGCCGATCCGGCGGCTTCTATCCTGGCCGCCCAGTGGCCCGACGGCTACTGGGTCACACCAGATCGCGGCTACACGCCGCGCTATCGAGCCACGGTGTGGCAGATCATGTTCCTCGCCCAGCTTGGCGCACCCCGCGACGCGCGAATCGAACGGGCCTGCGAGTTTGTGTGGGAAAACAGCCGGCGGGATGGCGGGCTCTTCACGCCGCACAAGCACCCACGACTGCGGGACACTTCGGCTGGGCTAAGTGCAAGCCTGGCCAACCTCAACGGCAACCTGCTGTGGACACTGGCCCACTTCGGATATGCCGGCGACCCCCGGACGGAGCAAGTGGTCGATGCACTGGCAGCGCTGAACCTGACGCGGCTGCTCCGCGCCGACGATGTGGCCGCCGTTGTCAAGCTGGCCAGGGGGTTGCAGGCCCTGCCGGCTGATCTGCCTGCTCCCCTGCGGTCGTTCCTTGATGACGCTGTCGAGTTCGTCGCTGACCACCTGTCGCCACAGGCTGACGACGAGTTCCTCCGCCTCGGGTTCCCGTTGGCTGAAAAGACCGACCTGCTGGAGATGCTGACGGTTCTGCTGCAAGAAACGGATGCTGTTCGTGGTGCGCCGGTGAGATCGGCTGTTGCTCTCATCGTCACAAAGCAGGATCAGAGGGGACGCTGGCTGCTCGATGCCGTCCCTGGGAAGATGTGGGTGTCATTTGGGGAGCCCGGTCGGGCTAACAAGTGGGTAACGGTCCGGGCGCTGCGGGTGCTGCAGTCCTTCAGGGAGGTGGTGTAAGGAATGGCCGGCCTCTTCATTGCCGGGTTCAGCGCGCGCATCTTCGCGCGTCTGGGGCGAAATGCGCCTGATCTCTTCAAAATGGCGGACGCCGAGTATCGCCGGCAGAATGGGGAGCTCAATCCCATCCCGCGCCTCATCCGGGGGCCGTGTCGCTCCTTCACGCACATGGCCCCCATGCCCATCATGGGCGCTTTCGTGTGGCGGGAGTTGCACCGGGACCCCACACAACCGGTCGTGATCGTGGGACACAGTTTCGGGGCCGCGGCGGCCATTGGCATCGCCGACTACCTCAACCACTTTGCGGCCCGCGTAGCCTCGGTGCCCGGACTCCAGGCCATGATGCGCCTGCAACTTCTCAGGGATCGGGTCGGCAAGCCGCGCTTTCCCGGCACAATCTACGTCGATCTGCTGGTGCTCATCGACTGTGCCAGCCGGCGCCAATATCCGGCGATCTCGAATAATGTGAAGCACGCCGTGAACCTGTTTGCCACAGAGCCTATGCCATTGTGGCTGGACCGCTTCCTGACCCGTGTGGCCTTCTTACCAGGAGCGGAGAACATTGCTCTCCATGCCGCTCACGGGATGATAGATCGTGACGGTGCGGCATCCTACGCCGGCCATCGGTCAGAGCCACTCGAACCGCCGGACGCGCTCGAGTGGGACCCGCAGTACGCCGGCTGGGACGCCTGGGACTTCGTGTCACACTTTGTCCGCAAACTGCCTGACACCGGTGCCAATGCCGGCGTGTTTGGGCATTATTGACAATTAACAATTGACAATTTCTAAAAGATTGCCATTGCCAGCTTGGAGCGATACTCTTGCGCAAGCCGGCTGTCTTCACCCAAGATGTTGAAGATAGACAGCATCGCGCGGCGCGCAGCATCATCGCGGAAGGTACGATTCTGTTTCACGATGGCCAGCAGGTGCCGTAGCGCGTCTTCGTAGTGACCTTCGACTGCCAACGCCATGGCGACGCCGTAACGCGCTGCCACGTTGCCGGGATCGGTTGCCAGTTCCTCACGACAATTGGCGAGCCCACCACACGCTTCCGCCTCGCGCCGAAACTCGATCTGTGCCAGAAGCTTCTCCGCGTCTTTGCGCACAGGTTCGTGGCGTGGAACATGGCCCAGCGCCTCAGCCGCCTCTTCGAGCCGGCCCTGCCCAAACAGCACTCGCCCCAGACCCAGCAGCGCCCGGGCGTGATGCGGCTCGTCGGCAAGAATCTGACGATAGATAGCTTCTGCCTTCTCCAAACCGCCGGCCTGCTCCACAGCCTCCGCTTCTTTGACTCGCCTGTCGGCCTTGCTGGGCGCGAGGCCCTGGATGAACCGGCGGACCATCGGCTCTGGCTGGGCCCCCACGAACTCATCGGCTACCTGCCCATCAACGAAAGCCTTCACTGCCGGAATACCTTGCACGCCGTAGCGCATGGCCAACTGCGGATTCTGATCAACGTCAAGCTTGGCCAGCACCCAGTCGCCGTTTGCTTCAGCCGCCAGGCGCTCCAACACCGGTCCGAGCATTCGGCACGGACCACACCAGGCAGCCCAGAAGTCCACGACGACCGGCACTTCCCGTGATCGTTCAATCACGTCGGTTTGAAATGTGTGTTCCGAAACGTCAATGATGTTATTCTTTGTTTGCACAACCATTAACAACTCCTGTTCAAGATTCAACCTGTGTGGTGGAAGACCTACAGGGCTTCGGCTAGGATAGGTTGATACTCCCGTCAGACAGAGGGCTGGCCGGCGGCAAGCAAGCGCGAAACTCGTCCAGCGTTGCTACATTATAACACATGAACACTGCAAGGTCCAAAGAAGGTGCGCTGCGGGCGCATCCATTTGCTGGGGGAGAACTCATTGAATGGTCTCATCGCCGCCACGCTGCCCCACAGCGCACTTGCCCGCCCGGCACGTCTTCTGGTATGATTGCTTATGCGATGAGAAGATTGCAGCAGATGTGAGCACACACCCGATCGTGGAGGATCATGACAGAGCCTGCGGACGTTGGATTCGACCGGCCAAAGACGGAATCGTTGCCGGGCACGGTGAAGCTGTATCATCGACATTTGTTCGTTTGTACGGGGCAAAGTGAGTGGCCGGCACGCATCGAGTTGGATGGTGGCCTGGCGCAAAAGCTGTGGGAGGCCACAGCGCCACGGGCATCTGAGATGCCCTTCAAGGTCAAGCTGACGGCCTGTGACGACGCCGGTGCCGGCCCTGGACACGACATCCTCGTATTCCCCGATCAGGTTCGCTACCTGGGCGTCCAGGAGTCGGACCTGCCGGCCCTGATCCAGGATCATCTGGTGGGTAACCGCGTCTCCGACCGTATCCCGCATGAGCACCTGGTCGGCCAACACATCTTCGTGTGTGTCCATCGCAACCGTGATCCCCGTTGTGGGGCGTGTGGGCCGCCCCTGGCCGAGCTATTCATCGCCGAGTTGGAGCGTCGTGGGCTGGCGCGTGAGGTCACCGTTCGGCGGACGAGCCATGTTGGCGGCCATCGATTTGCCGGAAATGTGCTGATCTATCCAGGCGGCGACTGGTACGGCTACGTCACGCCGGCGGATGTGCCGCGCATCATCGACCAACACATCTTGCAGGGCGAGATCGTGACTGACCTCTGGCGTGGACGCATGGGCCTGTCGCCTGAGGAGCAGATTCAACAGGCGGAGAGGTGGCATGGCCGAAAACCGACAGCCTGAAGAGGACATGCATCTGACGCCCGACTCGCCAGCGGCCGAGCGTCTGCCGGAGATTGTGCGCCGCCTGCGGGAGGTTCACCCCGATGCCCGGTGCGCGTTGGACCACACCAACCCGCTTGAGCTTCTGGTGGCGACGATTCTATCAGCCCAGTGCACGGACGAACGGGTGAATCAGGTGACGCCGGCACTGTTTGAGAAGTACCCGACGGCGGCTGCGTTCGCTTCGGCTGACCGCGCTGAGCTGGAGGAGGCAATTCGCCCGACGGGCTTCTTCCGCCAGAAGGCCCGGTACATTCAGGAAGCCTGTGAGATCATCGCTCACGAGTACGACGGTGAGGTGCCAGCCAACATGGAGTCGTTGCTGGAGTTACCCGGCGTCGCCCGCAAGACGGCGAACGTGGTGCTGGGTGTCGCCTTTGAGATCGCCGACGGCATCGTTGTAGATACCCATGTCAAGCGCCTGGCACAGCGATTGGCCCTCACCGGGGAGACCAACCCCAACAAGATCGAGCGCGATCTGATGGCACTGGTGCCCAGCGAGGAATGGATTGACTTCGCTCATCTGTTGATCTTCCATGGCCGGCGGGTCTGCCAGGCGCGCAAGCCGGACTGCCCGAATTGCGTCTTGAGTGACCTGTGTCCTTCAGCGTCGATGTAGGGGCGAGGCAAATGATTTCAACTCATTCTGACATTGAACGAATCCTCATCGACGAAGCGACGATCCAGCGGCGTGTCCAGGAACTTGCTGCTCGGATCACGGAAGATTACGCCGGCGTGGATGAATTGCTCCTGGTGGGCATCCTGAAGGGGGCCTTCATCTTTCTGGCAGACATTTCGCGTCGCCTGGAGATACCCCGTGCAGTTGATTTCATGGCCCTGAGTGCTTATGGGACGTCGGCCATCGCCACGGGGGCGGTCCGGATCATCATGGACCTGCGCCGGCCCATCGAAGGTAAGCATGTGATGATCGTGGAAGACATTGTGGATACGGGACTGACGCTGGATTATCTGTATAAGACGTTGGAATCACGCAGGCCGGCCTCGCTCCGCAGTTGTGTGCTGCTGGACAAAACGTCACGTCGGAAAGTCGATGTGCCCATTGACTACCTCGGGTTCGAGATCCCCGACGTGTGGGTCGTAGGGTATGGCCTGGACTATGCCGACCGGCATCGGACCTTGCCGTACATCGGCGTGCTGCGACCTGAAGTGTACAGCGGGTAGTGAGCTGACCATCAGGTCTGCCTCTGCCATAGATGTTCAGAGAAACGCTCGAAGGTCGTAGTAACGACTTCAGTCGTTTTGGCAGCCTGAACGAATGATGTCGTTACTACGACCAGGAAACATTATCTGAAAGCCTATCGCCTGTCAGGTCCACCTCTTCGCGGTGTCCCAGTCCCTTGGTGTTGTCGATGAAGTACGCTCGGCTTGGTGTGAAGCGGTAGACGCGCGTGGTGGCCAACGCTTTTGCCAGGGCCGGCGGTGGATTGCGCAGGTCTCCCAAAAAGGGGTACTTGGCGGCGTAGAGCCGCATCGGTCGGATTGCCTTGATGATGGTCCCGACCTGTTCGGCACTGCCCTCCATCTGGATGCCCTGGATGATCCGCCAGTCCCGGTAGTCCTCTTGGACGGCAACCGCTACCTGTGGGTTGTGGGCGATGTTCAGCGAATGGCGCGTATCGGGGTCGGAGAGCCAGTAGAGATCAAATCCGTCGTTGACATAGAAGAGAGCTGCTACCCAGGGACCGTCTGGCCCCACAGAGGCCAGAGTCATGACGTTGTGGGTCTTGAGATAGGTTAAGACTTGCCGGCGCAAATCCTCACTCATAGCTTCTCCCTGCATCAACATGAACGGGTAGCCCCGTGGCCTTCTCTCCGCGCGGCGGTTTCCTATGCCTAATCTTCCGCTCCTCTTCTCCCCCTCTCCTCCTCTCCTCCTCTCTTGCCCGGACTGACCCAGCGTTGGAAGAGGTCCTGGGGCAACTCGATGTCGAACATATCCAGCGTACGGTTCACGGTTTGGTTGATGATGTCATCCAGCGTTTTGGGCCGGTGGTAGAAGGCCGGCACCGGTGGCAGGACGATGGCCCCCATCTCCGTCACCTGAACCATCAGCCGCAGGTGCCCCAGGTGCAAGGGGGTCTCGCGTGTCACAAGAACCAGCCGGCGCCGATCCTTCAGCGTCACGTCGGCAGCGCGCAGCAACAGGTTGTCGCTGAAAGAGAGGGCAATCCCCGAGAGGGTTTTCATGGAGCAGGGGATCACCACCATGCCGGCGGTCCTGAATGAGCCTGACGAGATGGACGCAGCGATGTCGTTGAAGCGATAGAGCTCGTCAGCCAGGGACTCAACGTCCTTTACCCGATAGTCTGTCTCCAGCGTGATGGTCTGCCTGGCGGCTGAACTCATCACCAGATGGGTCTCGACCTCTGGCACCTCCCGCAACACCTCCAGGAGCCGAATCCCATAGATGGCCCCACTGGCACCAGAGATACCCACGATGAGCTTCATGTGCCGCCACGCCTCCGAAAATCCTCAACGATATTGCTGATAACCTGGAACGACCACCGATCGAGTTCCGTTCTACCAGACGGGGCCGGCTGGTCAGGCAGCTCGTCTGGTCCGAAGAAAGCCACAGCGCCGGCGTCATCCCCGGCGCGCGGAACGCCCCCGGTGACCCGGCCGCGGTAGGCGACAAAGACAATACCCATATCTGGCCTTGAATACACGTTCAGCAGGCCACTAATCACAATGTCCAGGTTCGTCTCCTCCTTGACTTCGCGCACCGCGGCACCCTCTACTGTCTCGTCGTACTCGACGTACCCGCCCGGCGGTGCCCAGTAACCTTTGAGGGGCTCGATGAGACGTCGCACCTGGAGCAACTTACCATCCAGGGTGGCGCTCACAAGCGCGATGGGGGCCGGATTGCGGTAGTGCACGAAGCCGCAGGCTGAGCAGACCGGGCGGTCACGTCCGGCGGTGAAGCCGATGGTGAGTTTGGAACCGCATTCTGGACAGTAGTGCATGGTAGTGGTTTGTAGGAAGTTGGGGGAACTCGGAGGAACTCAGGGGAACTTGGGGGAACCCGCTCGTATGAACTAGCAGGAACTCGATAGAGCCCCTGAGTTCCTCGAGTTCCTCCGAGTTCCCCCAACTTCCCCTGAGTTCCTCCGAGTTCCCTCAAGTTCCCCCGAGTTCCTCCGAGTTCCCCCAACTTCCCCTGAGTTCCTCCGAGTTCCCCCAAGTTCCCCCGAGTTCCTCCGAGTTCCCCCAACTTCCCCTGAGTTCCCCATCCTTCGACCGACCACGAAACACAACTCGCGTCCGCCCGTCTCCCATCCGCTCCACCGTGAAGCTTTCGCAGAAATCCGGCTCGCCCGGATCGTCGCCCAGGATTTCACGGAGGAAAGCCCGCATAGTCGCCGAGTGGCTGGCACAAATGATACGCCGGCGCGTCACCGATGGCGGTGTTGGTTCGCCCAACAACTGACGAATGGTCGCCGCGATTCGCACTGCCACCTTGTTTGGATCTTCGGCATGCGGGCTGGGGTGCGTCAACCAGTAGCCGATGGGATCGTCCGAGTTCCAGAATCCGCGATGGAATTCCAGCCGGCCTGCGTTCTCCGGTGAGGAATCTGCCAGGTACTCGGCGCGGACGATGTCATACTGGAGACGCATGGCCTCCCGCAGACGTCCCTGCACCATCAGCCCCAGATTTCTGAGGCCCGGGTGGTTCACAGGCGCCGAAATCTGTACCGCGCCCCGGCCAGAGACGGCCAGGCCCCCTTTCAGCCCATGATACATGCCCCACGCTGTCTCCCGGGCCCGGCGCGCCGGCCCGTGAAGGAAGGATACGGCCTCTCCATCCTCCACGGCCAACGCCAACTGGCGACCGGCGAGGTAAACTGCCTGCCGGCCCTCCTCCGTCAACGCCACGTCGCTGTCGTGGGAAGGAATGTGGCCATGTCGCACGATGTGGACAATGATCTCGTGGCTCATTTGTCACTCTTTAACCGGCCCAGCAAGAAGCTGGCAACGTAGTCCGATGGTTTCTCCTGGGGAGCCATGGCCGGCTCTGTTCGTTTCTGGCTCCACACCGTCTCTGGCCGACTCTGAAGAATGACCACGTTGTCCGGGAACGGCAGATCACGATCCACTGCCCACTCGATATCTTGCGGGTAACCGTAGTGCTTCTCAATGCGCTTGCCCAGCCGGGCCAGTTCCAGAATCTCCTCGTCGGTCAGGCAAGGTTGCGTCTGGCGTTCCCCCGGTACCGGGGCGAGGGTGACTTCCCGCAGATGGGGGTTAGGGATGTACTCTACCATCTTGGGAGAGATGGTGCGTTTGACGGTGTCGAGGGTGACCTTGTCCACCCAGAACTCGTCGGGCGTGACCTCGCCGGCCACGACGGCTTCGCCCAGCCCCCAACTGGCATTGATGGCGATTTTCGAGCGATCACCATTGAGTGGGTTGAGAGTGAACATGACGCCGGCGGATCGCGCATTGGCCATTTTCTGGACCCCGATGCTGATCAGAACTTTGTCATGCGGGAAGCCCATCTGCATGCGGTAGATGATGGCACGCGGAGTGAAGAGACTCGACCAACATACCAGCGTGCGGATTAGCACGTGTCCTGAACCCTGAACCCACAGGTAGGTATCTTGCTGACCGGCGAAGCTGGCGCCTGGCAGGTCTTCGGCGGTGGCGCTGGAGCGAACAGCCACCGGCAGACCCTCCACCCCGGCCTGGGCAGCCAGTTCCCGGTAGGCTCCCCGGATGGCCTCCGTGATCTCGTCTGGCACGGGGACGGAGCTGATCAATTGCCGGATGGCGCGGCTGGCGGCTTCCGCGGCCGGGATGTCATCGGGGTGGAGCGGTGCCAGGAGTCGTGAGATTTCGTTCCAGACGTCGTCATGATTCAGGAATGTCCGATAGGCCTCGGTGGTGACGGCGAACCCCGGCGGCAC
>CAZHMV010000069.1:0-4884 GCA_964532665.1 uncultured Anaerolineales bacterium
TAGAGAGGTGACTCTTGAGCCTTCATAGTTGACCCAGGACTTATTCGGGCCTACAATTTCCATACGCCTTCCCCAACACGCCAGCGAACCGGGCGTACCTGCGGTCGCTGCCGGACCGCCTGGGGGCTGCTGACGGCAGTCGAATTCCGCAACCGCAATGCGCTCACGAAGAAGAAAGCCTTGACTGGCTCTCTACAGACACAGCCACCAAGGCACAGCCAGGTGTGACCCAAAGAGTGGGGATTCTGAGATGGATATTGGACCGAAAGCTGACCTTCGCAGCGCAGACCTGGCCGGCCTCGACCTGTCGGGGCGCAACCTGAAAGACGCCGATCTTTCAGGTGCACGACTGGCAGAGGCGAATCTCCGGAAGGCCAACTTGACCGGGGCCAACTTGAGAGACGCTGACTTAACCGGAGCAGACCTCACGGAGGCGATGATCGGGGCCGACTTCCAGGGCGCGATCCTGACCGAGGCGAAACTAGAACAGGCGCGGCAGTACGAGAAGATGTCCATCGGACTGATGCATGGGCACTTCAATCGCCGAATCCCTCTGGCCGATTTCAACAGTGCGACCCTTGTGCGGGCCAACCTTGCCAGTGCGCAGTTGGCCGGCGCACAATTCGTGGGGGCGGATCTCTCGGGCGCGGACCTGACGCGGGCTGATCTGTCGTGGGCTGACCTGAAGCGGGCCGACATGAGCGGCGCCAAACTTGTCGAGGCCGACCTATCACACGCGGACCTATTTGCGTGCCGGCTCGTTGGCGCTCGCCTGATCATGGTCTACCTGGCGGACGCCAATCTTGCCCGAGCTGACCTGACCGAAGCGTCTGTTTCTGCGCTGGATCTGACCAAGGCAAAATCACTCCGTGGCGCGAAGCTACCGCTGCGCGTGGCTGAACTACTCGGTGTAGATTCAATTTTCGAGGAGTGAGGCACGCTTACGTGTCGAACGGAGCCGCACCTGGGGGTGCTGACTCCTCAAATCTGGGCCTACTGAGACTGTGTCCTGAATACTGATCACTGTTCGCTGTTCACTGTTCGCTGTTCACTGATCACTGTTCACTGATCACTGTTCACTCCACTTCACGGCACCACAACCGACTTCGTCTCCTGCCCTAGCACGATGTCCGGCGTGTCCCAGCGCTTGGCTTCCATGAGCGCCTTGAACGCGCGACGGAAGATCAGCGTCGCCTCCACGTTCGCAGTGCCGGCCGGCGGCACTGCGAACTCGTACACCGACGTGTCCGACCCCAGCGCGGGGATGCGGTTGTCGCTGACGATGATGGTGGGGCTCCAGTAGGCGGCCGTCGGCTCCTCGCCGGTGTTCAGGCTGCGCAGGACCTTGGCGAAGACTTTGCCGGGCCGGTCACCATAGTCGTCCGCATCTTCGCCCACGCTGCACCAGGCCGGCACCGTGTCGCCGGCCACCTGCGTCAGCTCCGCACCGCCGCTGTCCGTTGCCCGCACCACCAAGATCAGATGGCGCGCCGGCTGGTCCGTGGGGATATGGTGGCCGGCCTGGGTGTTGGTGATCGTCACCGTCGCGCGGATGCGATTCCCGATCACCGCCGCCTGCAACGTCATGCTCACGGCGCGCTGGAGAAACTCCGGGTTCCTGGTGCCAAACTGGAAGTGGGATGGGATCGTCTGGGGGTCGCGCTCCACGCCGCCGTGACCAGGAGCGAAGTTGGTGGTCACGCCGTCGGGCGTCATGTGACAGGTCTGGCAATGCACACCCTGGGCCGGGTAGGGACTGGCCAGCCACTCGGCGAAGGACTGGTAGATGGGCGTGCCCCAGAAGCTGAAGGTGTGGCACGCCGCACAGAACTGGCTCTGATCGATCAGGGGTAAGAACGTGTCCGGCTCGGGAATGTCGTCGAAGGGGCCAAAGAACATCTGTTGCCCGTCCGGAGGCCGGCGCAGGTCCATGGACATCACCCCTGGCACGTTGGGGTAGGGCAAGCCGGTGGCGGGGTCCAGGTACACACCACCCGTCTTGTGGCAGAAATCACAGAACACGCCGTTAGTCTCCACGGTGGAGAGTTGGTTCATGTCGGCGGTGAAGGGTTTGTTGGCGGCAGCACCCGGCGCATGGCAGTTGGCACAGTTGCCGGCGGTGTTGGGGAAGTCCAGCTTGTAGCCGGGCGACACGCCTGGCCGGCCTGTTGTGTCCGTGCCGTTGTACATGGAGAAGAAGCGGGGATTGGTCGCAGCGCCGGCATGAGCATTCGACTCCCACTGGGCCACAATGATGCTGGCATGGCAGGTGTCGCAGCCGTAGTCCACTTCAGGCGGTGAATCGGCGCGGTGGGGGTAGATCCAGGGATAGTCTGGGTTGTCTGTGGTGGGGTAGGGGTTGAGCTGGAAGGTCACGCCCGCTGCTGGCGGCACCACTTCCGTCTGGGCGATGTAGTATTCGGCCTTCCACGCGGTGATGGTGGCCGTGATTCCGCCCGCGATGCCGGCCAGCGTGAAGCTGCCGTCTGGGCCGGTAGTTGTGGCGTTGGTGGTCGCCTTTACCCGCACGGTCGCCCCCTCAACTGGTTGGCTGTTTTCGTCCAGCACTACACCGCTCACCGTGGAGGCCGGTAGGGCACGCACCACGGCGAAGGTGAGGCTCAATCCGGCCATCAGAGCTACGATCAGCAGACGCCAGCGCATGGTATACTCCTTGTTCAGTAACCAGTGATCAGTGTCCAGTAATCAGTAATCAGTGATCAGTCAATAGTCTCAAAGTCCGATGACTGATCACTGTTTACTGATTACTGATTACTGGACACTATCTCTTCCGTCCCACATCCTCATCGGGGTCCACGTTCCGGTATTCGTACAGCCTCTCTTGCGGGGCCGGCGGTGCACAGTTGCCACCGATCTCCTCCCGGCACCAGGGCGGCCGGGCATACTGGTCGAGGTCTCGCCCGCCAGCGACAAGGGGCAGATAGACCGTGTAGATCTCCTTCGCGTCCGGCTCATCGTCGCCATGCTGTCGTTTCCACAACTGCGCATAACGCCGTATGGCTGTGGGAGTCGGTGAAATCTGCGGCGCTGCGTACCCCTCGAACAGGAGTTGCTCCCCCTGCAAAGTCACCGCATTCGCACGATGCACGGCAGTCCCGTCCTCATTGCCTGACACGACGAAGTTGATGAATATCTCGTCGGATAGGCCGGGCGACCAGCCCTGCCGCCGGCGCAGGTCAATGTTCGGGAAGGTGTCTCGCAGCGTCTCGGGGTCGTAGTTGATTACGAAATAGCCGGCCGTCGGCGACAGTTCCGCCGTCTCCAGGACCCAACCGGGCATGGTGATGGTGTAGCGCAACACCACGTCTGTCCAACCCTCGGGCACCGGGACCAGGATCACCAGGGGCGTGACGTCCCAGTCGCGGTACATCTGTACCCAGCCGGGCGCCGGTGCGTTGATCGTCGCTCGCGGCTGGGTCGGATCCACCACGTAGAAGTGATAGCGGCCGGCCTCCGTCCCCAGCACGCCGCCGGTGGGATAGGGCGGGTCCACCAGGCCGGCTGAGGTCAGCCCATCGTGTGTCACCGTCACGTCCACCGCCCAGACGCCGGCCTCGTCCGTCACAAGGTCGGTCGATGGATCGTAGAAATAGCCGATCTTGTTGGCACGGCCGTGGATTTCGCGCACAGCTCCGCCGGGCGAGGTGACGACGACGTCCACCCGCGAGGCCAGCGGGGGCGCTACCTGGCCGGCAAAGGCGAAGGTGTCCCCGACCTCCAGGACAGCCCCTGGCTTGACGCCGGTCGGCTCGATGAACAGGTCCACCGGCTCGCCCTTGACCGTGAGAAGCGGGCCGCCGCTGGGTCCGCCGGCTGCGCCCTGAAAGGGTGGGAAGACACGCGAGCCAACAGGATCGTTCTTCCGCACATCGACCCAGAACGAGGCGTAGATGGCATAGCGGGTCCAGTCCTCGACCAGGTCCCGCAACACCACGCCGCCGAAGTGCCACTTGAAATCGTTGGGGCGCTCGCCATCCATCCCCTGGCCGATCTGCGAGCTGTGCCGGTTGCCGAAGCGCCAGATGGGGGCGTGGGTCGTGTCTTCTGTCACCTGCTGATGGATGCTGATGCCCGGCCGCTGGGCAACGCGATACGTGTACCCCCATTGCTCCATAGGATTGAGGGTGTAGGCCGGGTCGCTGGGGCCGGCAGCCACGCTGAACAGCGGCGTTTCCCCCATGGTGATCCGGTTCTCAAGGTTGCCCGGCCCCTCATAGGACGGATAACTCAACGCGGCTCGCTCGCGCAGCACCTGAGTGACCGTCCCATCAGGGTCCTGGAAGGTCACCTTGGCGGCGCTGCCATCGTTGTCGGTGGCCCATGCGATGTCTCCGCTGGCGAAGGGGAAGTTGAGGTGGCCGCCCTCGACTCCTGCCGCACTGCGGGTGAACCACTGGGTGCGCGTGTAGGACTGGTCAATGCCCCGCCGGCCATGGGCGACCAGGCGAGTCCCTGGCGTCTCCACCACGTTGCCCCACGACTGGCTGCCAACCCACACCACGCCCTCGGTGTCGGTGTAGATGGCCGTCACATCCACCCGGTACTCGCCCGGCGCGTCGAAGACGAAGGCAGTGCCAACACCTGGATGAAAGTAGCCGAAGCGATTGGCCCGGCCGGCGACGGTTTGATCCAGGACGTCGTTGGGGTCTGAGTTACGGTACAGGCGCATTCGCATGGTCACGTCAGCAGGAACAGCCGGCGAGAGGCGCAGTGCCGGCGCCAGCGCATCGCCGGCCTGGAAGGGCGTCCCGGGTATCGCGCCGGGATGTATGTGTATCTCCCTTCCCACCACTAGCTGATACGTGCCGCCGCCGGTGTACGTGTTGCCCCAGATGTCCTGGATGGTCCCGGTCATGGTGATGA
>CAZHMV010000069.1:4984-26787 GCA_964532665.1 uncultured Anaerolineales bacterium
CCGCCGGTGTACGTGTTGCCCCAGATGTCCTGGATGGTCCCGGTCATGGTGATGATATGCGGACCATACTGGCTGAATTGGTAGTCGAATTGTCCAGAGCGGCGTCCTGAGCTTGTCGAAGGGTTGGTGATGAGTTGGTAGACGTCGCCCACGCTGCCGGAGCAGCTTTCGTAGTGATCTCCGTTCAGCATGACCGGGGTGCGGCTGGTGGACTGGACAAAAGGCGCTGTCCCCAGGTCGTCCACCGTGCCATCGGGTTTTTGCACCGTGACGTGGAGCTGTCCCGATGGGAAAGCGAAGGGGATGAGGGGCGCGTGGGGCAGAGAATGATCGCTCACCGAGACGAAGGGCACGAAGGGCTCCAATCGGTAGGTATACGGCTCGCCGGAGCGCGGGTCAGAGCGAGGCACGAAGAAGGTGCCGGCCTGAAAGATCCTGCGATTGGCGAGCTGGAAGCTGCCGGCATCCTCGACGGCTGTGGTGCCTCGAGTGGCGTTGGAGAAGGTGTCGGCCAGGAGCATCCACGGCAGGTGCGGCGTGGCCGGCTGGCCTACCCTCACCAGCGGCCCAAAAACCAGGTTCCTGGGCCGATTGGAGGTGAATACGCCGGCCACGGTTTCGTTCACGTCGCCGGGGATGCTGCCAAAGGAGAGCTCGAGCGTCGGACGGTACCAGCCAGCCGGCAGGTCATCGGGAAGGTAAAGGGTGACCTCGAAGTCTGCCTCAATGGTGTGAGCGTCCACCATGCGTTTGTTGGTCATCTCGAAATAACTCGCCCAACGATTGTACCAGCTCGCGTATCGCTCCACGGGGAACCCGGTGGGAGTCAGGAAGGTAGAATAGAACTGGTTGGTCGTGCCGTGAGGCCGGCCGTCCGCATCGAAGAACGGGCGCGGTTCGAAGCTGCCCCCCAGGTAGACTGTGGCCGGATCGAAGTCCGCCGGCAGGCCAGCGGAAGTGATCCGCAGGGTGCCCGATGCAGTCAGGGCATCCCCGGGCTCCAGGCCCTCCGAGGGCGGCTCCGCACCCCGATTCAGATACAGTTGCAGGCCGCCGGCCACGCTGCCGGCCATCAGGTCCGGCCAACCATCACCATTCAGATCGCCCAGGGCCGGCGTTGCATGTTCGGCCGGCCAGGCAGCGCCGTACGCCTGGGTCAGGAGCGTCCAGGTGTCACCGTCGTTCTCGTAAGCCCATATCCGACCGTTCTCGACGCCGACCAGCAGGTCCAGGTCCTGGTCGCCGTCCAGATCGGCCAGGAGGGGGGCGCTGTAGCGGCCCACATCAATGCCCCCGAAGTAGTCGTCAGGGGGAGCCCAGGCGGGGTTGGTGGGTGTGCCGGTGTTCTCATAGAAATGCAGGCGGCCGTCTTTGTCGCCCACCAGCAGATCATAGTCGCCGTCGCCGTCCAGGTCGCCAAAGGTCGGTTTGGCATATTTCCCCACGTCGAAGCCCTGGTAGTCGGTGGCGGCCAGCACCCAGTTCGGCTTGGCCGGCGAGCCAAGGTTACGGAAGAAATCCACGCTGCCATCGTCCTCGCCGACAAACAGGTCCAGGTCGCCATCGCCGTCGATGTCCACCAGGGCGGGTGCGGCGTGGTACAGATTGTCGGGGTCAACCGCCGTTACCAGGCCCATATCGGTCCACTGAGGAAGGAGGACAGATGACGGGCGACGGATGACGGAAGCAGCAGACTCGCCGTTCGTGCCTCTGGCTTCGCCCGGCCCAGGCTGTTGTCGGTTGTCCGCCAGATCGGCCGCAACTCCATCATTGCGGAAGAGGTGCACCCGGCTGTGGTAGTCACCCACCAGCAGGTCCAGGTCGCCGTCGGCGTCCCAGTCGGCCAGGACGGGGGTCGAGTAGCCGCCCAGGTCCAGGGGGAAGGTGTCATCCACCGTGCGTGCCCAGAGGGGGTCGTTGGACGTGCCCACATTGGTGTACGTGCGGATGGGACCGTACGACCAGCTCAGGAGCAGGTCCAGGTCGCCGTCCTGATCCAGGTCGGCGAAGAGGGGGATGAGGTCGCCGGGTTCGTAGATGCCGGCGTAGCGGTGGGTGATCAGGGTCCAGGCCGGCACAGCGGGGGTCCCGTTGTTGCGCCAGTAGCTGATTCCACCCCATGAGCCAACGAAGAAGTCCAGGTCGCCGTCGCCATCCACGTCGGCCAGAGCCGGCAGAGCCAGGCCATCCACGCTCGTGCCCAGGTAGTCATCGGTAACGAACATCCAGACGGCCTCTTCGCGGGTGCCGATGTTGCGGTAGAAGACGACATGGCCGGCGTTGTCCCCAATAAACAGGTCGAAATCGCCGTCGGCATCGATGTCGGCGAAGGCCGGCGCAGCGTAGCTTCCCACGTCGATGCCGGCATATTCGCTGGTCACGAAGCGCCAGGCCGGCGTGGTCCGCGTGCCGATGTTGCGGAAGAAGGTGATGCAGCCGTCACCGGTGCCGGCCAGCAGGTCCAGGTCCCCGTCGTAATCAACGTCCACGAAGGCCGGCGAGGTCCACCAACTGATGTCCATGTTCTCCCAGCGATCAGTCACAAAAGTCCACTTCACATTTCGGATTTCGGATTGCGGATTTCGGATTGTGGATTTCGGAAGGATAAATCCGAAATCCGAAATCGGAATTCCGAAATCAGATAGTCCGTCGTTGCGGTAGTATGTGATGTAGCCGTTGTCATCGCCGATGAAGAGGTCCAGGTCTCCGTCGCCGTCCAGGTCGGCCAGAGCCGGCTTGGGCCAGTGAATGCCGCCAGCGTACAGGCCAGGCTGGTACACGCCGTCCAGTGTGCCACCGGTGACGCGCCGCATCGTATCCTCGACCGCGATTTCGCCCGTCACCGTCCATATCGCCACACCTTTGTACGGGTTCACAATGCCGGAGCCGGCCAGCGGCCAGACCCCCTCCGAGTTCCCCCGAGTTCCCCTGAGTTCCTGTCCGACGGGAACTCGGAGGAACTCGGAGGAACTCCGGGCTTGGGCACTCGAGATTGGCACCTGCAGAATGGTAGATGCCAGCGGGTCGAGGTTGGCAGCGCCGACGGGGTGGCTATATGTCGGGTCCGGCTCGGCGTGCTCGATGAAGCCGTTGACGTAGCGGTGAGACGGGTCTTGCTTGATGATAAGGAACGAGCCGGCTGGACCGTAGGCCGTGGCGGAGAAGCTGCCATCCTGGTCGGCCGCAGTTTTGGTCCAGCGGCCGGAGGTCGCATGTGCGATGAAGACGGCGGCGAAGGGACTGACAGCGCCCGGTGCGCCAGACACGCTCAGGTAGCCGTCAGCATCGGGCGTGCCCAGGCTGATGCGGGTGGCATCGGGTGGCTGGACACCCGGTAGCGGATCTGGAGTCACGTTGAGGATGAACTCGTAATTCTCCACGTCAGCGGAGCGCAGGTCCACCGTGATGCGTGTGGGGTAGAAAGGGCGGGGCGGTTCGTCCACGGCGACGCTGTAGACATCCGGCGGGAGGACGGTCTCGAAGGTACCGTCGTGCCAGTTGGTCCAGAACGAGAAGCTCTCGCCGGCCGGCGGTGGGTTGGTGAGAGCCGTGATGTCTGCGCCCCAGGGCAGGTAGACGCTGTTCCCCCCTGGCGACTGGACTTCACCGGAGAAGAGGTGGCCGGCCACCAGGTCGAAATCCTGGATGGTGTCACTGTCAAACGGACCCTCCTGGTAGACAACTCGCTGGGCCAGGCGGCTCTCCACCGGCGGCCGGATGTAGAATCGCAGCCAGGTCGGGCCGGTGACTTCGACGCTGTAGAATCCGTTGCTGTCGGTGGTGGCCTCGTCCCACTCGTAGTCGCTACTGACGCCAACCCAGACTTCGGGGGCGGGGGCGCCGGCGGGGTCGCGGATGGTGCCGGAGAGGGTGAAGGTAGCGATTTCGGATTTCGGATTTCGGATTTCGGATTGGGTATTGGATATGGCTGGCAGGGGTGGGGTGGCAGCACGGATTAGCTGGCCGGGCCTGATGAGCAGGCCGGCCAGGAGGCAAAAGGCCATGGCAACGCAGTGTACCACTTTCATGCTGCTAACCTCAATACGGTAACGCCTCCAGGAACGCAATCAGATCCACGATCTCATCCGGCGCGAGTTGAGAGGTTGCCCCGTGGCGACCCGCCGGATTCTTTGTCACCAGCACGTCGTACAGGGTTGGCGCTGAGCCGTCGTGCAGGTAAGGAGCCGTGCGCGTCAGGCCCCGCAGAGTGGGCGTGTCTATCTCCGGGCCGGCCAGCTCGTCCGGTCCATCCCCCGTGCCGACATCGTGCTTCTGGCGGTCCGTGTAGGCCGGCGCCGGGTGGCAGACGGCGCACCCCGTAGCCGGCGACTCGAACACCTGCCGGCCTCGTTCCACCGCTGGCGGGACCGGGCCGCCCGGCGGAATGGCCGGGTTGCGCGGAATCGACAGCGAATCCACAAAGGTGGCCAGCGCATCCAGCTCCAGGGACCGCCCTACGTTGAACATGCCCCGGCCTGGGTACGGGTCGCCGTCAGTGATGAGGCCGGTGCCGGCCTGGAAGCTGCGAATGAAGTGCTCCTGATCCTGGCTCTCGTCCATGTCCGCCTGCCAGTTGATCGGGTAGGTCTGGATGACGCCCAGGAGACTCGGCGTGTTGCGCGGTCCCAGGCCAGGAAGGTTCCACGTGCGGCCATCCATCTCACCATCGAAGTGGCACGAGGCGCAACTGATCCACTGGTCGCGGGCGAGGGCCGGCCTGGCGCTGGTGTGGAACAGCCGCTTACCGTGCAGCAACACGGGCGGCATGTAAATGCGCGTCGCGGTCAGGACATCCGTCACCTCGGCCGTTGTCGTGTCAATAATCGAAACCGTGCCGTCGAGCGTGTTGTTGACGTACGCAGTTCCGCCATCCGGCGATAGGATGATACCCCGTGGGTTGGCGCCGACGGTGACGTGGGCCACGCCGGCGCGTGATCCCACATCGATCACGGAGACGTCGTTGCTGCCGGCGTTCACCACCCACAATCGCGAGCCGTCGGGGGAGAAGGCAACGTCGAAGGGCATGTTGACGGGCCTGTCCACCGTCTCCAGGCTGATGCGCTCTGCCGGCAGGTGCTGGTTGGTTGCCAGATCGATTACTGACACGACCGGGAGGATGCTGGTGTCGAAGAGGGGAGCGGGATTGGACGAATTGGATTTGATGTGCGGCAGATAGGCGCGCGTTTCTGCCGGGTCCAGGACAATGCTCTGGGCCAGGTTGCTCGTGGAGCCGGTGGAGATCACCGCGCATGCTGATCCACAGTGTTGCACCACGTCCATCACATCCGTGATCTGGATCTTGCAGTCGCGGTCCACGTCGAAAGCGGGGTCGTAGGGAGCATCACGGCAGGTGTCGCGCCAGCGGGCGCCCACCTGATCGATGTCCGACACGTCCACTTCACCGTTCAGGTCGAAGTCGAGCCCGCCGCAATATGGGACGGACTCCGGGAGGCCGGTGACGTCAATCACACTCACCAGACCGGTCAGGAGGTGGGTGACGTAGAGCCGGTCAGCGGTGACGGCCAGGCCGGCGGGCCGGTCACGCACCGGGATGGTGTCGATGACCTGGAGCGCAGCCGTATCGATGACCGAGACGGTATCCGACCCGGAGTTGGCGACGAAGGCAAAAGCGCCGGCCGGCGACACGACAACACCGTAAGGCCGGTATCCCACTTCGATGGTGGCGACGGTGCCCAGGCTGCCCAGATCGATCACCGACACGGTGTTGGAACCCCGGTTGGCGACGTAGGCCCGGGTGCCGCCGTCCAGCGCCACAGTCCGGGGGTCATCGCCGACGGCGATCTCGGCCAGCTTCTCGCCGGCCACCGGGTCCATCACCGACAGGCTGTTGGAGTCAGGGTTGGCGACGAGCAGCCGGCTTCCGTCATCGGTGATGGCGATGGCGGAGCTGGACCGCTTTGCATATTGGGGGACTTGCAGGCTGGCCTTCGGGGGGACGATGGCCAGAAATACCAGGAGGAGGGGGAGGCATACAAGGGCAAGTCGGACGCCGGCACGGCGTTGCCATATTTCACGCCAGCCGGCGCGCCAGATGGTCGGACCACGGGGTGCGTTGGCCATGAATGCCCTTTTCTCCATTGGAGACAGACAAAAAATCTGGGTTGATTATACCATACTAGCCCAGCCTATTGTAGTCTCAGACGTGAAAGAAGGCGAAAAAAGACACTACGAATCCCCTACGTTCTGCAGAAAGGCGTGCATCGCTTTGCTGCGTTCCGGTGTGTCCCAGCACCGCACGAAGTGTTCCATTTCCCAGTCGGTGTAGCTGACGTCGTGAGCCGCTGCGAAGGCTGCCTTGGAGAGTCTGACCGCGGCCGGCGGGAGGCTCGCCAGCTTTTCCGCCAGCGCCTGGGCCTCGGTTTGCAATGCCCGAGCCGGCACCACGCGATCTACCAGCCCGATGCGCAGTGCTTCTTCAGCGCCCACCGGATCGCCGGTCAGCACCAGACGTTTGGCCGGCCCGAGGCCAATCAGTCGCTCCAGTCGCGGTACCAGGCTCAGCGATGGGAAGATGCCGATCTTGACCTCCGGCACGCCGAATTGCGCGCGTTCCGAGGCGATTCGCAGGTCCGCGACCAGGGCCAGCAGCAAACCGCCGCCCATGGCCACGCCGTTAACAGCCGCGACGAGCGGTCGGGGGAAGGTTTCGATGACATCGTACAGCGCCCGTATGCTTCCCAGCTCACGTCCGACCGTCTCGCTGTCCAGGCCGGCCATCCAGGCCACGTCGAAGCCGGACGAGAAGGCGAAGCGCCGGCCACTCAGGATCACGGCCCTCACCTCCTCGTCCGCTGCCAGGTTCTCGAAGGTTTGGCGCAGCTCAGCCAACATCGTCCGGTTGATGGCGTTCAGTGCTTGCTGGCGGTTCAGCCACACCCGGACAACGGCCCCCTGGCGCTCGATTTGTAGATGCTTCATCAGCTCATTCCCAGTTGCTCGCGCAGCTTTCGCTTGTCTACCTTGCCCAGAGCCGTAAGAGGCAGCGCTTCTCTGACGATCAGGTGCCGGGGAATCTTGTATTCGGCGAGACCTTCGGCGCAGTAGGCTTTGAACTCCTCCTCGGTGAGCTCGGCCCCCGGCCTGGGAATCACGTACGCGGTGCCCACCTCCCCCATGACAGGGTCGGGCGTCCCCAGAACAGCCACCAAAGCGATGGCGGGGTGCTTCTCCAGATACTCCTCGATCTCCCGTGGATACACGTTGAACCCACCGGTAATGTACATGTCCTTCTTGCGGCCGACCAGGGTGATGTAGCCATCCTCGTCGATGTAGCCCAGATCGCCGGAGTAGAACCAGCCGTCGGCGTCCAGCGCCTGTGCCGTTTCCTCGGGGTTGTTGAGGTACTCTTTCATGACACACGAGCCGCGAATCGCAATCTCCCCCACCTCGCCGGCTGGCAGTGGCCTTCGCTCGTCATCCACTGCCCGGATATCCCACTCCGGCGCTGCCTTACCGACGGTGTTCACCAGGCGGTCCAGCGGGTCGCCCCGCAACGTGTACGTAACGAATCCAGCCACCTCGGTCATACCATAGCCGGTGTAGGGCTCCGGCGCCATGGCAGCCATTTGTTGCATGGCGCTGGCCGGCATGGGAGCACCCGCCACTACAGCCGCTCGCAGGCTGGAGAGATCAAACTGGTCATAGTGGGGCAGGTTGAACTCCATGATATACATGGTGGGAACCTGACCCAGCAGGGTTATCTTCTCGTGTTGGATTGTCTCCAGGGTGTGGACGGGGTGGAAGTGATCCATCATGACCAGTGTAGCGCCGGTGAGCAGGGCCGGCACGGTCAGCTCCGTTGCTCCGCCCACGTGGTTCATGGGCAGGTGAAGCAGCAGCCGGTCATCAGCCGTGATGTTCCACATCCGTGTCTCGACGGCGATGTTGTCCAGGATGTTGCGGTGTGTCAGCAGGGCAGCTTTTGGCCGGCCGGTGGAGCCTGAGGTAAACACGATGAGCACGCCGTCGCCGGCGTTCACCTGGGCGTGGCGGCTGTCCAGCTCTACGTCGAGTTCTGGTCGCGGATCGGCCACGAGGTCTTCGAAAGAGAGTGCGCCGTCTGGCCGGCCTTCCCCCACGACAATGAAGTGCTCCAGTGACGAGAACTGCCCGACCAGGGGCTTGAGGGCTTCCGCCATCGCCACGTCTCTGAACCGACCCTGAGCAATCAGCACCTTGAGTTGCGTAAGCTCGAAGAGATAGGCCAGTTCCGGTCCCTTGTACTGAACGTTGAGTCCAACCAGAACAGCGCCCACCTTGGCTGCCGCCAGGTAGGCGTACTCGTACTCGGGTCGGGTGGTCATGAACACGCCGATACGGTCCCCCCGTTCGACCCCCAGATCGAGCAGGGCTTTGGCGAACCGGTCCACGCGTTCGTTGAAATCGTACCAGCTCACGCGCTGATCCCCGAAGACCAGCGCCTCCTTGTCGGGCATAACCCGCGCCGTCTCCTCCAGCACGCGGCCAAGCAACGGTTGGCGATCCTGTTGTGCAGCCATGAACCTCCTCCTGTGAAACTGAGAAATCGAGTGCATTCCTGACATCTACACACGTCCGCCTTCGCCTCAATATTGTATCACTCCCGGTCGGAGGCGTCAATCGGCAATCCCGAAGCCGAGACTCCTTCGAACTGGGTATGGACTCCAGGTAGACGGACATCTATCGGCAAGATGGATTGTCAGAGGCATACGGCCAGACCAGGGTCGGACGAAGGGGGGAACGCTCGCGGATTGCACACGTGTGTTTCCGTCTATACTTTAAGATGAAAGACGCGTATGCGTAGCAAGGAGAAGAAGGTCATGATGAGCACCCGGAGCATCGATCCTCTCCTGCTCGCGGCCACGTCAGCGTTATTGCTCGTCAGTCTATACGCCTTATGGCTATGGTTACGTCTCTGGTTCATCCGTAAGGCTCTCAGCGAGATAAGGGACCTACTGTCACAGCGTGATCGGCCCAAAAGCCCGGAAGTTGGGAGTGGTTGCGGTGGATTCCTATTCCTGTTGTTGATGATCGCTGTCGGGATAGATTTGCTTATCTTGACACGCTGATCTTCACACACCTTGATCATGTACAGGCAGGAAGGAATGTCAGAGGCGTAACCCTGGCCTGATGGCTACCTCGAACTCACACAAGGGGGTCCTGGCCGGCAGGGCACAGTCGAGAGGCTGCAACTCACACGTAGAGAGCGGGGTCTTTGACTCCGCTCTCTGCGTGGCACGTGCCAGCGGGGGGATGCGCTTGTGGTGTTTTCAATTAACAGGGGTGGGACAGTCAGCTACTCGAAATCGTCGGGTGACAGGTTGGACTGCCGGCACCACTCGCAGGCGAACGAGTCGCCGTATAGCGATTCGCGATCGGTGACCTCTCGCATGTAGACCTCTTCGTGAAGAGCTGCCTGCCGTTGCGCAGCATTGCTCGTCGCCACCTTCCCGAAGAGACCCCGCTCTCTCCAGCGAGGGACATCTGCAATCATGCTATGCGTTGCCATGGGCTTTGCCTCCTTCTGTGTATCATTGCCGCGGGCCGTCAAAAGCATAAGCCAGTTCAGCACCGACCATGGCCGGTGCTCCTTCTTCCGTTATCCACATGGAGGCTCGTTGCCGGGCAATGTAGGCCGTCAGATTGGCGACCCGACAAGAATACCCCCACTCGTTGTCGTACCATGCCGCCACGCGCACCAACTGCCCCGCCACGCTGGTTGACAGGGCATCAACAATGGCCGAATGCTCGTTGCCGATGTAGTCACTCGACACCAGAGGCTTGTCCGAGATAGCCAGGATGCCATGGAGGGGACCGTCGGCCGCTGCACGGAAGGCCTCATTTACCTCATGGGCCGTGGCCGGCTGTTCCAGGCGTGCAATGAGGTCGATCATCGACACACTGGGCACAGGCACGCGGAGTGCAGCAGCACCAATCCGGCTGCCAAGGCCCGGCAACACCCGGTCAAGGGCTTTCGCTGCGCCAGTGGTCGTGGGGATAATGTTGTTGCCGGCCGCCCGCGCCCGACGGGGGTCTTTGTGTGTCGAGTCCAACAGGTTTTGGCTGTTCGTGTAAGCGTGGACCGTGGTCACAAACGCCTCAGCCAGACCAAACGCATCGTCCAACGCCTTGCTCACCGGTGCCAGGCTGGTCGTCGTGCACGAACTGCTGGAGACAATACGATGTTGCCACGGATCGAAATCCTGGTGGTTGATGCCGTACACGATCGTCACATCAGCCCAGTCGATTGGACAGGTGATGATTACCTGCTCTGCCCCTTCGCGCAAATGTTCCTCGGCATACTGCCGGTACTTGCATTTGCCGGTGGCATCGATGACGATATCGATGTCGTAGTCCGCCCACCCCACCGTGCGATGGGGATCAAGTCGTGGTATAATTGGGATGTCCCGGTTGTCAACGATCAGGACGTTCGCGTGATTGCTGACATGGGCTTCTACTGTGTGGGGGAATTGCCCGTAGGTTGAGTCATGTTCCAGCAAATGTGCCCGGACTTCGGTTTTTGTGGGATCGGTTACGCCGATAGCTGCAACCTGAAGTTCCGGGTAGTGTTCCCATAGAATCTTGAAGACCTGGCGTCCTATGCGGCCAAAGCCGTTGATGCCAACGCGGGTGATGGACACAACCTCACTCCTTGTTTGGATGATGGAGCCGGGAATCGGCTAGTTTGAACTCGTTGCTGGCTCTGGGAGAGTTTGTATTGCACACTACGCGATACGCAGTACGCAGTACGAGCTGTACCAGGCACGCTGATGATAAGTATATCCTTCATCAGCGTCGCGGAATCTCTGTTACGTCCAGGGTCATTTCGATCAAGGTCCTGCGCAATGCTGGTTTTGATCCACTATCAGTCCACTTTTGGTCCACTGAGAGGCGACAAAACGAGGAGCTACCTGTTCTGAACTGACAGTAACTTCCTGGGGACCGTTACCACTCACCCTCCCGCAGGTTTGAACCTTCTTTCGCCGAGAATCACGGCCAGAGACCTGGTCTCAGAGGCAGAAGCATCGTTCTTAGCAACCTGCGGGAGGGTGGCTGAGCAGTTTGACTGGGGGCGGAGAACAGATGGATGCAGAATTCTTCGAGGAGATCGACGTGGCGATTCGCCTGGTGCGCCGGCGCAAACGCAAGGCGCTGGGCGAGCTACCCCGATTGCGAGACCTCAGGGTAGTACAGGACCGGCTTCAACAGCCGGTGGAGTTGGTTCCGCCGGCCTTCGTCGGCGCAGTCATCGAGACTCTATTCAAAGAGGTCATCGCTGCCCTGAAGCCGATCTCTGACAAAGATCCTGATGACCCCGACTGGCGCAACTACATCGTCCTGCATGACTACTTCGTGTTGGGGGAGCCATGGAAAATCGTCGCCGACCGGCTGGGCGTCGGGCGCGCGCGCTTCTTTGAGATCATGTCATCGGCTATCGACGCCCTGGCGCTGGCCTTTATGGAGAACCATGCATTGGCGGACACCGCCGGGCCGGCGACCCCGGAGGTGCAGCACAACCTGCCACGCCCCATGTATCAGTTTGTCCGGCGGTCAGATGATGCGGGGCAGGACCTGGTCGAGAAGGTGATTCGCGGTCTCACGCGCCGGCCGTGGGTGGTTTCCATCCGCGGGTATCCAGGCGCCGGCAAGACGACCCTGGCGCTGGAAGTGGCTCAACGGTGTGTAGAACGAGCGTACTTTGACGCAGTCATCTGGATTGCTGCACGGACGGAACAGGAAGAGTATGTCACCTCCCTCGAGACGGTTTTCAACACCATTGGACAGGTTCTGGGAGACCGGCGGGTCGTGGCATCAGAGAGCCTGGAAGAAAAACATGCCCTGGTGATTCAAAACCTGGCCACTCTTCCCAAATGCCTGATTATCATCGATAACACCGAGGTGTTTTCCGAAGAGCGGCATCGGCAGATATATCGCTTCATTCAGCAGGTCCCGATGACGACGGCCGTGCTGTTGACGAGCCGGGAGCGCGGTCGAGCCAGCGAACTCGAAACGGTCATCAAGCTGTTTGGCATGTCAGTTGACGAGGGCCTGGCGTTTATGCAGAACGTGTGTCAGGCGCGGGGGCTATCGCCCAGCGAGGCAGACCTGCGCTACATCTACGAAGCCACAAGCGGCATTCCCTCGGCCATGCGGATGGCCATTGGATTGATGACCGAGGGGTACACACCCCAGGAAGCCGTACGCAGTGATATTGGGCAGGTCGAAGAACTCCTGGAGTATCTGCTTGAGGAAGGGTATAGCAAACTGACTCCGACCGAGAAGAAGGTCCTCCACGTGATGCCTATCTTGAGCAAACCGGCCCCGCTACCGATTATTGCTGCGGCCAGCTCCGTTGAGGGGTCACACCTCCGGGCCGGCATCAACCGATTGCGGACCCTGTTCTTGATTAACGAGCATGCGGCCTCGCGCTATGACATCCTGGCCCCGACACGACATTTCCTCCGCCGGCGTGCCGACGAAGCGATCACGCTCCTGGAGCCAGAGCCAGGCCACGAAACGTTGAAGACGCCATACCGCAATCTGGCCAGGGGCTACCAGCAGGCCATCAGGGCGTTAAGTCGAGAAGAACGGGAACGCTTCATTCGAGACCAATGGGACAACCTCCTGTCGATCACGCAGTGGTGCTATGAGGGCAAAGAGCTGGCTTTGGCCGGCCTGCTCGATCTCCTGGGATATTGGTTGGGGCTGTGGGGCTACAAGCGGGAGCGGGTGAAGTGGGGTGAGCTGGCCGTCGATTTGCTGCGCGGTGAGCAAGATGGCACCCAGGCGGCTGCATGGCACCTGGTCTACGATGTCGGCTGGACCCACTTTCAACAGGGACAACACCAACAGGCACGCGCCTGCTTCCAGGCAGCTCTCGATATGGCCGGTGCCGGCTACCCTCGGGTACAAGGGGTTGCCCTCCGAAATCTGGCCCAGATCGCACGCGAATACCACAGGGACTTTGACGAAGCCAGGCGGCTGTATCTTGAGGCACTGTCGATCTTCCAAGAGATTGGAGATGAGCGGTGGATCGCGATCTGCAAGGGGGGGTTGGGCGTGCTGGCACTGCTGCAACACGACGCCGGCCAGGCCGAGAAATACCTGGCTGCTGCCCAGGAGACCAACCAACAACTTGGCGAGATCGAGGGACTGGTTTCAAACATCAGTGACCGGGCTCAGGTTGCGCTGGAGCAAGATGATCTCCCCCGGGCCGAATATCTTCTCGGTCGAAGCAGTCAGCTTGCCCAAGAGAGGGAATTGCCGGAAGAAGAAGCCTATGCTAAGGTTCGCCTGGCACGGCTACGGGAGCGCCAGGGGAGAATCAAGGAAGCCTTCGTACTGGCTCAGCAGGCCCACCAGATTTACGAGCGTGTCGGGTTGCGCACGCCCACCGTGGGTGAGGTCGAGCAACTGCGGAATCGACTCCAGATGCGCGCACAAGAGTTGAACGGAGGATAATGGCATGAAGTATCGCAGATTGGGACGGACGGGATTGAAGGTATCGGCGTTGTGCCTGGGCACAATGCAGTGGGGCTGGACAGCGGATGAGGACAGCGCTGTCCAGGTGATGGACGCATTTGTGGAGGCCGGCGGCAACTTCCTGGACACCGCCGATGTGTATTCCGTCTGGGCCGAAAACAACCCCGGCGGGGTGTCGGAGCAGATCATCGGGCGCTGGATGAAGGAGCGCGGCAACCGCCGGCAGATCGTCCTGGCGACGAAAGTGAGAGGTCGCATGTGGCCCGGCCCCAACGGCGAGGGCCTGAGCCGCAAGCACATTGTCGAGGCAGTGGAGGATAGCCTGCGCCGGCTGCAGACCGACTACATCGATCTGTACCAGTCGCACGCCTTCGATGAAACAACGCCCATCGAGGAGACGATGGCGGCCTTCGACCAGTTGGTGCAGCAGGGCAAGGTGCTCTACGTGGGCTGCTCCAACTATCCGGCCTGGCGGCTGGCCAGGGCGCTGTGGGCCAGCGACGTCAACGGGCTGGTACGCTACGAGTCGCTCCAGCCCCACTACAACCTGGCGCATCGCGCCGAGTTCGAGCGGGAGCTGATGCCGTTGTGCGAAGCGGAGGGTCTGGGCGTGATCCCCTACAGCCCACTGGCCGCCGGCTTCCTCTCGGGCAAGTACGAGCGGGGCAGCGTGCCCGACAGCGCGCGCGCCGCCGGCATCCGGCAGCGCTACTTCAACGAAGCCGGCTGGCGCACCCTCGACGCCGTGCGCGCCGTGGCCGAGGAAGTGGGAAGCACGCCGGCTGCTGTGTCCCTCGCATGGCTGCTGGCTCAACCGGTCATCACCGCGCCCATCATCGGTGCCAACTCCGTCGAGCAGTTGCAGGACAGTCTGGCCGCCTTGGATGTGGCTCTTTCCGGCGAGCAGATCGGGCGGTTGAATGAGGCGTCGAAGTGGCAAGAAGCATAACGCTTCATCGATCACGAGTTACTTGAGACTCAAGCGTCCAGCAACGGGCGTTAGCTTGCGTTCAGGAGGATTGGTCACGAGGGTGTCTGCCGGCAGCGGCTTGGGCCGGCCCGGGTAACCATCCAGGGCGATGGCTTGCGACCTTGTCTGAATGATCGACGTCGCGCGGCAGCATAGCCAAAACGCGTCACTTGAACAAACCCCTCACACTTCCTCCGTCACCAACACCTCTTCGCCCAGCATGTCGATGATTTTCACTGCCACCGTCGCCGGCCCTTCCGGAGCATCTAACTCATAATGCCCGCTCACCAGGTCGTCCTTGCGTGCCGGCACGTCTGACAGATCGATGTCGAACACATCGCCGTCGTAGGCCGTGTCGATCATGACCACATCCACCATAGCGCGCCAGTCGGGGATTTTGGCGCGGAAGAGAGGCGTGTCCATTTCCAGGCGCTCGACGATGGTGGGGGAGACGAAGTCGTCGATGTCCACGATGATCTTGTCGTCACGGCGCTGGATGGTGACCTGGGCCTCCGCCGGCTGGTGCACAAAGAACTTGCCGTACTTCTGGTCCGTTCGTAGCTCGATGACCTCGATGCGGTTGATGGGGCGGTGCTTGTTGTAGTCCTCCAACCAGGCGTCCACGGCCAGTTCCTTGCCCAGGCAGACGACTACCACATCCCGATCCTCCTCCGGGCGCGCCGCCAGTTCATCCTTCACCAGTTGCAGGTCCATGAGTGTGAGAGGATGGGTGAAGGGAATGATTTTCACCAGCCGTTTACCCAGCGTGCCGTCGAAGAACATATCCGTCTTGGTGCGCTCGATGCCAATGAGCTCCACGGCCAGGTTGGCGGCCTCGTTGTGCTGGATTTGCAGGTCGTAGTCGTTGATGCGGTAGACGCTGAAGGAGAGGGCAGCCGGCGCCGGTGTCTCGTCTTTGTCGCCGTCGAGGCCAAGAGTTGGCTGCTCCGGTCCGCTGCGCGCCTCAATCTGCTCCTGGATGATGGTCTGAAGGCGCTTGGAGGTGGTCTGGATGGCGCCCTTGTTGATGTCAGCGGCGATCCACCGGCGGCCAAGCTTCTGGGCAACGGCGGTCGCGGTCCCAGAGCCGACGAAGCAGTCTAGGACGAGGTCGCCTGGGTTGGAAGAAGCACTTATGATCCGTTCAAGTAACTCTTCTGGCTTCTGTGTCGGATAGTCTTCTCTCTCTGTAGCGCTGCCCATCACCGGAGAAATGTCAGTCCAGGTGTCCTGTACAAGCCCCCCCTTCATTTCGTCAAGGTAGCCCTTGTATTGAGGGATACCAGAAGACGAGTATACCAACAGACCCTCGCGGTCCATCCTTTCCATACGTTCCTTGGAAAACTTCCAAACTCGAGTGACACCCTTCCACTCGTATGTCAAATTCGGTCGATTCTTATTTGGGTTAATACACGAGATTAACCGATATACCCTTCCATTATCATCGGTGTATCTATAGAACTGATCAAGATACTCCTGACGATGTGGTACATACTGCTGATGCCAAGTAGCGTTTTCGCCCTTGGTATAGAATAGAATCGTGTCATGATTCCGGCCAAAGCCGAACGAAATATTGCCATGGGGTAGCGATCGCACCCAGGTAATCTCGTTTACGAACTTATCTTCTCCAAACACCTCATCTAGCACGATTCTGAGGAATGCTCCACGACGCGGATCGCAGTGCAAGTAGATACTCCCATGTTCAGCAAGCAGTTCTTTGAGCAAGAGTAGTCGCTCATACATGAATTGCAGATAGGTGTCGTTAGCCCATATATCCGTGTACTGGATCTGCTCGCCAAGCGTGTAGCTCTGCCCATCCAATTTCATTCGACTGGTTGTGTCTCGAAGCTCCACCTTGCGAATGTAGTCGGCACCGCTATCAAACGGTGGATCGATGTAGATGAGATCAATCTTGCCTCGGTAGCCGTGGGCCAGGAGCCAGGCCAGGACGTCCTTGTTGTCGCCGTGGAAGAGAAGTCCCTGAGCGTCGGTCTCCTCACCCGTCGGGTTGAAGGTCTCCACCAATTGGGCCGGATAGGCCGTCACGTAGTCCAGCGGGCGCTTGCCCACCCAGTGCAGCATGGGCCGGCCCTTGGCCTCGCCAATCTGAACTTTCTGTCCATCAGCCACGATCGCAATCCTCCTCAATAAGCCGCTTAGCCCGCTCCACCTTGTTGAAGGGAATAGTATCCGATGGGGTGAAGATCATCTCATACTTGAGCCGGTCGGGATTGAGTCCCACCCACTGCTGCACCGCCATCGCCTTCCGACCACTTTCACCATCCACCGGGTCGTGGCGTTCCCGCTCCGCCTTGATCTCCACAATCAGGCTGCGGCCGTTCTTGCAGCGAATCACGAAGTCCGGACTGTAGCGGTGCCACCCGCCGTCCACGCCCTTGTACTCGACGTAGAAATCGGTCTTGCGCGGGTCGTGGAGACCGCCGGTGAAGTAGATGTCGTCTACTTGCTCCAGATCGACGTTGATAGCGTCCAGCATCTGGATGAAGAAGTCTTTCTCCGGACTGGAGTCGAAGTTGTAGGGATCGTAGTGGAAGCCAAAGCTTCCAGGGTTCCGGCCGGCCAGCTCCTGCCAGCTCAGCAGCAGATTCTCCTTCCCCTTCTGGTACGTAATCTGGGTGGTGTAGACCACGTCGCCGCTATCAGTCTGCTCACGCTCGAACCCGTCAGGCTTGATCAGCGCCAGGGCAACTTCGACTTTCTCTTGTTCGACGCGGTAGTTGCACGTCTGCTCCTCGATCTGAGCTGCCAGGTCGTGCAGGTGAGCGTCGGGAACGGTGGCGCCCGCGCCGTAGAGCCGCTTCAGTTCGGCGTAAACGGTCCCAACCTGCAACCGGTAGACGGCTGCCAGTCCGGTGGCGGCGGTGTAGAGATCGGAGCCGGCCACCTCGTACGCGGCTCGCTCCTCGGCCACCTGGGTCAGGATGCCGGCCTGACCGGGCTGCTGCTGAGGTGTATAGACCTTTTTCACGAGCAATTGCTGGGGCACGATGTCGGGTTTCTGCAAGTGCAGCGGGCCGGCGCGGCCATCTTGGGCCGGCACGATGCGCCGGACCATCTTTCTGATGACCAGCGGTGGGATGTCCAGCTTGCGAACTACCAGCCGCTCGTTGCGCGTATTCTGGCGGGCACGGTTCAAGTCGTCCACCGTCTCGCCATACGTCTCCTGCAACTGCTGGTCCAACGTGCCCCGGTTGTCCATGGAAAGATAGATGCGGGCCTTGTGCGGATTGCCCGGCACCTGACGCAGGCAGCGCGTGCTGGCCTGGAGCACAAAGTTCTGGCTGCGTTTGAGCCTGCGTGCCAGCGCGCAGGCAAACAGACTGGGGCAATCCCATCCCTCGGTGCCCTTGTTGACCAGCAGGATGACCCGGTGCCGCGAGTCGGGATCGTTCAGGCGATTGAAGGCGTCGATCTCGGCCTGGGTAGACTTGGACGTGTTGCGCAGAACAATGTCGGTAGAGTAGCCCATTTGCATGAGGGTTTGCTCCACCACGGGCCGCAGGTCGCGCAGGTCCCTGGTCTGCGGGAAGTACATGGCCAGCTTCGCCGGAGCCCCGTTGGGCAGCGACACGTCGCCGTAGGTCTGGAAGAAGTCGCGCACCACCTCGGCCACGAACTGGTCGGCATGCTGCTGGTCGAAGTCGTAAGCGTAGATATTGCCCTGGACAGATTTGAGGATGTCGTCGCGGATGCCCTCGGACAGGCCGTACCAGATGACCACGTCGCGCAGGATCTGGCGCTGGTAGTAGGGCGTGCCGGTGGTGTTGACGACACAGATGAGATCGGTGTTCTCATGCAAGTAGTCCACGGTCTGCCGCACCCGCTTCAGCCGGTCGCCCACTTCCTGGCCGTAGGTGTGATGCGCCTCGTCGGAGAAGACACCCAGGTTGGGCAAGGACGCAATCGCTCGCAGACGCAAGTTGGCTTCGGCCTCGTACTGTTCCAGCATGTGCTCGGCGTACAACTCCGTCCAGGTGTGGTGGCGATAGGTGCGCTTCTGGATGCGGATTTTCTCAGTGTTGGTGACCACCAGGTTGTAGCGACTGCCGCGAATGACGGGCAGGTCCTTCTCGCCCTCGCGGGTGAAGACGAGTTTGTAGGTTGCCTCGAAGGCCTGGTACAGGCGCGGCGGCAGAATCCTGGCGTAGGGCACCTCCACCAGTTCCCGCAGGCTCTCCAGAATGGTCAGGCCAGGCGCGAAGGCCAGGGCGTTCTGGACGAAAGGTCCTTCGGTGTCCGGGTGGTACTCCAGGGCCATGGCGAACTCGGTGGCGACGATAGCGCCGATGAGGATGGTCTTGCCGGCGCCCATCGCCAGGGCGAAGATGTAGCTGGGATAGTCCAGCGTGAGGGTCTCGCGGACGCTCTCCAGTTTGTGCGCCTTGACGAAGTCATCGTCGGTCCGAATGTGCTCCCAGAGCGCCTCCAGGCCGGCGTTCAACACGAAATCCTTGATCTCCCCACGGTCGAGGCCCAGCGCAGCCAGCAGGTCCAGCGTTTGGGGATAGTACCGCCGGTACAGGTCGAAGATGTGGGGCGTGTCTTCTATCAGCCGCAGGTACCAATAGGTCTCCAACGCCCGCAGTTGCGCCCGGCGCAGGAAGCGTAGCGTCTCGCCGTCGGGCAGTCGCGCATAGTCAAGAATCTCGGCGATGGCCGGGTAGTCGTCGCTGGGGTAGCCGCCAGCTCGCCATTCGGCGACCTTCTTCTGGATGATTTCGTGGAGATGGTCCATTTAGAAATGCCCCAGATAGCAAGTCTTTCTATGCTGTCGTCAGTGCGCGTCTCAAATCCGCGTCCAACGTCTGCAAATCTACCAACTGCGCTCCCACCGACTCAGCCTCCTCGCGGGCGGCGTCGGTGAACCCCGCGCGGGCGAAGAAGACGTAGTGAACCTGCCAGTCCTCCCCTGGCACGACACGTGGCGCTTTGTCTACCAGTGTACGCACCACGGAGCGCCCCACAGCATCAACCCCCCACTTACACTCCCCCAACAGGATGGCCTGCTCGCGCCAGTTGACCGCCACTACGTCTACCTGGACATCCGACGCCCAGTGACTGCCCACGCTTTCCGGCGCAAATGGCAGGCTGCCGGCCCGCGCCTGGGCCAGCGTCCACTCCCGGCATAGCTCTTCAAAGGTCGTCTCTCCCACGAAGGCACGGAACTGCTCACCGATGCGTTGCCAGAGAAGATCCGTCAACTCCTGCTCCACCAGCTCCAAATTGGGAGCGATGAACCGGTAGTAAAAGCGTAGATAGGGATCGGCCAGGTGATAGCGGCTGCTCCGACTGGTCCGGCGACGCTCCGGTGGAATGGTTGCCGGCAGACGGCGCTCGATCAGGTGTAACGACTCCAACTGTTTCAGATACGGGCTCAGGTAAGAAGAAGTCAGGTCCAACGCCGTGCCGATCTCGCGGGGCGTTCGCTGCCCCGCAGCCACAGCCTTCAACACAGCTTCGTAGGTCTGGGTTTCGCGACGAATGACGTCGCCCACCAGGATAAACGGCTCGCTGCGGAACATGCCAGTACGTCGCATGAACAAGCGCTGGAGATTGGCCCCCAGGCTCTCAGCGTCATTGAACCGCTCCAGGTAGGCCGGAATTCCGCCGGCCACAGCGTAAACAGCGACCCTTTCAGCTGCCGTATAACGGGGTAGAAAATCTCGGAGGGCGGGAAAAGGGAGCGGTTCTACAGGCAACTGGGCGGTGAAACGCCCGTACAAGGGAGCCTCATATCCCATCAGATCGACCATCAGCCCAATGTGAGAACCTGCCAGCACCAGCGTTACATTGCGTTCTTTGAACAAGTGATCCCAGGCCGCTTGCAAGTTTGATGCGAGGGATGAGTCCGACTCGGCGGCGTAGGAGAACTCGTCCATGATCAGAATGGCCGGCTGGTCGCCGATAAGATTAGCGGCTGTCTCAAAGACCTCAGCCCAGGTGTCGAAGCGAGGCACCGCCTGGCTCCCGCGATATGCCCAGGCCCATAGTGCGCGGGTGAAGCCCAGACGAATCTGGGCGGGTGTATCGCGCGTGGCCACCCAGTAGATGACTGGTCGCCCCGTCTGCTCTGCCCAACGCAGGATCAGGGTTGTCTTCCCTACCCGCCGTCTACCATAGACCAGGATGAATTGAGCGCCACCTTGAGCCAGGACCGCGTTTAATTCGGCCAGCTCGCGTTGGCGACCAACGAATTTGCCCATCGTGAGCACTCCCTTATAAGCTGCTTATTATAAGCTGCTTAGATTATAGCTCAAAGGTTGCAAGCAATCAAACTCAGCACTGTGCCGCACGCGTCGTTGGACTCGATGTTCCAGGAAATTACCCGTGCTTACATCCCGAGGATAATGGCTCTGCCTGGCTTGCACCCGACCCGTCTACATGCTACAATCTGACTCGTCAGATGTCCGCATCACACCCGGCGTCGGCTGGCGGTTGCCCCAGAACCCACCAGCAGAGGCGTCTTGCGTATGCGGCAACCGTATTGTAACACACTGTGTTGAGCACAGCAACCTCCTTTTCCTACATGATCTTTCTGGCAAGCAATGCCCAACAGCAGTGATACGCCCGCCACCATCTACATCTCGGCCGCCCCGGACCTGGCAGCCGAAAGGGACGCCCTGGCACGCATGATTGCAGAGCTACCCGTGACCCTCGCCTGGCGCATCTTCCAGACACCGGCAGCAACCGAGCCCCTTGACCGCGATACGGTGCAGACGGCCGACCTGCATCTGCTGGTCATGGGCGCCGACATTCGAGCACCGGTCGGGCTGGAATGGGACCTGGCGCGGCGCGCCGGCCGGCCCTCGGTGACTTTCCTGAAGCAGGACGTGGTGCACACGCCGGCCGGCCAGGTCTTCGTGAACCAGGCCGACGTCGCGTGGCATCGCTTCACCGACGCCGCCGATCTGGGCCGGCAAGTACGCCGCGTGCTGGCAGAGCACCTCCTGCGCCATGCGACACGCTATGGGTTGACCCTGACCGAGGTAGAGCAGTTGGAAGCGCTACGAGCAACAGAGGCTGGAACGGAGACTGAGGGGCCGGCGGAGGGCGAAGGAGCCGGCAGCAGTGCCGTCATCCTGTCGCGCGAGCGCTTTGTGCCCCACGAGGGGGTCGTTGTGAACGACAGGTGACCGGCACTTGCCATGCCTGAGCTCGACGCGGCCACTGCAAGGGCCGGCACGGGCATCACCCTCGTCAGAATCGGCGCATAAGTGCCGGTCACCTCAATGACCTCGGTTTGACAAAAAGGCGGAGCTCACGTAGAATACTCCACACAAAGACGCTGAACCGGAGGAGTAGGCGGTTCTGGGCCGTGGTAGAGAAGAGG
>CAZHMV010000070.1:0-25979 GCA_964532665.1 uncultured Anaerolineales bacterium
CCTTGAAGCAGCGATTCTCGGCCAGAAAGGCTCCAAACCTGCGGGAGGGTGAGTACTACCACGATACTTAGAATGTCCCCGTCAGCCGGTATTTGGCATAGCGGAATGGCGCATGGATTAACTTGGCCTGCCAGTCATGCTGTAGCGTCGTGCTGATGAAGCAAACATGGGTGCAGTCACATTCGTGGCTCTTGGCAGCCGTGCGTTCCGCCTGCATCACCGGATTCTGCATCAATTTCGAGAAGTCGTAGTCGTACTCGGCCAGCGCAACCTGAGCACTGCGCAATTCACAGACGCGTACGTTGGCATTGTAGTCGATGACCGCGATGGCCTCGCCGGCCAGGCACTCCATGTCCCAGCGCCGGCCATGCGCGTAGTTGGTGTACTGGGCGTGGTACTGAAATGCCAGTGCGCCCAGTCCGTGCACCTGTCGCCAGAAACGACGCGTAGCGGAGGCTCCCTGGCGCTGCAGACGTTTTCGCAGGTATGCTTCTTGAATCGGCAAAACTGCTTCGTAAATCTCGTGCAGCTTCGCCGGCGGAACTGACTTGAGGTGCGCTTCCATCGGTTCACCTCGCACGACCTCGAAGAAATGCCCACCGATGGGCTGATTAGCCTGCATCCAGCGCGCGAAAGGTACGACCTCATCGTAGTTGTCAGCGCAGATGACGGTGTTCACCCAGACGTCGAAATCCGGGAACTCGTCACGCAGCTCGAGCAGATGCTGCATCGTGTTCAGCGTTAGCTCGAAATTCCGGGGTACACCTCGAATCTTATCGTGAGTCTCGGCGAAGCCGTCAATCGAGAGATTGACCGTGAAGTCCAGTCCTGGGTTCTCCTCGAGAATCTGCCGTGCCAGGCGCGTGGTGCGGCCGGCCAGGATGCCATTGGACGGTACGCTCACGTGCTCAATGTCGTTCACGCGGCGAAACAGGCCGACGACCGCCGGCAAATCCTCTCGCAGAAAGGGCTCACCGCCCGAGATCAACAACGTCCGAAACTGGGGCATGGATCGCGCCAGCTTCTCAATATCCTCCAGGGCAAACCCCTCATCGGGTGCGTTCAGGTTTTGCCAGTAGAAGCAATGAGCACACTTCGCATTGCAGATTGATGTGACAAAGAAGATCACGAAATCTAGATCACGACTCAACAGGTTCCGAAATCCGTTCACAGACTGACCGATAAAGTTCAACATTACCTACACTCCTCTGACTACACCATTCACAATTCATGAGGCTGTGACCTGTTTCCACAGCACCAGATCCTCACGCGAGAAGGTTCGGAGGGCTGCCAGCACCGCGAAGTAGATCAGAGCGCCGGCAGGAATCAGGACGAACGCCGGCTGCTCCCGAAGGATGAACAGGCCGACCAGCATGGCCGTGGCGGCCAGTGCCGGCCGCGGCAGAAACGGCAACGGGTTGAAACGGTAGACGTGGCGGTAGACGAACTGCGCAATCACGACGAACAGCACAGACGTCGAGATCACCCGGGCGGTGGCCGAGCCGGCGGCCCCCCAGCGGGGAATCAGCAGCAGGTTCAACACCACGTTGATCGTCAGACTCGTCAGCAGAAACACGGCGATGATCCGTTGCTGGTCGGTCACAACCAGCAGGCGGGCATTGGGCACGTTCAGGAAGATGAGAAACAGCGCCCAGACCAGAATTTGCAGCACGGACGCGCCGGGGGCAAATTGCCGGCCAAATGCCAGCGTCACGATGTCCGATGCCAGCACGGTCACGCCAACGGCGATGGGCAGGCCGGCCAGGAGCAAATACTTGAGAGACTGATCGTACAGGCGCTCCAGGGCAGCGGGCGCCGTGGCATACAGGCGCGACATCACCGGAAATACCGCCGTCTGGAAGGCAGTCGGAATCAGAATCAGGGCGCTAACGACAGTGCTGGCTGCCCCGTAGAGCCCCACCTGGTACTCGTCCCGCAGTCGGGAGAGAAGAATGACATCCAGTTGGCTCTCCAGGATAAAGAACACGCCGATGAGCAGGAAAGGGAAGCCGGCGGCGAGCTGCCGGCGGCTGAAAGGCAGGTCGATGTTCCAGACCGGACGGAACAGGCGCGCTCGAATCAGGTACAGCAGGAACGTCAATGTGCTGATGCTCGCCAGCAGCAGGCCGAGCGCCACCCCTTCAAGCCCAAATCCGCCGACGAGGGCCAGCACGCCGGCAACGATCCGAACAACACCGTTCAGCAGCGATGACACGGCCAGGTAGCCCATGCGCTCGTGGGCCATGAAGACACTCTGGCAGATGTTGATCAGGCTATCCGGCAGAATCGTCAGACCGAGCAGCAGGATGACGCGCGAGGTATGCGGAGCGTATCCGAGCAAGATGACGACAGCGTAGAGCGTCGCCATCATCAGGCCGGCCAACAGCGCGCGCACGACGACGAAATTCACCATGAACTGGTTCGCCCGATCAGGTGCCCGGGCAACGTCCCGTGTCAGGAGCTGATCCAGTCCCCAGTACGAGAGGCGACCGAAGAGGGTGGCGAAGCTGACAGCCAGGAAGTAGATGCCGGCCTCGTCTACGCCCAGTTGCCGTGACACCCAGACGACGATCAGCGCACCGCTCAGGCGCTGTATGGCGTCGGCTGAAAGGGCGAAGAAGTAGTTTTCAACAAAACGTCGCATGTCAGATCAGCCACCCTCTCGCAGGTTGAGAAACCGCCAAAGCAGAGGGATAGAAGTACGTCGCAATACCGCCTCTGCGCCCAAAACCTGGACGCAACCTGCGGGAGGGTGCATGCTACTTCCGCAAGACATAGACCGCATGGCTGGTAAACATCTCTCGCAGCAGCGGCACGCGCGTCAGTGGCTGAACAAACCTGTAGTATCGGGGCTGCCAGCGCCACTCGGGCCCGAAGAAGGCTGTCCGAACCAGGCGCAGCGGCGTTTCCCGCAGCAGGGCCTCGAACCGACGCAGTGTCATCTTGTTGATGTGTGGCAGCGTCTGACGGCCGCGCAGGTCCAGACGGGCTTCGGGCATCAGCCGGCGATTCACCTGGAGCCTTTGCTCCAGGGTCACAGCCGCGTTGATCAGCGTCTTCTCGGAGAAGATCACCTGAACCCATGGCAGCGCAATCCAGTTGTTGAGATGAGCGCCCCACGGGGCGTAGTATGGCGGGAAGGAGATGAACACCCGCCCCTCGGGCCGGGTGACGCGCGCCAGTTCCTGGAGCGCCGGCAGAGGCTGCTGGATGTGCTCGAATGTCTCGTTGGAAATGACCACGTCGAAAGCCCCGTCGTCGAAGGGTAGCCGGGCTGCATCGGCGACCACGAATCGGATGCCGGCGCCGACGCCACGGGCAGTAGCGAAAGCGCGGGCGGCAGCACTGAAATCGGGCCGGATGTCCACTGTTGTGGTGGAGGCCGGCCCCAGTTGTTGATAATAGACCAGCTTTCCGCCGAGACCGGTTCCCAGATCCAGTACGTGACGCCCCCGCAGATCGAACTCCGGCCCATAGGCACGAACCACGTCGGCCGCGCGAGAATACTCCCACTCGGAGAAACGGGTTGGGTCTTCCTTGACCGTGACCAGTTCTGCATTGAGCGGCGGCGCGAAGTGCGTGAGCGCGAGGAGCGCCATTTCACAAATTCTGGACATCGTTTTTCTGAACATCTATGGAGCCGTGCGGAGCAGCCGAAGACCGTCCCACAGTCCCCGCAGGTAGGCTGAGATCACGCGCCAACGGCGGCGCCGTGCGGCCAGGGCGATCTGTTTGAGCGCCACGCCGAGGCGGTACACGATAATCACCGGCAGGAGCGGCAACGGCGTGTGTTTGGCAAAAAACAGAACGCTGCCACGCGCCAGATGATATTTTTGGGCCGGGCTACCTTCGCCCGTGCTGGCCGATACTTTGTGCCACATCCGGGCCGCCGGGATGACCAGTAGCCGGTAGCCGGCCTCCTGCACGCGCCGGCACAGGTCAGCGTCCTCGTAGTACATGAAAAAGCGCTCGTCGAACAGGCCCACGTCGTCCAGCACAGCCCGACGGATCAGGAGCCCGGCCCCGTACAGCCGATCGACTTCGTAGGGTCTGCCGTCTTCGGGCCGGCCGGCCGGCGGTTGAGCCGACAAGGTGACGGGACGTTGCCGGTAGCCGGCCGACCACACGCTGTCCGGCCTGTCGAAATAGTAGATGACCGGGCCGAGCAGGCCGGCATCTGGCCGTGTTTCGGCGACGGAGACGAGCTGTTCGAGCATGTCTGGGGCCACGACGGCGTCGTTGTTTACCAGCAACACGTAGTCGGCGCCGGATTCCAGTGCACGTCGCAATCCCACGTTACAGCCGGCGGCGAACCCCAGGTTGTCGGGCAATGAGAGAATCTCTGTGTCCGGGAACCATGCCTCAACCGCCCTGGCCGTGCCATCCGTCGAGCCATTATCGACCAGTATCACGTCCACAGCCCATGATGGGCGAAGGTCTCCCTGGTGCGATGGGCGAAGGTCTCCTGACCGAGCCCTCCGCGCCTCGGTCGGAGACACTCGGCGATCCAGGGGGGAGCCTCCTGACTGTGATGGGTGAAGGTCTCCTGACCAAGCCCCGGGGGCCTTGGTCAGAGACCTCTGGCAATCCTGGGAGGCCGGGGGCGTCATGTTGTGAAGCGACGCCAGACACTCCAACGTATCCTCACGCCGGTTCCAGTTCACCACGACACTCGCAACACGAATGCCGCTGCCGGGGGCCAGCTCCGAAGTCCGCAACTTGCCATCCGCCGTTCGTGGCTCATCGTTCGCCACTTGCAATTCCCGCTGCTGCGCCGCGCCTGCGCACCATGCCAGCTTGGCCAGAAAGATGGCTGGCGCCGTGCGCCAGTAGCGCCGCAGCTCGGCATCCTCGACGAAGATGCGCGTGGTGACGCCCGCTGCCAGGAGGGGCGAGAGGGCCAGAACGAGCGCCGGCTGTCGCAGAAAGGCCGGCCAATTCAGGAGATCGCCGTACTCGGGCCGCATGCGCGGCGTGTAGCGCCCAAAATTCCACGCGTGACGCAGCAAAGCTGAGAGGCTTTGCCGTGGCGGGTGGTGGTACACGACGGCGCCGGGCTCGAAGTAGACGCTATGACCTGCCTGCCGCAGTCGAAGCGACAGGTCCGTATCCTCGCCTGTCGGTTGCGGATAGCGTTCGTCAAATCCACCCACAGCCTGCAGGACTTGCCGGTGCGCACTGAAGTTCAGACTTGGGAGGTGAAGCCGTTCACCGGGCTCGCGCGAAGGCAGGAAGCGGTAGAACGTGCTGATGTTGTCTGCCAGTGTCCAGTAGTTGTGTGCGTCGAATGCGACAGCACCGCCGACGACGGTCCGGTCCGGTTCGGCATGATAAGCTGCCATCAGGTTTGCCAGCCAATCCTGGGCCGCGATGCAGTCCGAGTCCGTGAAAACCACGATCTCGCCGCTGGCCTGCGACAGACCGAGGTTGCGGGCCACCGCCGGCGCGACCGGATGGCCGGTGTCCAGAAATCGCACCAGCCCGTCCTCGCGCACCAGGCCATAGCGGTCGCGCCCCACCACGATCACTTCCACCTGGCTCAGATCGAAGCTCTGGTTACGAATGGAGCGCAAAGTCTCATCGATGATGGGCGACTGAAGATTGGGTATGACAATGGAGATCCGTTTGGTCATCGACTTCGGAAATCTGATGTGTTTACCAGCTCATGCAGGTGCTGCGCAGCCAGCGCGCCGAGCTCCGTCGGCGTGTAGTGCGCCCGATACTCACGATACCCCTCCTCGGCGAGCCGGTTGCGCAGCGAAGCATCGTCGCGCAACTGTCGGATCGCGTCGGCCAGGGCCGGCGGATCTTCCAGAGGCACGAATAGAAGATGCCGGCCAGACTCAAAGACGGCATCGGCAGCCGGCGTGCGGCCCGTGATGACTGGCTTACGCATGGCCAGACCTTCGTACACCTTGTTGGGAATCGTGACCAGGCCCTGTCGTCGCCGGCCAAAGACTCCCAGGCAAACGTCGCTCAGTGCCAGCCGGCGTGCCAGTTGCGTTTTCTCTACCCAGCCCTCGAAGGTCACATTCTCTGCACCCACCTCCTGGGCCAGGGCGACCATCGCCGGCTTCGCCTCGCCCTTGCCGATCATCTCGAACTGAATGCCCTCATCCCGAAGCCGGGCAGCCGCCCGGATCACCGTGGGTATGCCGTGGAGGGGCACATACTTCCCGACGTAGCTCACGGTGAATGACCGCTCGGGATCCGGGTCAACATCAGGCACCGGGTAGAAGTAGCGGTCGTCCGCTCCGGTAGGAATCAGTCGGAAGATGGAGGCTGGAAGCTGGTAGCGCTGCTGAAAGTATTCGACATAGAACGGGGTATCCAGCCAGACCATGTCCGCCAGGAGGCAGGCACGGTGCTCCACCCAGCTCACGATGCGATCCAGGGCGTCCCCTGGCGTCGCCAGCCGGCGTTCCCGCGTGATCAGGCTGATGGACATGAAGACGTCGAGGACAAGCGGGATGCGCCGCCAGTTGGCCACCGTGCGGGCCACAAACGCATCGATTTGGCCCATGTAGCCGAGCACCAGCGCGTCGCACTGTCCGACAGCCCGAAATTGCCGCAGCAGTGCCGCATACGCACGTACGGCCCGGAGCATCAAGGTCGGCCAGCGCCGTCCATGCCGCGCAGCCGCTACTTTGTCGCTTGTGCCATGCCACAGCGGGACGTGGCACTCAACGACCTCCACCCCGTTGCGTTTCAATCCTTCGATCAGAATACGGTTGCGGGAATAGTTAAGGTCGTAGGTGCCAAAATAACAGATGCGCATGGTGCCGATTCTATCACAGCTCGGCAGTTCTGCCAAACAAGGAGAGCCGGCGGTTGAAACCGTGCCTACCATTGCAAAGCCTGTCCCGAGCTTGACCGAAGGATCGGCTCCTTCGGCGGGCTCAGGACAGGCTTCGCCGACTAACCCGCGAAGGTGGGTTTCGCAGTGGTTGCCGCGAACTCATTCGCCAGGCACGAAGCGGTTGCCGCGAATTCGTTCGCCAAGCCAGGAGGCACCCAAGAAGATCTAACGCATTGTCACAGGCAGGAAGATGCGCGACTTGTGGGGGATGTATTCTGCGATGACCGGAATGCTTACCGGCTCGGTCTGGGTGTCGATAGTGCTCAAGATGGTGAGTGTTGCAGTGTACGTGCCATATCCTTCCAACGCCGTGCGAACAACACATACCTCTAGCTGAGAGGGTGTAAATGCGCCTGTCGGTCCATTGACCTGTATCCAGTCCGTGTCCTCGCTCGCCGACCAACTAAACGGTCCGGTCGCGGGATTGTAGATGTCACGGCAAACCTGTGTGTCCTGATCATCGACCAGGAAGTACAGTTCCGATGTATCCAGGTGCAGCAAATGGCTTGTCTGCCGGACAGCCCGGCCGGCGTTAAGGCGTCCGTGACCATATAACTGATCCGGCCCTGGCGGTCCCAGGTCGTCGGCTGTTTCCTGCAGAATTTGCCGGACTTTGTCCGGGGAAAGTTGTGGGTTCACGGACCATACGAGGGAGGCGACGCCGGCCACCTGCGCTGCTGCCCATGCCGTCTGGCCGTGGACATCCTGTGGGTACGTGCTCACGCAGGCCGGCAGGTAGGACATGCAGGTGCTCAGGATCAGCTTCCCCGGCGCAACCAGCCCATCACTGAGGGCCTCGCCGAAGTTGGAAAAGCTGGTCAGCTCATCATTGTAGTCCGTTGCGCCCACACCGAGAACCTCAGGAAACAGAGCCGGCCACACTGCATCGTTCTGCCCCTGATCACCAACCACGCCAATAACGAGTGATCCCCTGGCCGTGGCGTACTCCACAGCCTGTCGGAGGGCCTCGACCTTTTCGAACTGGTCTGAGGACACGATGGGTGCTACGAAAATGACGCGCGCGCCATTGTCCGCCGCATAGTGGAGGCCCTGGATCAAGTCGGACACAAAGCCATAGGGGACTCGTGCGGTGGCGGTCACGTACAAGCGCACGACCTTGATAGGCATGATGCGCGCGCCCCAGGAGACGCCGGCCATCCCAATCTGGTTGTTCGTCTCTGCGGCAGCGATGCCGGCAGCGAAGGTTCCCCAACCAATGTCGTCCGTCGGGTCGGGGTTGTCTTCGTCCAGGAAGAACTCGTAGCCGTTTACGTCATCCACATAGCCGTTGCCGTCGTCATCGACGCCGTTGCCGGGGATTTCGGCCTCGTTTTTCCAGATTTTGTTCTTCAGATCAGGATGGCTCATGGCGACGCCGGTGCTGATAATCGCGATGGTGACATTTTCGCTCCCTGTCGTGACGTCCCACGCTTCGGGGGCATCGATGTCGGCGTCGCGTGTGCCCCATACGCCGGTGTTGTGCAGGTTCCACTGGTAGCGGTTGGCCAGGAACCACTGATCATTGGGCTGCGTGCTCACATGCCAGGCTATGGTGCCGATAGCGCTCCAGCTTCCTCCAGTTGATTCGTAGACCAGGGTAAGATAGTGGCCGATCGGGAAGGTGCCACTGTCCACGAAGTACTCCCAGGCAGGTACAACGACAGATGCGGTGCCAGCCCCATCCAGGGTTTCCACGGTATCAAACACGACGATGGGCGAGTCATCTACGTCCAGGGCGTAGACCTGAACGCGAATCGGCTCGTCGGTGAGTCCTTCGTAGTCGAAGACTGTGTATACCTGGGCCGATTCGGTGGGCAACGTGTTTTCGGGAAGCGCCGGCCCACCTGGCACGGCGCTCATCCGGAGCGTGTCGGTGATCACACCCTGCAGCTCGAGCGGCAGAGCAGCAGGGCCGAGGCCCGGGGGAGCAAGGGGGGCTTCACTTCTACACCCCTGCGATTCTGCGCCCTGGCAACTTTGCACCACCGCACCAGCCCCGTCAGCAACAGCCTCCAGAGGATGGAGCGGTGGCATTACCAGCCGCAGGTCCAGCATCGCAGACGCCACGGCGGGCTCTTCTTGCAACTGCTTGACTACCAACTCTTCCTGTCCCACCGGGACCGAGAGTGTGTAGGTATTGGGCGCGATTTCCTCGCGCGGTGCCGCTCCGTATGCTCTCGAGAGATTGGCTGTGGATGCCGGCGACAGGCCAGGCTTGAATTGAACGAGAATCTGACCGGCAGCGTAGGCGGGTAACGTGACGTCGCCACCCCGACGACCCGGGTCCCGGGAACCGCCGGGAGGGCCAGCGTTTGCCACCGTGGCGGCCAGCCCCAGGGTCAGGATCGCTATGGGCAGGCATATCAGGGTACGCATTTGCGCTTTTTTCATGTGCAGTTTTTGCTCCTGGAAAGAACCAGACGTACGACGGTTCGTACCGGTTGGGCAGGATCCAGGGCCCAACGCTCAACAGTGTGTGCGTTACACGTTGGAACACAGGAACGTTGAGATGTTCAACGCTCCTGCGTTCCAACGCAATTCGCTGTCAGGGTGCATTCTCGAGGCGGAAGCCGTGTCCGCGGACGGTTACAACATACTGGTGGTCCGGGTCAACCTCCGCCAGTCGATCACGTAGCCGCCGGACAAGAGCGTCGATCGCTTGCTCTGACACGCCACCGCTCACGGCATCCGGCCACACGACGCGGATGATTCCCTCACGGGTTACGACCTTGCCGGCATTTTCATACAAGAGCCGGAGTAGCCGATATTGCTGTGTGGACAGCGGCGGTTCCAGTTCTTGACCTCGCAGCCACACCTGCCGGCTGTCGTCGTCGATCATCAGGCCACGTTGTCCTTCGAAAACGAGCGGTGTGGTGGCGCCGGCATCCACGAAAGTCAGGGTGAACCCCGTGGCGATTTGAATGGCATCGCCATCTTTCAGCGGTACACGCGCCTGGAGCAGGTTGCCGTTGACAAACGTACCATTCTTGCTGCCGCAATCTCGGATGTAGTATCGGTCTCCTTCCCGTTCGATCACCGCGTGTCGGCGCGATATTCTTCGGTCTGGGAGAACGACCTCGTTGTCCTCTTCACGCCCGATGCTCACTGTGTTACCTTCCAGTAGCCATTCCTGGCCGATTTGGTCACCATCTTGCATAATGAGCATCGGCAGTTCACGTTGTAACATATTTGAAAGGCCCCTCCTTTCTCTTTGACAGAATTCACGGAATGGGCTAATCTTAGACTCTACGGACGCCTCACAAGAGACGCCTTGCATGGAGGAGTGACGCTCTTGTTCGAATTGTTGCCGCCGGGCACCGTGCTGCGCGACCGGTACAAGGTGATTGCCCTGGTCGGCCAGGGGGGTGCCGGCGCTGTATACCAGGCCGAGGACCTTCGTCTGGAAGGCCGCATGTGTGCCGTCAAAGAAGTACGCCCACAACCGGGTGCCAGCCAGGAGGCTATCGCCCAAGCCCAAGCGCAATTCCGCCGTGAGGCAAGTACACTGGCCCGGCTGGATCAACCGAATCTTCCAAAAGTCTCAGACTACTTCTCGCGCGATGGCCGGGACTACCTGGTCATGGACTTCGTCGCCGGCCGCAACCTCAAAGAGGTGCTTGACGAAACCCGCCTGCAGAAGCAGTTCCTTGACGAAGAGCGCGTTCTGGCCTGGACCCAGCAACTGTGTGATGCGTTGGAGTATCTTCACAGCCAGGACCCGCCTGTTCTCCATCGGGATATTAAGCCCGCCAATATCAAACTCACCCCGGAAGGCCGGATCAAGCTTGTGGACTTTGGATTGGTAAAGCCTCTTGATCCAGAGGATCCACGAACGGTCACCGTGTTACAGGGGCTGGGATCGCTGCCCTACACACCGCTGGAGCAATACGGCGGTGGCCTTGGGCATACCGACGTTCGCTCCGACATCTATGCGCTGGGGGCAACCCTGTATCATCTGCTCACCGGGCGCGCGCCGGCCACTGCACAGGAGCGGTTTCTCAACCCTGACGTACTCCCGCCTCCAAGATCGATCAACTCCCAGCTCTCGGATCGAACGGAAGCGGCCATTCTCCGTGCAATGTCCATGCACCCGGACCAGCGGCCGGCAGACGTCGCCGAACTCCGCCAGGCTCTCTTCAGCGGGCTTTCAACGGCAGGTGCTATCCAATCGCCACCCGCACCCAGGCCGTCTCCCTGGCTGCAGGCATTGCGTCAGAATTCGGTCCTCCTTCTTATCGTGCTCTTACTACTGTTCATCGCCGTCGCGGTCACGTGGCACGCCACTGGAACATCGCTGTCAACCGGGTCGGCGACAGCGGGAGCGATGACGCCGGCCATACCCACACCTGTGCCCTAGACTCTATCCACACCCCCTGCTATTGTCGGTCCCACACGGCCCAGATCAACGGAATGAGCGCAAACAGCGTGCTGACCAGGGCCACTTGCCACTGGGTCGGGAACGTCGATAGCCCCGGCAAGTTCTGAACCTGGAGCCATTCCAGGCCGACGAGTAGATATCCGCTGAGGCCAGCTATCAGGCAGAGCAGGAACAGGCGCAAGGTCTGAGCCAGAGAACGGTCACTGCCATTCGCCACGGACATGGCAAGCACGCCGGCGAAGAGCATGCCAACCATGGACAGTGCCAGGCTACCCCATCCCACCGGCGTGGACACGAGGGGCCCTGGCTCGATGGGTTGGGGAACGGGGGTTGGCGGTGGCGGAGTAGCCGTTGGTTCCAACGTCGGCGTCACGGTCGGCGGCTCTGCAGTTGCAGTTGGGGGCTCCTTCTCGCCCTTGATGGTCAGAGCCAGGGCCTCGGCGGTCGTAGCCTCACCAGCTTCGGCGTTAATTTCCACAGTGCCAGCACGCTCTGCCAGCAACTTCGTCTGCGCCACCCCATTCACCGTCTTGATTTCCTTCAGGTTCCGATAGGTAGAGTCCGTGGGATCTGTTAGCCAGAGTGTCACTTTTGTGCCATCGGGCACGGGGTGACTGTTTCTGTCGAGAATCGTTGACGTCTGAATTTCAAACTCTTCGCCAAGGTTGACTGTTGTGTCCTCGCTGTCAACTCGACTCACGCTGAGTGCCTGTGCCGGGTCTGGCTGAAGCTGGGTGGCCAGGTCGTACGTAATGCTCGGAACGCTCACCGGCAGGGCTCGAGTTGGCGTGAACTCCTGGAACAGTGCTCGGACCGATGCCTCGATGGAGGCCGGGATCTTACTGAAAATGGCGTAGTAGGCTGTCAGTTTGCTGATTTCCGTTGCGTCCAGGTAGTAGGGTGCACCGTAGGCCATCACGATAATCTTCTTATCCGCCAGGCTGCTGACCTGCTCCTTCAGAAAGATGCGTAGAGCATCAGAGTCCGGTGCTACTTCTGGATCAATGTCTTGCATGGCGAACAAGACCCAATTCGCTTCTTTCAAGAGCGTTTCGAGACGTTGCCGTTTCTCCTCAGACAAAGGAGGCGTATTCGTGGCGGCTGCCTGTCCCTCCTGGCCGGCAGGCATTGCAAATGCCTTCAAATCCTGATAGGTGAAGCTGTGCACGTCGCTTGGGTCGATTTGACCTGTGACGTCGGGCCCATAAAGACGCCGAATCGTGTCCTGAATGGCGGTTGTCGGGATTAGTTGGAATGGCTCACAGTCGGGGCAATCAGCGGCTTGACGTGTATCGGTGAAGATTAAGATGGATTCCCCGGACCTTGGAGCAGCCGGCAAGCGGTCTGCCAACTCCTGCAACCCCGGCGCAACGACTTTCACGGCGCTTTGAGCAATGGCTGCTACCTGCTTCTTGGCATCGCCCTGCCCTACGAGATCCTCGACCGCGGCGGGATCAACAGTCACCAATTGGCGGTCAAAGCTGGGATACAGCTTCATTTTCAGTCGAAGAATACGGGTCAGTGCCTCATCGACCCGTTGCTGGAATGTATCGTCACTCTCATACTTCTCGCGGAAAAAGCTGATCGCCGATGTGATATTGTCGAACTGGGCTGGCCAATCATCGTCCTGTAGCGCGAATCTGGAAACAAGCAACAGGTCATTGCCGGCCAACAGCGCCTTTTGGGCGATCTCCTTATGTGGAAAGCTATCCAGCGAAGGGTTAAAGTGCCGGCGCACGGCCGGCACCCCCAGCGAATCACTGACCAACAAGCCAGTCTCGTGCCACGGTGCCAGTTGCGGCAATCCCATGAGAACTGTCAATCCGCCCGGATCAAAGCTGAGCGGGGGCGAACCGGGTCGCGTGGCCCCCTGAAAGCCCCGATACCGCAGGTGTGATGTCATCAATGCATCAGTGATGCCGGCCTGCTTCGTATCTGAAACGTCTGTCACTTTCAGAAATGGAACGAGATCGGTGCGGACCATTTCCTCCAACGATTTCTCGACCGTGGCGGCTTCCTCTTCGGGACTGCGATCGCTGCTGCCATGTCCCGGGAAGTGTTTGGCCACAGTTGCGACTCGTCCATTGCTGCCCGCATGAACACCCCGAATGTAGGCACGCCCCATTTGTCCAACCCAGTACGGCGAGCCACCAAACGAGCGTGTCTCAAGATCGCCGGGCTGACCAGGACGCGGAGTCAAGAGCACATCCAGCGGTGGCCCGAGCAACAGATTGATCCCAACAGCCGAGAGCTCCAGTCCAACGATCTGGCCAACCAGCTCAGCATTTTCCGGATTCCACGTTGCACCAAGGGCAAGCGGACTGGGAACTGCCGTCATACCTGCACGCAGCCACGTTGTTGGCGCACCATCGCCATCGGACTCAGTGGCAATGAAGAGCGGAATCCCTGATCCTGCATCAGCGAGGGCCATGGCCTGGAGTTGCCCGGTTAGCCGAGCTACCTGGGCTGGAGTCTCCTGCGCATTCTCAAAGTTGCCATTGTGGGGGCTCAAGAGCACGCCCCCAACTTTGTAATCCTGGATCAGCCGTGCAATGTCCGAATCCGGGCCGGTATCCTGGCCCACGTAAGTGACGAGAAATAGCTGACCGACACGCTCCTCAACGCTCATCTTCTGGATGACCTGGCGGATGCGAGGGTCCTCCTTCTGTGCTTGTACACCGCCCCCGGTGAGTAGTAGAGCGAGCACCACTATGACCGGGACGAGGCCGGCCACTCTGGCTGTCAACTTCTCCACCAGTCGCTGAAGCTTTCGCGTTCTGGAGAGAACCGGAGTGGGCCGGCCCAGGCTATCCACATCATCGCGGACGCGGGGCATACGACTTGATCTGTGGGACCTCGTCCGTGGGTGAGGGGCAGCATTCGACATCATCTTCACCTTTTGGTCCCTGCGTAGGCCAGCCGGTGCTCCCTTCGAGTAACACCGGCCAGACAGACTTGCCACACCAACTTCACGGACCTAAGTATAGCTACTGAGGGCAATTCCGTCAAAAGCTCGCTCCTCACTCCAACAGACAAATATTAGCTCAGGATAGGCGATATTGCACGACGCCTGCACTACGCCACCTCGCCTTTTTCCCGTCGCAAGATAGGCGACGCAATTCTTCACCTGCTCTCTGGCCTGGCGGTAACTACCTTGACGATGTTGGATTCCGTCGCGGGCGGCCCTCATCCCCTGGCCCCCCAACCTGGGAGAGGGGGAAACTCGGCTCCCCTCCCCAAAACTTTGGGGGAGGGGGCCTTCCTCCAGTTACTGTAACATTGTCGAGGTTGTCACTCAAGGCATTCAGTAGGTCAGACAGAGGGTGACGAACAGACGGTGGTAGGCTTGCCGTCCAGCAAGATGCAGGCCGGCCATGCTATGATAGGAGACGTGCACGGCGACTCTGACACCGTGACAGCTTCGTGAGCAGATTGAAATAGAATGTAGCCACGACTATGAAGGCGGAGTAGGTTGAGCAATCTAACTAACTCGCACCTTGTCTTTCAACACACTCCGCACGAGTGTATCCGCAGGTAGCTGGCCTTTGTGCAAGGAGGGTCTGACAGGATACGAATTGGGTAAGGGGAGTTGCTCAGTAGAGCACCTGTCGCAAGTGGACAATCGAAGAGACGCGAGACTGTTCGCATTCTGAAAAAGCTTCCCCTGCCCGAGCTTTCGTCAGAACTGACTTCCTGTGATGCTGTGCATCGGAGTAACAATAGCAACAGTCTCGCGTCTCTTCGTTGTGTTATCACGTTGAACTTCGGCTAACCAGCTTGTCCACCAAATGCTGTTTCCATCTGCCCAACAGCATTGCACCATTGCGTGTGACAGACAATAGGGGACCGGGGGGCCTGCGAAGGGGTGTCCTCTCCGATGCGGACATGCAGGCTACGCTGCCTGCGTCCACAAGTGCAGCCGTTTCCTTAGCTGCTTTTTCTCGGAGGTGACGTCCATGTTACGCCAGACACGATTATTGTCACTGCTGACCGTCGTTCTGGTCTGTGTGATTTCAGGTTATCGATTACCATCAACTTTAGACACGGCCTGGGCACACAACCAATCCACGGAGTTCATCCATCGACCGTCTTTCCCGCCGCCCGTTCAACGGGCTCAGGGTCCTGCCACCTCTCCGGATGACGACGCACCATACATCGCTGGCCGGCTTCTCGTTCAGTTTGCCCCTGGCACCTCGGACGAGGAAAAGGCTGCAGTTCACGAGCGCCTGGGAGCCCAGGTCATCGACGAAATCCCCGAACTGGGTATCCAGATTCTCCAGGTGCCCGAAGATGCCACCAGTATGGTTTTTGCGTACCAGGCGGAGCCCTCTGTCAACTTTGCAGAGCCAGACTACATCGCCAGGATTGCCGGCTGGCCCGACGGCCCTGTCTTGTCCAGCGACGATCTGGAGGCGATGGGCGAGAGCCTTGAGCAGACTCCTAACGATCCACGCTTCTCGGAGATGTGGAATCTGGCAAAGATCCGTGCTGAAGCGGGTTGGGATATTACAGTCGGCAGCCCGGACGTGATCATCGCGGTCATTGACACCGGTGCCGATTTCAGCCATCCAGACCTGCAAGGAAAACTTCTTCCCGGTTACGATTTTGTCAACGGTGATGCGGATCCAACCGACGACCAGGGGCACGGTACGCATGTGGCCGGTACAGCCGCGGCCGCGACCAACAACGGTATCGGTATTGCCGGCGTGTCGTGGAGCGCGAAAGTCATGCCCGTGAAAGCGCTCGGTGCCAACGGAGCCGGCGCGCACAGTTGGATCGCGAATGCCATTGTGTGGGCAACGGACCACGGAGCTGATGTGATCAACATGAGCCTCGGTGGACCCTACACGTCTGCTACCATGCGTCAGGCAGTCGATTATGCGTGGAATCACGGCGTCGTGGTCGTTGCAGCCGCCGGCAATTCGAACACCTCTAACCCAACGTATCCGGCAGCTTACGACAACGTGATCGGTGTCTCTGCTACAACCCAGAACGATCAGCGCGCCAGTTTCTCCAACTACGGGAACTACGTCTCCGTTGCATCGCCGGGCGTCAGTATCCTGAGTACAATCCGAAGTGGCTCCTACCAGGCCTGGTCCGGCACGTCCATGGCAACTCCGCACGTGGCCGGCCTGGCAGCCTTGATCAAGTCCATCCACCCGGATTGGACCAACACACAAATCCGGGAGACCATCGAGGATAGCGCCGAGGACCTGGGCACGCCCGGCTGGGATGCCATCTTCGGCTCAGGGCGCATTGACCTGTACGAGGCCCTGAGTAGCAATGCACCAGCACCAACAGCTACCCCAACACCTCCGCCACCGACCGCGACGCCGGATCAGCACTCCATGCCTCTGCCGGAGCTTGAGCAGCCACTGATCGATCTCATCAACCAGGAGCGTGTTGCCCTGGGGCTCTCGCCGTTTCAGCGGGACGAGCGGCTCATGCAAGCTGCACGCCGGCACAGTCTGGACATGGCGGACAACGAACTGTGTAGCCATACCGGCTCTGATGGTTCCAATCCCTTCGATCGAATACGGGATAGCGGATACCCCATGGCCAGCGGTAGCGAGGTCATCGCATGTGGCTACCAGACCCCGGATGACGTCGTCCAGGGCTGGAAGAATAGCCCACCTCACTGGATCATACTCACCAGTGAGACGTACGTTGACATTGGTTGCGGCGTCGTACAGGCTGCCAGCGGGACGCGGTATTGGACATGCAATCCTGCACGGCCGAATGACCTGGCGACTCCGCCCCCTGCCTCCGTCACGCCGTCGGCCACGCCCGTGCCGGCAACCCACACCCCCACACCGTCGCCCACGCCCACGCGGACGCCTTCCCCAGAACCCACCGACCCGGTAAACCATGAGACGGTGTACATTACTCCCGAACCTCTGGATGTTGGCTGGGTGGTGAGTAACGAGGCATCCAATAATCACTTCAGTGACGACGACATCTACGTGGGTATCCACAGTGGGCAGGTCTACATCGGTGCCATTCAGTTTGATCTATCACAGCTTCCGCCAGACGCGAAGATCAACTGGGCACGCCTGACCATCACAGGCCAGACGCGGGACTATGTGGGGGATGGCGGCTCGTGGTCGGTTTCTTTGCTGACGTCAGACATAGATGTTGACTGGCGGAACCATGGCTATCTCCAAATCCGGGACGCGGCGGCTGAACATCTGGTCTTGCCGATACTGGCCAACTCCGATTTGCAGCGTGACAAGCAGAACATCTTCAACCTTGACGGGTCCACCATTCACGCGCTGGAACGTCGGTTGAAAGGCACGCGGCGCGCGTCCTTCCGGATCGACGGCCCGAAGACAGGCGCCAACAACCTCTTCAGTTGGGACTCCGGCTACGGGACCGGCGGGCTCCTCAAGCCTCCCACCTTGACCATCAACTACACGCCCGGCCAGGTGGACGACAACACTCCCACGCCGATGCCGCCGGCGACTCCAACCCCACCACCCAGTGGTGGTGAGGTAAGTAGCCTGGATCTCATACCCCGCGAGAACAGCGTAGGCTGGGTTGTGAGCAGCCGGCCCGACGGGAATGAGTTCGGGGATGATGATCTGTACGCCGGCGTCTACAACGGTAGCATCTACATGTCCGGCATCCAGTTCGATCTTTCGCCGCTGCCGGCAGACGCCGAGGTTCTGGACGTTGATCTCCGGCTGACTGGCCAGACGCGACAATATCTCAGCGGCGAAGGAACCTGGGTGGTCGAGATGTTGACGAGCGCCATCGACGCCGGCTGGCCCGGTCACGGATACAGTGACATCGCTAACGCCTCGGCCGTCGGTGCCCTGAAAGACTTGCAAGAAGGTGACTTCACACTTGAACCTGACCAACTGGATGTGGGCCGGGTCAACTCCCTGGGTTTCACGGAGAGCTTGTTCAATGAGTTCCTCGCACGGCGGGGCAGCACAGGCTACGTTTCCTTCCGAATTCAAGGACCCAAAACGGGCGACAGCAATACCTTCTCGTGGGATACCGGCTACGGGGTGGGCGGAATGCTGAAACACCCGGTGCTACACGTGACGTACCGTCAGGCGGGAGGGCCGGCTCCTTCGCCGACTCCCCTGCCAACGGCAACGCCAACTGCGGCACCCGGTGACGGTGGCACGGACGCTTTGATCACGGCCATCAACAATGAACGAGCGGCCCGGGGCCTGTCAGCCCTCCAACCCAACTCGTATCTCACGCAGGCAGCGCAGGCTCACAGCGCCGACCTGGCAGATAACAACAGGTGGAGCCACACCGGCATCGATGGCTCGACACCGCAGGAGCGGATGAGGCGGGCCGGCTACCCCCTGGGCGACGGCGACGAAGCCCTGGCTGCCAACAGCGTAGACATCGACGAAATCGTGAGTGCCTGGATGCGAAATCCCCGGCATCAGGGCATGCTCATGAACCCTACGTACGTTGACATTGGCGCCGGCCACGCCTACAACGCCAACTCTCTCTACGGAGACTACTGGACCGTGCTTGTGGCGCGCCCGGCCGAAAGTGGCGGGACGCCCGGCGACTACCAGGTGCAGATCACACCGCGCGAGTCGGCAGTGGGGTGGGTGGTCAGCGACGAGGCCGACGTTAACCACTTCGGCGACGACGATATGTATACCGGGTTTTACAACGGGCTCGTCTACGTGGGGGCGGTGCAGTTTGACCTGAGTAGTGTGCCGGCTGAGGCACAAATCAGCGGAGCGACGCTCCAACTTACGGGGCAGAGCGACGAGTATCTCAGTGGAGACGGGACATGGACGGTCCGCATGTTGGACTCCGCCGTCGATTTCGACTGGTCCAGCCACGGTTACAGCGCCATTGCACACGCAGACTCCCTGGGTGACGTTGGAGCGCCGCTTAAAGGGTCCGAACTAAGTCCCAATCATGCGAACACGCTGATGCTCGACGAAACCCTGGTTAGACGACTGGCAGATCGATTGCACAGCACCGGCCTGGTCTCTTTCCGCATTGATGGTCCGCGGTCCGGCGCCAACGACATTTTCTCCTGGGACTCGGGTTATGGTATTGGTGGCCTCAGTGCACCACCTGTCCTGACGATCAGCTATTCGCTGCCGTAGCGATCGGCCAGAGATCAGCCTTCCACAGACAGTGGGCCGGCGAGGCTTCCCCGCCGGCCCACTTGTTATTCTGCCGTCATTGCCCAGCCACCCTTGCGAAGGTTCCGAAGGCCCCTATTGACGGAGTGACTCCAGCCGGCAAGGACACCTCCGGTCTGGAATCTCTGGTGAACCTTCGCAAGGGTTTCGGTCACCCCGGCCGCACACCCTGTACGGGCTTGTGCGGAACGACGAATGCTACTTCCTGATAAACGGCAGGAACACGGTCTGGCCTCGCAAAATGACAGTGACCTCATTCGAAACCGATGCCCGGACCTCTCCGCTCACTGTGTAGGTGGCCGTCACCCGCACAGTGACCTCTCGATACCAGAGTGTCTGGTTCGGGTCTGACGAGCTGGTAGTCCTTCCTACCAAAGAGGTCACAGCCTTGCCTTCTGTAATTGGCGTGAGGTAGTGACCGAAACGGTCTGGACTGAGGGTGAAGTACGCCCAGTCGGCATCTTCTGGATTGACCAACTCGAACTCCACAATGGTGTTATCGGGAGCCCACTCGCCCTCATTGTCTCGCACCGTTACCGTCAGTTGGCTGGAACTTTGATCGGGGATCGGCGAGACGGAGATAATCCCAGGGTCTGCCGTGACCTCGATCTGGGCGGGGTTGCCTACTACGCGAATCGGTTGAGTGTCACTGGCCTCTCCGGACTCAGCCCCGATCGTGTATTCGCCCGTGGCGGAGCCGAAAATCAGAGTGGCACTGGCCTGGCCGCCGGCTGTCGTCACCTGACCGCTGTCGGTAAACGAGTGATCAGGCGGGTTAATGGCGAATTGGACGGGCGTACCGTCTGCCACATCATTACCGTTGGTGTCTTTCACCACGGCGCTGACCTGAACCGTGCTCTCCACACCGTAGTAGGGAATCCGTTGGGTCTCCGAACCGCCGAGGCGAAGCTGGAGCGAAGCTGGCGGGCCGATAACCGTAAGACCGACGGAGGCTGTCGCCGAATCAACCGTGGCATTCACAGTTGCCGCACCGTTGCCAAGGTCACCGGTGGCATCTACGGTGACTTCCGCCACCCCGTTCGCATCAGTGGTTACCTGTGGGCTTTCCACCGTCACGATAGAGTCAGCCGGCGTGCTGAAGTTAACGGACACGCCTGGCACGGGCACGCACAGGGCATCGAGTGCCAGGGCTTCAACAGTGGTGCTATGGGGTGCATCCGCAACATCGACCTGCGTGGAATAGATCTGGGTGGGCCGTGCCCGCAGGCTGCCGAGGGACGTGGGCTGCTCGGGATTGGCCAGCCTCTCAGGTGCACCGGGTGTTCCGACCGTCCACCAGAAGTCGTCAGAGACTGAATCGCTGCCGGCGACACGAAGTTGCACCGAGTTCTGGCTGCACCGTCCCACAACACCGGTGAGCGGGAAGCTTCGCTCGGCATTGGGATCCACGGACGCAAGACCTGCGTCGATCTGCGTGGCTGCGTCGTCGGCATCTGTCTGCATGGCCTGCAGCTTGGCCCGTACGTCATCCCAGTTGATTGGTTCGTTGTTGAGCAGGTCGAGCGCCTCGTTCCCCCGGTCGCTGACAGAGCCCAGGTCCGTCTCTGCCTCTGCAAATGCGGCATCTGCACCGTCGTCCGAGCTCAGATCGAAGGCTCGAAGACGTCCTACTCCGTTGCTCAATCTATCTTCGATCGCCAGGGCATCCTGAACCCCGCTACGCACCTGGCTCGCGGAGGGATTGGTCTTGTTCGCATCCGAAACGGCCTGCGCAACGGTGTCCTGAAGATTCGCCTTCTCGGAGTCAACGTAGCTGGTATACGCTCCGAACATGGCGGTGCCCGTGATCACGATAGTTTCCGTGTGAGTGCCAACAGGTAACTGGATCGTATTGGACTGGAACACCCGAATACCATTGGCATCCCAGACTTCGGCGTGGAAGCGGCTGGGCTCTCCCTGCCCTCCCGACAGGTTGGACTGGATTACGATCTGCGCTGCCGATGTTCCAGGGTCCAGCCGATGAACGGGATCCATGGAGTCAGCCTGGCTGAGCCAGATGTTGACATCCAGGGGCTGGGGTTGTTGCTGAAGGTTCGGGGCTGCCGTATGTCCGGCCTGCACTTCGGCTATGCCCGGTGCAGGGCTTGCGCCGGCCAGAAAGACCAGAGCGATCAACATCGCGACGGCAACCACAGTTTTACGATTCATTGGATATTACCTCCTCGTTTGCAACGGGTGTGATGGTAACACAGATAGTGATGGCAGGCTGTTCACGATCACTATCTCTGTTACTATCACGATCTCTAATCGCTACCTCTTTAGATTTTGGTACGGAGCCACAGGGCAACAAGCCCAAACACAACCGCACTCACCAGAGCAGCAATGCGGCCAACAGGGAACCGAAGGACTGCTTGTGGGGCCAGCGGTATTTCGTGCGAAGCCTCAGGCACCCGCGATCCGCTGGTCCCGGCAGCAGGTCTTGACTCGGGTGGGAATGTGTCCTGCGACATGGCCTGGCCTCCCGGCGTTGCAGCCGGGCTGGCCACGTCGGCGGCCGGTGGTGCCGGGTAGCCTGTCTGGCCTTCTGTGGCTGGAGGATTGATGGGGATGACCTGGACCGGCGGCCGGGGTGTCGCCGGCGTCAATGCCTGCACCGGCACAGGTGTTGGCGGCAGAATGATTGGACCCGGCTGCACAGTGTTCTGAACGGCTGGAACGCCTGTCGCTGTTGGCGCTGTCGTCGGCTGAACGTATGACGGCTGCGGGGGTGGCGTCGCACGTGCCGCGGAAGTAGCAGTCGGCCGGGGTGAGGCGGTTGCCAGCCGTTCGGTCGGCGTCAGAGTGGGCCTGGGCTCCTGGGTTGCGGTCAGTGTCGGCGTCTCCGTCGGCCCGGCACCCGCCGTGGGGGACGGAGCTACCGGTGTTCCCGGCACGCCATCGGGACTTACTTCCCAATCAAAGCCCACACTGATTTGACCATTCCGCTTGAGTTGGATTGTGTACGTCCCGTCGAGCCACGCTCGCTCGGCACTGGTATCAATGCCACCCAAAGCACTATTCACTGCATCGATGGTGTCGCTTACCAGGGCTTTCAGTTGGTCCATCGCTGAGTCCAGGTCATCATCCGAGACCTCGTTCATGATCCGTGTGCCCTGTGTGGTGACTTCAGTCGCCAAATCCCGAGCCTCTTCCAGACGGTCCACTCTTTCCAGGGACAACGGATACCGTTCCAGCGCCGCCAGCACACCGTCAAGCGCCGTCACCACGTTGACGACACTTGCTGTGCGGACACGTTTGGCGCTGGCACTTGATGCCTGATACGCTATGTCTTCGGCCTCTTGCAATTCGGCAGACTTGGTCTGAGCAGCCGATACGTAGCCGGCGAAAATATCCCGACCGGTGATCTCTATATCCGTCTGTCCTGAGCCGTCATAGATGGCGGAATGCTCAAACAACACGGCGCCAGTGCCGGCAAAGACAAGCACCTTGAGCTCGGTCTGTGCCGTGTCTTGATAGCTGAGAACGGCGTAAACCCTGGCCGTTCCAGACCTGACTGCTTCTACTGCATCGCCGCCAGGTGAGGTGCTTACGTGCAGGCTGGCAGTGACATCGGCAAAGGCCAATGACCTGCTCAGCCAGATGAGAACAATGAGAAGGAAAATGGAGAACGCGTATTGCGGAATGGAATCCGCTTTCCATCTTCCATTTTCCATTTTCCCCCGTCCATCGCTCATCTTCCGGTATACCGTTGATCACGCGGCCGTCATGAAACCACGGACCGCCCAGGCGATAATAGCGAGCAGAAGCAGAACAACGACACCGACGCCAACCAAAATGATGGGCGACAAGCCGGGTGTTGTCTGAACAGGTGTGGTGCTTTGGGCACTCTGGTTCGGGCTGACATCGGAACTCGTCCCCGAAGCAGGCTGTGAGTCTGCCTTGTTCTGCTGCAACGGGCTGATCGGTGACTGACTGCCGCTGGTGTCCTCCGCTGGCAGCGGCACATCACCGACCACCCACTCCCAGCCGGCGGTGATGTAATGCTGGTCCCCAAACCTGATAATGGTGTCGTACACACCATCCGGGAAAGCACTCGATCCCGGTCCCGGGATTTCGATGTTGGCCGTACCTGTGCCACTGTAGGTTTCACGGCTGGTAAAGATTACCGCACCTTGCTGCTCTTCGCTGCGTATCTCGGCGACAATGTCTACCGGACCATCCGTCTGGTAGTCGAACACCAGGTAGATTGTATCCGTACCGGCCGGGAACTCCTGCATCTCCGGCCCATCGGGCGCATTCGACATGTGTGGAATGCCGACCAGGGGCGATTCCGGCTGTGCAAGAGCAATGCCAATGGTCGCCACGCTCAGACACAAAGTGATCAGAATGGTTTTGAAGGTTCGTCTTTGCATATCGTGCGTTTCCTCCTCGCTAGTCTCAGCAGATCACACATCCTGTGAGGGACATGATTGACACAAAAAATCCTCCCTCCGCCCAACATGAGGGAGGATCCTGCTATCGTCACAATGTGCCTGCTGGGGCGAGGCAGGCGACGATGATTATTCTGTTCGCGTAAGCCGTTGAACTACAACACCTAAAGCGCCTAGCAACGCCACTGTCCACGCCAGGTCTGCCAGCACACCGCCCGGCGGCTGTTTGCCTCCGGGTGGCGGCGGTGGCGGGGGCAAGGCCGGCGTTGCTGTCGGCGGGCCGGCTGTGGCCGTCTGCGTCGCTGTGGCCACGGTGGGCATTGCCGTCTCCGGCGGCGTTCCCGTCGCACTCGTGGCGGGCGTTGCTGTCTGGGCCGGTCCCGCACTTGCTTCGAAATTCACACGGAGGAGGCCAGTAGCACTCCACACGAACAGGCTGTCATCCCCCTCCGTGCCTGGCGCAGCCAGGTAGCGCAATCGCAAGAGGGCAGAATCGCCATCCCGGATAAGGGATTCTAGTACAGCCAGGCCGGCCGTGTCAAGATGCCAGACATTCTCGGTATCCGCACCCAGGTTGTCCACGCCGTGATCTGGCAACAGGGTAACTCTTGCGGCTGCTGTCGCGATGTCAGCATAACCTCGGTCTGTCCACTCTTCTGCCAGATCGCCGCTATCTAGCAACTCCAGAATCCAGTCGCCAGCCGGCGGTTGCGCCTCCCAACGCAATCCTGTAAGCACCACGGCCGCAGCTCGGACGCTCGACGCATCAGGGATCTCCGAGACGCTGAATTGCAGACCGCCCAGGTGTTCCCGGCCGGCCTGAACACCTACCCGAATCTCCTCCTCGCCGAAGTGGTTGCCGGACACCTCGTCACTCACAACCCAGCCCGTGCCCTCGGCGATGGCCGTCAAGTCCAGGGTGGTTGTCCCTTGAGGCGGCGAAACGGCCAGAGCGACGTCAACCGCCTGCGGGCTGTTTTCTATCCCGTCGGCGGTGATCGTTACAGTCCCATGGTAGGCGCCGGCCGGCAACCCGGTGCTGTCCACACTGATGCTGAGCAGGGCCGGCGTCTCACCACCCGCAGGTGTCAATGCCAACCACGGTGCATCAGTTGTGGCATGCCACACGGACGCTGAAGCTGTGTTATTGGTAATGAGCACACGCTGCGGCGGCGGATTTGCGCCGCCCTGCGAAGCGCTGAACACCAGGGCCGCCGGCTTCACTTCCAGGCGCGCCGGCGGAAATGCTGTGGGCATCGGTGGTGAATCGATGCCGCCCACCGTCCACTCCACGGCCCGGGTGAGGTATTGGCCGGCGAAGTACAGGGTCGTCACATACGGCCCATCTGGAAACGCGCTTTGCCCGTTGGAAACCGGGATTGAACCGACCCCACTGCCGACGAATGTCTGAGTATCCTGGAAGATCACCGTGCCTTTATAGTCGGACACGACGACCCGCACGTTCTCCGCCACAAAGTCGGTGTAGTCGAACACGACGTATACCGTTTGTGTGCCCGACGGGAAATCGGTCTGGGCCGGCCCCTCAGGGGTCAGGCTCATCCACAGTGCGTTGAGATCGCTGGCGACGGCACTTCCGGCCACCAGAACACACAGCGAAGTCAGAACCAGCGCACTTAGCGTAACACGTCTCATGTATCAGGCCCCCTTTCAGGCGAGAGCAGCGCTCTCGCACTCGCGGCGCGACCGCTGGCTGTCTTGCAGCGATCGCATTGCGGAACAATCTATCTCGCCTGACACAACGGGCCGGCTGAGTTGGTGTTATGCGACACCATGGGCTGTTCCAACAGGGACCCCAAAGCGTCTCACTTAGACCCTAAAAGTTTCCGAAAACCTTTAGGGTCTGCCGCCTACATCAGATAATGATACCCCGTTTGCCGCGTTCTTACTGGACGCGTTGCCTATCGCTTCTTGCCGGTTATCCTACGGACGACAGACGCGCTGGTAGTCGCTGGCGCGCCCCTTTCGTGCTCAATCCGGATGGATGTAACGCACCGACACCCACGAAGTTACGGGGGAGTCATGAAAAGCGGGGGAAACGGACCCCTTGCGAAGGTTTGAAGCAGATTTCAGGTAACTGCTCAGGCCCCCTGCTGCCGGCGGTTGAAACCGCGCCTACCATTGCAGAGCGGCGTCCTGAGCTTGTCGAAGGGTTGCCGCGAATTCGTTCGCCAGGCGCGTGCAACCTTCGCAAGGGTGGC
>CAZHMV010000071.1:0-21559 GCA_964532665.1 uncultured Anaerolineales bacterium
TAGCAGCACGAGGCTCATGGGCTCGGCCTCGCGTTCGGCCCGCTTCATCTCCGCTTCAATGTGCTTGTAGAGCGCTCGTCGGTTTAGCAGGCCGGTCAAGCTGTCATGCGTCGCCAGCACCTCCATCTGATCCCGGGCTTCGCGGAGGCGTGTTTCCAGATCCAGGATGCGCTTGCCGATGGCGATTCTCGCACGCAATTCGTTGGGATCGAAGGGCTTCGTCAGGTAGTCGTCGGCGCCGGCCTCCAATCCCATCACCACATCGTCTTTGCCATCCCTTGCCGTCAGCAGGATGACGTACGTGTAGGCAGGGAAGTCAGCGGACCGAATCCGGCGGATCAATTCGGGGCCGTCCAGCTCGGGCATCATCCAGTCGGTGATCACAAACCGGACGGACTCGCACTGCAGCCGCTCCCAGGCCGCCCGGCCATTGGTGACTGCTACGATCTCGTGGCCGGCGCGGGTAAGCGCGGCCTGAAGGAGCCGGCGCACGATGGGGTCATCGTCTGCGATCAGGATTCTCATCGGGTAAATTATATCACATTGGAACAGCCAGCCACGCCACAAGTATGTGAAAATTCCGTGAAAGCACGCCATCCGACACCGTGAGTGCCGCCGGGCGGCAAGCGGCCGCTGGGAGAATCGCAACGAACTTTCATATATCCTTCACGGAACACTACTCCCAGCGCCGCGAAATGGTGTTATACTACCTGAAAGCAAACAACGTAACCACAGTAACAAACGTTTACCAACCAGACCATGGGAAGGCTATTTCATGAGAGATCATACCAGGCTCTTGACAACCGGGGACGTGGCACACTACTGCGGTGCCTCTCGGATGGGTGTACTCCGCTGGATCAGGCAGGGAAAGCTGAAAGCCTATACGACTCCGGGCGGGCACTACCGGATTCGCGTGGCCGACTTTCGCGATTTTCTGGAACGATTCGATATTCCCGTGGACGAGGCTTTCTTCGGGGAAGACTCCAAACACGTCCTGGTGGTGACCGGAGACGTAGCAACGCTGGGAACAATCGTGGAGGCTTTGAGTGCCATGCCCGAAGGATATGAGATCGAGGTAGCCCTCGACGTTGCCTCCGCCCTCGACAAGCTCGCCCACGTGAATCCAGCCCTGGTGATTCTTGACAGCACGCTACCAGAAGTCGATCCTGTGGACCTGGCCCGGCAGTTCAGGGCCAACCACAAGGAGCGGAGCCTGCCTGTCCTGGTTCTGACGACGCCGGCCACGGAACGGGCAGGCAACGGGCAGCGGGATGATGCGATCACACCAGACCAGGACTGTTTCCACCAGGTACCGCTGGACATCGAGAAACTACAGTCTGCGGTGCGCCGGCTGCTGGCGAAGTAGCCGGGCACGGACATGCACGGTGGGAGTTCGGCGAAGGTCTCACGACCGAGCCGAGCGGGGCAGACCGGTGGAGCCTCGTCGGCGTGAAACCCTTCGACGAGTCCCGGTGTGGACTTTCGTTCCATGATGATACAACCTGATGGAAGAGGAGACGACATGAAGGGCAAGGTGCGATTGGACTTGCAGTCTCGCCCATTGCGGGCAGTGCTGATCCTGGGTCCCTGGCTCGCGTATATGCTGGCGTTCGCTCCGCTCTATCGCGTGATGGGGGCGGGCGCCGGCGTATTGGCCACGATCCCGGTCGTTGCAGTCGCCTGGCTCATGGGGTTGCGGGCCACATTGCTCGCTGGCCTGCTCGTGGTGTTGCTGAACACCGTCCTCTTCAATCTGGCAGGGCTGCACGGCTGGGACGCGATTCTGCAGGCCGGCGGTGGACCGGGAACGGCTGCCCTGGTGCTGATCGGGCTGGGAGTTGGCCGGCTGCGCGACCTGCGCGAGCAGGCAAAGTGCGAACTCGCCAGGCGCCAGCAGGTGGAGGAGGCCCTCCGGACCAGTGACGAACGCCTGCGCACGCTTGTCTCCAACGTGCCGGTCATTCTGTTCGCCGTCAACCGCTCGGGGGTGTTCACGCTGTCCGAGGGCAAAGGTCTGCAAGCTCTCGGTACGCAGCCGGGTGAGGTGGTTGGGCGCGCTGTTTCTGATGTTTACGACACCAGGCCACAGATTGTCGAAGCGGTAGACCAGGCACTCGCCGGCGAAGAGGTCATGTCAACGGTGGAACTGGCGGGGTTGACCTTCGAGGCCACCTATACGCCCGTCCTTGGCGACGATGGTGAAGTCACCGGTGTGATTGGTGTCGCTATTGACGTGACTGAGCGCAAACGCCAACAGGCTCAGGTCGAGGCAGCGCGGGCCTATCTGGAAACGCTTCAGGACAGTAACCCTGACTGCATTGTCGCGACGAATGAAGAGGGACGGGTGGTAGTCTTCAACCCCGGAGCCGAGGAACTGCTGGGCTACCCGGCGGCAGAGATACTCGGCCAGCCCGTCGAGCAACTCTATCCGAGCCTGGAGGCGGCCAGATCCGTGATGCGGGCTATGCGTGCGGCTCACAACGGCCGCGTACGCAATCTGGAGGCCACGCTCCGTCACAAAGATGGTCGGGATATCCCGGTACTCCTTTCGGCTGCTATTCTACGAGGCGCCGATGGGAAGGAACAGGGCACGGTCGGCTACGGCAAGGATCTCACCGAGCGCAAGAAGGCGGAGAACGACTTACGGCAGACCAATAGGGCGCTGGCTGAGGCCAATGCCAGAGCCACTGAGACGATGGTCGAGCTTGAAGAGGCACGGGATGCTGCCGAAGCTGCCGCCCAGGCCAAGTCTGAATTTCTGGCCAACATGAGCCACGAGATCCGCACCCCGCTGAACGCCGTCATCGGCATGACCGGCCTGCTCCTCGATACCCCCCTCAACCCCGAGCAACAGGACTTCGTGCAGACCATCCGCTCCAGCAGCGACGCCCTGCTGGAGATCATCAACCAGATCCTGGACTTCTCCAAGATCGAGGCCGGCAAGCTGGAACTGGAACAACAACCCTTCGACCTGCGGGCCTGTGTCGAGGAGTCTCTGGACCTGGTGGCCCCCAAAGCGGCCGAGAAAGGGCTCGACCTGGCCTACCTCATCGACGAGGGGGTGCCGGCCTTCATCACCGGCGACGTCACCCGCCTGCGCCAGATTCTGGTGAACCTGCTGGGCAATGCGGTGAAGTTCACCGAGCAGGGAGAGGTGGTGGTCTCGGTGAGTTGCCGAGAACTTGGGGGAACTCCGGGGAAGTCTGGGGAAGTCTGGGGAACTTTGGGGAACTCCAGGGAATCCAAGGAAACACAGACGAAGGAGCCCCCCCGAGTTCCCCTGAGTTCCTCCGAGTTGCACTTCTCTGTCCGGGACACGGGCATCGGCATTCCCCCGGACCACCTGGACCGGCTGTTCCAGTCCTTCAGCCAGGCGGACACCTCCACCACCCGCAAGTACGGCGGGACGGGGCTGGGGCTGACCATCAGCAAGCGGTTGGCGGAGTTGATGGGCGGCAGCATGTGGGTGGAGAGCGAAGTGGGGGTGGGCTCCACCTTCCACTTCACCATCTTGGCCGAGGCAGCGCCCAGCCAACCCCGCGTCTACCTGCGGGGGGAGCAGCCCCAGTTGGCAGGCCGGCGGGCGCTGATCGTGGACGACAACGCCACCAACCGCCGCATCCTGACCCGCTGGGCCGAGTCGTGGGGCATGAGTCACCAGACGGCCGCTTCCGGTCCCCAGGCGCTGGCCCTGATCGAAGCCGGTGAGCCCTTCGACGTGGCCATTCTGGACATGCAGATGCCGGAGATGGATGGGCTCACCCTGGCGGCGGAGATTCGCAAGCATTGGGATGCTGAGGCTCTGCCCCTGGTGATGCTGACGTCGGTCGGGGGCCGGCGGCGAGACGCACGGGAGTTCGGGTTCGCGGCCTATCTGACCAAGCCGATCAAGCCCAGCCAGTTGTACGACGTGCTGGTGGGCATCTTCGCCGGCCGGCCCACCCAGGTCTCAGAGGCGGCAGTGGGGTTGCAGATCGATCCGCAGATGGCGCAACGCCACCCGCTGCGCATCCTGCTGGCGGAGGACAACGCGGTGAACCAGAAGGTGGCGTTGCGGCTGCTGGAGAAGATGGGCTATCGGGCGGACGTGGCCGGCAACGGGCAGGAGGCGTTGGAGGCGCTGGAGCGGCAGCGGTACGACGTGGTGCTGATGGACGTGCAGATGCCGGAGATGGACGGGGTGGAGGCGACGCGGCGGATACGGGCAGAGTGGCCGGCGGAGCGGCAGCCGAGGATCGTGGCCATGACAGCCCATGCGCTGTCGGGGGATCGGGAGAAGTATCTGAGAGAAGGGATGGACGACTACATCAGCAAGCCGGTGCGGGTGGGGGAGTTGGTGGCAGCGCTGGAGCGGACGCAGCCTGTATTGGAGGTTGGAGATCGGGGATTGGAGATTGGAGATGGGGATGAGCGCCGGGTGTCAGAAGCCACTGACGAGGATTCCCCCATCTCCGATCCCCAATCTCCAATCCCCAATCTCCAATCCCCAATCAACCGAAAGGTGTTGGCACAGTTTATGGAGATGCTGGGGGAAGACGCGCCGGAGTTGATCGATACCTTCATGGAGGATGCGACGCGGCTGTTGGGGGAGATGGGGGCAGCGGTGGAGCAAGGGGACGCGGAGAAGCTAGAGCGGGCAGCACACGCACTGAAAGGGAGCAGCGCCACGCTGGGGGCTGTACCGCTGTCGGCGCTGTGTCAGGAGTTGGAGAGCATGGGGCGGGCCGGCGGGCTGGACGGTGCGGCGGAGGGGCTGGCGCAGGCCGAGGCGGAGTACGAGCGGGTCAGGGCGGCACTGGGAACGATGAACGATGAATGATGAACGGGGTAACGGAGTCAGCATTCAGTGTTCAGCATTTACCTGAGGAGGGTAGCACAACGGCGAACGAGAAAGGTAAAACGAAGAGCGGAGAAGAGAAATGGGATTTGCGTGCCCGGACGAAGAAATTTGCGCTGCGTATCATTCGTCTGTATGCGTCGCTTCCCAAGACAACTGAAGCCCAGGTGATAGGCAGACAGGTGCTGAAGAGCGGTACGTCTGTGGGCGCCCACTATCGGGAAGCTACACGCGCCAGGTCGCCGGCAGAATTCGTGAGCAAGATTGAAGGCGGGTTGCAGGAACTCGAAGAGACCGCCTATTGGCTTGAACTCCTGATAGAGAGCGGGATCGTCCCCGAGGCACGATTGACGGACTTGTGCAACGAAACAGAGGAGTTAACGGCCATCTTTGTCTCTTCGGACAAGACTGCAAAGAAGCGAACGCGAAAGTGAATTCATCATTCATCATTCATCATTCAGCATTCCGATGAACTGGCAGTACACTCCATACATGTTGCCTCTGGGGGCAGCAGCGGCTGTATCGGCTGCGCTGGCGCTTTACGCGTGGCGACGCCGGCCAGTACCCGGCGCAGCGCCCTTCGCCGCGCTCATGCTGGCCGTGGCCGAGTGGGCGTTGGCCTACGCTCTCGAGTTGGGCGGTCTGGATCTGGCCACTATCGTGCTCGGGCTCAAGACCGAATACCCGGGCATTGTCACCGTGCCCGTGGCGTTCCTGGCGCTTGCGATCGAGTACACCGGCCGGGAAAAGTGGCTGACTCGCCGCAACCTGGCCTTGCTGGCGGTGCTCCCACTGGTCACGCTCCTGCTGGCCTGGAGCAACGAGGTTCACGGGCTGATTTGGCGCCACATCGAGCTAGAATCCGCCGGCCCGCTCCTTGTGCCGGCCTTTTCCCGGGGCGCGTGGTACTGGGTCAACGTAGGGTACGGCTACGCGTTACTTTTGCTGGGCATCCTCCTGCTCCTCCAGATGCTCATTCGTGCCCCGGCCCTGTACCGCCGGCAGGCTGGTGTGCTCCTGGTCGGTGCCATGGTGCCCTGGGCAAGTGATATGCTGTGGGTCTCCGGCTTGAATCCATTCGCGCATCTGGACCCGACGCCCTTCGCCTTCACGCTGAGCGGCCTGGTGGTGGCCTGGGGACTGTTCCGCTACCGTCTGCTGGACATCGTGCCTGTGGCGCGGGACGCCGTCATCGAGGGCATGCAGGACGGTGTGATCGTCCTGGACGCACAGAACCGCATCGTGGACCTCAACCCGGCGGCAGAACGTATCATCGGCCACCGGGCCGCAGAGGTGATTGGGCAACCGTTCAATCCTACGGATTTGGGATTGCGGGTTGCGGATTGGGATGTGCAAGATGGCTTTCAATACGAAGTTCAAAGTTCGCAATCCGAAATGACATTCGACCTCCGCATCTCATCCCAGTATGATCGGCACAGGCGTCTCACGGGCCGCCTGATTACTTTGCACGACATCACCGCTCGCAGAGAGGTCGAGAAGACTCTACGCGAGTCGAGTCAATTCAACCAGGCGATCATCTCGAGCGTGCGGGAGGGGATCATCATCTATGATCGCCAATTGAGGTATGTGGTATGGAACTCGTTCATGGAGGATATGACCGGCCTGCCGGCGGAGCACGTGTTAGGCAAATACGCTCCAGACGTGTTTCCCCATCTGCGTGAACAAGGGGTAGTCCGCCTGCTCCAGCGCGCATTGGCGGGCGAGACTGTCACTTCCGAGGATACACCCTATTACGTGTCCCAAACCGGGAAGTCAGGCTGGGTTTCCGGCATGTATGGTCCGTATCGTGATGCGAACGGTGATATCATCGGGGTGATTGGATTAGTGCGCGACATCACCGAGCGCAAACAGGCAGAACAAACACTGCATCAGCGATTTGAGCAACTCCAGGCCATCTACCACCTCAGCGAGGCGGTCAGCCGGACGGAGGCCATCGAGGAAGTCTACGAAGAGGCATTGGATAGTCTACAACGTACGCTGAAGGCCGACCGGGCAGCGGTGCTGCTCTTCGACCCGGACGGCGTTATGCGCTTCAAGGCCTGGCACGCCCTCTCTGAGAGCTACCGCGAAGCAACGGAGGGCCATTCTCCGTGGGAGCCAGATGAGAAGCACCCACAACCTGTCCTGGTCCCGGATGTGCAGCAGGAGCCAGAGATGGGAGCGCTGCGGGACGTTATTCTTGGCGAAGGGATCCACGCCCTGGGCTTCATCCCTCTCGTGGATCAAGGGCGGCTGCTGGGGAAGTTCATGATCTACTACAACGCCCCCCATCAGTTCAAGGCCGATGAAGTGCAATTGGCCCAGACCATCGCCGGCCACATCGCTTTTGCCATCGAACGTGCCCGGGCAGAGGCGGCGTTGCGCCGCCGGGCGGAAGAGCTGGCCGTGCTCCACGAAACCAGCCTGGACATCACCATGCCTCATAACCTGCCCACCCTGCTCCACACCATTGTTGAACGGGCAGCACGGCTGCTGGACGCCCCCAGCGGCAGCCTGTTCTTGTGTGATCCGGAGCGGCAGGAAGTTCGCTGTGTGGTCAGTTACAACACCCCACGCGACTACACCGGGACGGTGCTCAAATACGGTGAGGGTTCTGCCGGCATCGTGGCCCACACCGGGGAGCCGCTAAACATTGATGACTATCGCATCTGGCCGGGCCGGGCCGCCGCATACGAGGAAGAGCAGCCATTCACGGCAGTCCTCAGCGCGCCGATGATCTGGCAGGGCCAGGTGACCGGGGTGATCCACGTACTCCACGATGTGGAAATGCGGCGTTTCACCCAAGCCGACCTGAAGCTGCTGACCCAGTTCGCTAATCAGGCAGCCATTGCCGTGGAGAGTGCCCGATTACTGGAGGCCGAACGGGAACAGCGCGCGCAGGCCGAAGCGCGAGCGGCTCAACTCCGGGATCGCGAACGCTTTGTGACGTTGCTCAACGACATCACCCACACTTCCGTAGAGGCATTGGACTTCCAGACCATGTTGCAGACGCTGGCCGACCGGCTGGGCGAGTTGATCGATGCCGACGGCTGCTACATCACGCTGTGGGACGAGGCCCGGCAGATGGCTATTCCGGCGGCCGCCTACGGTGAACTGCGCGAGAGCTACCCCTTGTCACCCACTGAACCCGGTGAGGTTACAATGACCGAATCCGTCTTGCGCGCCGGCCACGCCCTAGTGGCCGAAGATGTGTTCAACACCCCGCACCTCAGTCCCCATATCGCGGCCCAGTACCCCGCCCGCTCGCTGCTCGGTCTGCCGCTCATCGCCGGCGACCAGAAGCTGGGTGCAGCCCTCATTGCCTTCAACCAGCCGCATCATTTCACCCCGGACGAAATCGCGCGTGGCGAACAGGCTGCTGCACAAATCGCTCTGGCCGTGGCGAAGGCCCGACTGTTCGACGCTGAACGTCACCATGCCGAACAGCTCTCGGCGCTGCACGAAACCGCCCTCGACATCACCGCCCACCGGGAGATGCCCGACTTGCTGGCCGCCATCGTCGCCCGCGCTGCCGGCCTGCTGAACGTCTTTAGCGGTGGGTTCTATCTGGTGGAGCCAGATGGGGAGACACTACGCCTGGCAGCGGCGCACGGCTTTGAGCAGCGGTGGGTCGGTACGCGATTGCGCCGGGGGGAGGGGATGGCCGGCCGTGTTTTGGAGACTGGCCAACCGTTGATCGTCGAAGACTATGATCACTGGGAGGGACGGGCAACAGTCTACGACCAGGGCATGTGGGGAAGTGTCCTCAGCGTGCCCGTGTTCGACGGTGAACAGGTGATCGGCGTGCTGAGCTGCCATGACCCTCCCGGCGTCTCCTGTTCCTTTGGGCCGGCAGCCGTCGCGCTGCTCGAGCGGTTCGCGCGACAGGCGGCCATCGCTATCACCAATGCCCGGCTGTTAGAGGAAACCCGACGCCGGAGCGCCCACCTGGAGGGCCTGAACGCCGTCATCGCTGCTGCGGTGGCTGCCAGGGATCTGCCCACGTTACTGGAGACGGCCCTGGACCGCACCCTGCACGCCTTGGAATTGAAGATGGGAGCCATCCGAGTGGGTGATCTGAGCTTTGTCCGGAACCTTCCCCCGGCATTCGGTCCGATCCTGGCCCAGACAGCCCGCAATGCCGGCCTCGAGCCCTCCACAACGATCGCCGTGGACGATTGGTCCGGCACGGCTGTTAACGGTCGGTGGTCTCCGCTCATCCCGGTGATGGCACGTTTCAGCATCCGGGCTTCCCTCACCGTGCCCATTCTCATGGAGGGGGAGCGGATCGGTCACCTCAGCCTGGCTGGCCCCGAGTCCCGAACCTGGAGTCCCGAAGAGGTGAAGCTGGTGGAGGCAGTGGGCCGGGAACTGGGGGGCGCGGCTGAGCGATTGCGCCTCTTCACCGCCACCCGAGAGCGTGCTACCCGGATGCGTCGGCTGGCGCTCCTGAGCGAAGACCTGAGCAGACCGCTCAGCATGGCTGACGTGCTGCAGGCCATCGGCCAGGGGGCCATGGCCCTCAGCAGCGCCGACCGGGCCGCCCTCTACGTCCGGAATCCGGACGACGCCATCACCTGCCCCTGGTCCCAGGGTCTCTCGCCGGCCTACATCGAACAGGTGACTGCCCGCGCACGGGAGATGCCCGGGGGCCGGCTGTTCGACAGAGCGGAGCCCGTGCTCATCCCCGATGTGGAGGAGACGCCGGGGGAATCGCTCCTGTGTGGCCTGGCCAGGATCGAGGGATATCGGGCCGCCGGCCTGTGGCCGCTGGTCTACGAAGGGTGGGTGCTGGCGGCCGTGGGTTGCTACTACGATGAAGCGCACATCTGGTTGGAGGCGGAACAGGAAGCGATGGAAGCCTTCTCTCGCCAGGCAGCGGTCGTCCTGGAGAACGCGCGGCTATTCGATGAGGCCCGCCGCAGCGCGGAGGAACTGAAGGCCGCCAGCGATATCCTACGCAGTCTTAACGCCGCGCCGGACGTGACGGAAGCATTCCGGGACATCGTTGCCGGCATGAGGACCATCAGTGACTGTGACCGCATCAGCCTGGCCTTGCTCGACGACAGACGCGAGTGGGCTACCTTCATCGCCCTCGACCGGCCCCGCGCCGCCCCTTCGGCGGGCCCCTCGACAAGCTCGGGAGGGACCTCGGGAGGGGCGTCAGGGCGGGCTGTTCGGCCGGCTCAGGACACTGAGTTGAGCCAGGGAACCCGACTGCACATATCGGACACTGCGGCGGCCGAAGACGTACTGGCCGGACGCCCCCACCTGACGCCCGATCTGGCCGCCGAGAAAGGCTTCCTGGCTGAACGCGCGCTCTACCAGGTCGGGCTCCGCTCGCGGATCAGCCTCCCTCTGCAGGTCGGGGAGCAGGTCATCGGCGCACTGAACATCGGCTGGCTTCGGCCGGCCGGGTACGACGAGACCCAACTGCCGCTGCTGGGCCAGATCGCCGACGCCGTCGCACTGGCCGTGGAGAGAAGCCGGCTGTTCGATGAGGCACGCCGGCGGGCCGACCAGATGGCCATCGTCCACGCCCTTGGCCAGCAGATCACGCCCCTGCTCGACGTGGACGAACTGCTGCAGACGGCGGCCGAGGCGCTCCACGCGCGCTTTGGTTATCTCAGCGTACAGCTCTACCTGCTCGACCAGGATGCCGGCGACCCTTCGACAGGCTCAGGGCAGGTTCTGGAGGCGCGGGGCGTGGCCGGGGAGGAGGGCCTTGTCGTCCGGGGCTACCGGCAGCCGGTAGGCCAGGGGATCACCGGCCGGGTAGCTGAACGCGGGGAGTTGGTGTTGATCGGCGACGTGAGCCAGGAGCCAGACTTCATCCCCTGCGTCCCCGGTATCCGGTCGGAACTCGCTCTGCCCATCAGGGTTGCCGGTGAGGTGGCCGGCGTGCTGAACGTCGAGAGTGAGCAACTCCACGGCTTCGACGAGGCAGACGTGGTCGCCCTGGAAGCGCTGGCCGGGCAGATTGGTGCAGCGCTCGAGAACGCGCAGTTGTACTCGGCCGAGCAGACGCGGCGCAAGGAATTGGATACGCTCTACGGATTGAGCCGCCAACTGCTGGCCACGGATGACCTGGAATCCGCGATGAACACCATTGCCCACCACGTCGCGGAGGTAGTACACGTTACCTTCTGCCGCGTCTTGCTTCTCGAAGAAGACGGCGCTTTGATCTGCCGGGCCGCTCATCCGGTTCGCGTGCTGGAGCGCGACCTGGGCGTGGGCAGGTCAGATCCAGTATCGGCATGGCCCTATTATCGGCACGCCCTGGATGCGACCGAACCGCAGGTGCTGTTGCAAGACGCCCCCACTCTCAGCGCGGCGGAGCAGCGAGCTCTCTTTCTGGATCTGGTGCAAACCCTGTGCCTGGCCCCCCTGCGGGTGGGTGGAAGGGCTATCGGCCTCTTGGTGTTAGGTGAGGCCTGCAGCGTTGCTCGGGAGCCCTTCGACGCAGACAAGCTGCGTCTTACGGCAGCCATTGCCGATCAGGCTGCCAGCGCTCTCCACCGTGCCGGCCTGCATACAGAGTTGGAGGACGCCTACGTGCAGACGATTCTCGCCCTGGCCAACGCCATGGACGCACGGGATGCCTACACCGCCGGCCACAGCCAACGCCTGGTCAACTGGGCTGAGGCAGTCGCCCGCAAGCTGGGCTGTCACGAACACGAGATCGAGAGCCTCCACTGGGCGACGTTGCTGCACGACATCGGAAAGATCGGCGTGCCGGACCACATCCTGCAAAAGCCAGGGAGCCTAGCGGACGATGAGCGGGCGGTGATCGAGCATCACCCCCTGATTGGAGAACGGATCGTAGCACCGGTGAAGAAGCTGGCCCATGTTGCATCCATCATCCGCTCCCACCAGGAACACTGGGATGGTACCGGCTACCCGGACAGATTGCGGGGGGGAACCATTCCGCTGGCGGCACGCATCCTGGCGGTGGTGGATGCCTATGGTGCTATGACCGATGACCGGGTATACCGCAAGGCCATGAGCCATGAGGCAGCGGTGGCGGAACTGCGCAGGTGCGCCGGCACGCAGTTCGATCCGCAGGTGGTAGAGACATTCCTGGAGGTGATAGAAAAGGGCACCGGGGAAACGGGGAACGGGATGGTTAGACGGCTGGATGGCTAGATGGCTGGGATAACAACGATGAACTGGCAATACACACCCTACATGCTACCTCTATTTGCAACCATGGCCGTGTCGGCTACGATTGCGCTCTACGCCTGGCGACGCCGGCCGGCACCCGGTGCAGCGCCGTTCGCCTTGCTCATGGTAGCTCTCGCCTGGTGGTCGCTGGGGTATGCGTTGGAGATGGGGAGCGCTGACCTGTCCACCAAGGTCTTGTGGACGAACATCCAGTATCTGGGCGTCCTCGCAGTGCCCGCGACTTGGCTGGCCCTCGTACTTCAGTATAGCGGTCGAGGAAAGTGGCTAACGCGACGCACCCTGGCCTTGCTGGCAATTGAGCCCCTTGTTACACTCCTGCTGATCTGGACCAACGACTTGCACGGATTGTTCCGAAGCGGCGTCAGGCTGGATACCAGTGGCCCGTTTCCGGCACTGAATGCGACCTTCGAGGTGTGGTTTTGGGTCAACGTAGCATACTCTTACCTGCTTCTTTTACTCGGCACAGTGTTGCTGGCCTGGGCGTTCATTCGTTCGCCGCGCCTGTACCGGGGGCAGGCCGGTGCTATGCTGACTGGCGCGCTGCTGCCGTGGGTGGGGAATGCGGTGTATCTCTCCGGCTTGAGCCCATTTCCCTACCTGGATTTGACACCCTTCGCTTTCACGTTCACCGGCCTGGCAGTGGGCTGGGGCCTGTTTCGCTCCCAGTTGCTAAATCTGGTGCCTATAGCGTGTGATGCTGTCGTCAAAGGCATGCAAGATGGGGTGATCGTGCTGGATGCACACGATCGAATCGTGAACCTGAACCCGGCTGCGGAGCAGATCATCGGTCGCACGGCGTCGGGAGCAATCGGGCAGTCGGCCGCCCAGGTATTCGCCCAATGGCCCGAGTTGGCAGAGCGTTACCGCGACGTAACAGAGGTGCGAGAAGAGATCACCATTGGGGAAGGCAAAGCGCAGCACTGCTATGACCTGCGCATCTCGCCCCTGTACGATCGACACAAGCGTCTCACTGGCCGGCTGATTGTCGTGCGTGATATCACCGACCGCAGGCGGGCTGAGGAGAACTTGCACCAGACGATCTCTGAACTGCAGGCAATTTCTCAAGCTTTCCCCGATCTATACTTTTGGCTCGACCCCGATGGTACACTCGTTGATTACCGCGCAGGGAGACAGTCTGATCTATACGTCCTGCCGGAGGAGTTCCTTGGGAAGCGAGTGCAAGACGTTCTTCCACCGAATGTCGGACATCAGATTTACGAAGCCGTTCTTGAGACACTTAGAACAGGCTCGTTAGTTGACGTAGAGTATTCGTTACCGATGCCAACTGGGGAGCAGTTCTTTGAAGTGAGGCTGTTACCGCTGGCTGAAAAGCAACTCTTCGCGATTGTACGTGACATCACGACGCGCAAGCGGGCCGAGGAGGCGCTGCGGGAGAGCGAAGCGCGCTACCAGGACCTGTACCACAACGCCCCCGACCTGTACGACAGCCTCGGGCCGGATGGGACCATCCTGGACATCAACGAGACCGGTGCCCACATGCTCGGTTACACCCGCGAGGAACTGATTGGCCGGCATGTGAGCCAGATTCTCGCGCCGGAGTTCCACGATCGCCTGCGGGAGGAGTTTGCCCGCAGCCAGGAACGACGGGAGCCTTTTGAGATGGAGGTGCCCTACCGCCGCAAAGACGGCTCCACACTCTGGTGTCACCTGCGCACCGAATGGATGCGTGATGAGTTCGGACACGTTCTGTACAGCCGGGGCGTCGCCCGCGATATCACCGAACGCAAGGCGGCAGAGGAGGCACTGCGTGAGAGTGAACAAAAGTTCCGCAGTATTGTCGAGCAATCTCTCGATGGAATCGTCCTGATAGACCAGCAGGGATTGATTGTTGAGTGGAACCGGGGTCAGGAGCGGATTGTTGGACTGAAGCAGGCCGAGGTTATTGGCCGGCCCGCCTGGGATGTTCAGGCCCAGGTGGTTCCTGAGGAGAGAAAAACCGACGAATGGTACAAACAGACCAAAACTTCCATGCAGCAATTCCTCAAGACAGGACAGGCTCCATGGCTGAATCAATTGCAGGAAATCAACATCCAGCACCCTGATGGAACGTCGCGGACCATTCAGCAGCTATCTTTTCCCATTCAGACTGACAAAGGTTTCATGTTGGGCAGTATTGTTCGTGACGTCACCGAGCAAAAATCAGTATTGGAAGAGGCCCGGCTGCGGACGCGCCGGCAAGCAGCCCTGGTTCAGCTCAGTGCGGACCTTGCCGCAACCCTCGACGCGGAAGAAATTTGCCACCGTGTGGTACAGGGATTGCACGACACGCTCGGCTACGCCTACCAGGGAATTTTCCTGGTGGATGAGACCACCGGTGAGCGCGTGTTGCGCGCCAGTATGGGCTGGCCCGACGCCCCCGCCAACTGGCGGATCCCACCCGGCCAGGGTGTGACCGAGCGCGCGATTCTCGACGGTCAACTCCACTATACGCCCGATGTGACACGGGACCCCGACTACGTCCCCGGTCTTGGCAGCGGTGCCGAGGTGGACGTGCCGATCTCCGTTGGCGGCAAGGTGATCGGAGTCCTGGCTGTTGAGAGCCGAGAGCCTCATGCCTTTAGCCCGGAGGACCTCGAGGTAATCGAAGCGGCTGCGAATCAGGCCGGCATCGCCCTGAGCAATGCCCGGTTACTGGAGGTCGCACGGCGTCGCGCCCGAGAGGCAGAAACACTGCGCCAGGCTGGCGCTGTGGTGGCCGCCACCCTCCAGCAGGACGAGGCCATCCGGCACATCCTGCAGCAACTGGAGCAGGTGGTGCCCTACGACAGCGCCTCGGTCCAGTTGCTGCGCGAAGGGTACCTGGAAATCGTCGGGGGGCGTGGCTGGGCGGACCCGGCGGCCGTGGTGGGGCTGCGCTTCCCGGTACCGGCCGACAACCCCAACACCGTGGTCATTCAGGAACGCCGGCCACACATTCTGGGCGACGCGCCGGCCACCTATGCCCCTTTTCTGGAAGAGCCCCACAGCCACATCCGCTCCTGGCTGGGTGTGCCCCTCATCGTCGGCGACCGGGTCATCGGCATGTTGACCGTGGACAGCACGCAGCCGGACCACTTCACGGCCAACCACGCGCGGCTGGCCACCGCCTTCGCCGACCAGGTGGCCATTGCCCTGGAGAATGCGCGGCTGTTCGAGGCCGAACGCAAGCGCAGCGAAGAACTTGAAGCCTTGCGCCAGGCCGGCCTGCGCCTGACCTCCCGCCTGGAGTTGCAGCCGGTCCTGGAGGCCATCCTCCATCACACACTCGGACTGGTGGCGGCCACCGATGTTCACATCTTCCTCTACGATGGGGAGCGGCTGACCTTCGGCGCGGCCCTGTGGGCCAATGGTCGCCAACAGACACCCTACGCCGAGCCCCGATCCGACGGGTTGACCTACACCGTCGCCCGCAGTGGGGAGCGGATTGTCATCCCTGATGCCGGTAGCCACCCGCTCTATAGAGACTGGCCGTGGGGCGGGGCCATCGTGGGCCTGCCGCTGCGCATGGGGGATCAGGTACGTGGGGTGATGAACGTGGCCTTCGACAGGCCGCATACCTTCGATGAAGAGGAACTGCGTCTCCTGGAGTTGCTCGCCGACCAGGCGGCGATAGCGTTGGAGAATGCCCGCCTGTTCGAAGCCGAGCAGCACCGGCGCAAGGTGGCCGCGGCCCTTCTGGAGATCACCCAGGTGGCCGGCTCGTCGCTGGAACTCAAGCAGATCCTCAAACACATCGCCCGTCTCACCGCCGAGGCATGCCGGACTGATCGTTGCTCCATCTTCCTGCTGGACGACGCAGAGGAATACCTGGAGCCGGTTATGTCCCAGTTTGCCGACGGCCACGCGGAACCCGAGATGTGGCAGCGCTTCAAGGCTACGACCGCTGACCAGGTGGACGCCGTGCCCTTGTTCCGGGACGCCATCCGCAAACGCCGGCCGGCCCTGATGGACAACCCGGCGCGCACGGACCTCGTCCCTCACTGGTGGACAAAACCCTTCGGTATTCAGAAACTGTTGCTCGTACCTCTCATCAGCCACGAGCGGGTCATCGGGATGATGGCCCTCGACTACACCGATGCAGATCGCGAGTTCACACCCGAGCAGATTGAGCTGGCGCAGACCATTGGCGGACAAGTCGCGGTCAGCATCGAAAACGCTCAACTGTATGCCAGGACGCAGCAGTTGGCAATCACCGATAGCCTGACGGGCCTGTACAACCGACGCGGGTTCTTCGAGCTGGGCCGGCGCGAAGTTGAGCGCGCCAGGCGATTTGGCCGGCCCTTGACAGCCATCATGTTCGACCTGGACCACTTCAAGCGGGTAAACGACGCATACGGCCATCCCATTGGTGATCAGGTGTTGGCCGGACTGGCGGAATGCTGCCGGCATGAACTGCGCGAGGTAGACCTGCTGGGCCGCTACGGTGGCGAGGAGTTTACCGTCCTGCTGCCCGAGAGTGGTCTGACGACTGCCCGGCCGGTGGCAGAGCGGCTGCGCCGGCGGGTCGAGCGGGCAGCAATTGATACCGACCGTGGACCGATGACGATCACCATCAGTCTGGGCATTGCGATGCTGGACGAGAATTGTGCCGACCTGGAAGCCTTGCTCGAACGGGCTGACCAGGCGCTCTACGCTGCCAAACAGACCGGACGCAATCGGGTGTGCGTGTGGGGGAAAAATGATGAATGATGAACGATGAACGGGGTGACGGATTCATCATTCAGCATTCATCGTTCATCGCTTACCCAAGGGAGACTTGAATGCTATGGAACTCAACCAGTTGTTAGACACCGGCCAGGTGGAACGATTTCTGCGATCGCTCGTCAAAATCGTACCTCTGGCCCTGCGTGTGGAAGACCTGGACGGCCAGGTGCTGGCTGAAGTCATGCCGGCCGGGGCGCTGGCCGGGCGGACGGGCATGGAGGATCTCGGCTTCGCGGGTGAGCCCCACGGCGACTCCGGCCAACACGAGGTACGTGCACCCATCGAAATCCACAGCGAGTGCAGCGGCTACGTGGTCGGCCTGGCCCCCCACCCAGGTGGACCGACGGCCCAGGTGGCGGACGCTGTGACGCAATTGGCCGCCCAGGTTCTGGCCGATCAGCTTTACAAAGAGCACGAGCTCAACAGCCTGTCAACCGAACTACTCGACAAGTACGAGGAAGTCACGCTGCTGTATGACCTGAGTCAGGCCCTGGGCTCCGTTTTCGACATCCCGACCATCTGCGACATAGCGCTCGAAAAAGCGGTGCAGGCGGTGCCGGCGGCCAAGGCTTTCATCATGCTGAAAAATGAGACCTCAGAATTCCTCACCGTGGTGTCGGCACGTGGCGATGGACTCGTCGGTTGGAAGACGCCAGTTGGCCAGGGAATCAGTGGCCGTGTGGCTGCGTCTGGCAAACCGATCTTGCTGCTGGAAGGGGAGCCGTTGCCCTCCGCCGCGGGCGAGGAGCAGGCACCGCGCGACGCCGTGCTGGCAGTCCCCCTGACGCTGGCCGGCGGACAGGGTGATGAGCACGTCCTGGGTGTCATGACGTTGGCCGGCAAGCCCCACGGAGAGATGTTTACCGCCGGCGATACGAAACTCCTGACGACCATCGCCAACCAGATCGCCATCGCCATCCACAACAACCGGCTGCTCCAGGCCCAGCGGGAAGCAGAGCGGGTACGCCAGGAGATGGAGATTGCGGCCCACATCCAGCAGAGCCTGTTGCCTGAGGCCCCGCCTCAACTGATGGGCGCGACCGTGGCCGGACATTGCAACCCGGCCGCCAACGTCGGCGGCGACTACTACGACGTCCTGACGGACGACGCCGGCCGGCTAACGCTGCTCATCGCCGACGTCTCTGGCCACAGCATCGGCGCGGCCCTGATGATGGCGATGGCGCGCAGCATTCTGCGGCGTGAGATCGCCCAGGGAGAATCGCCAGCGAGCGTGCTGGCCGCCACCAACACCGCCATGCTACACGACCTGACCAACGCCGGCCTGTTCATCACCATGTTCTGCGCGCGCTACGATCCGGCCACGCGCTGCTTCACCTTCGCCAATGGAGGCCACAACCCGCCTCTGCTCCGGCGCGCCGCTGACGGGCAGTTTGTTGCTCTGGATGGCGATGGTTTGATCGTCGGCATCCTCGATGATGTGGTATACGAGGAGCAGTCCATCACCCTACAGCCGGGCGACGTCGTGGTTCACTACACCGATGGCATCGTCGAGGCGCGTAACCTGGAGGGAGAGCAATTTGGCGAGAGCCGGCTGCAAGAACTCCTCGCGAAACACGGCGCGCTGGATCCGGGCGCCCTGGCAGATCGAATCTACGAAGCTGTGCGGGAGCATAGTCGGGGCATCGCCCAGCAAGACGATATTACGCTGCTGATCTTGAAAGTCGATGGAACAGGAGTTACTCCCCCGAGTTCCCCTGAGTTCCCCTAAGTTCCTGCAAGGGGATCAGGGGAACTCAGGGGAACTCGGGGGAACGTCGAAAACAGGAGAAATGACGATGGAGAACACGATTCTGGTAGTTGACGACTCGCCGTTCATGTTGCGCACGCTGACGTTCATCCTGGAGAAGGCCGGCTACGCGGTCGCGACTGCGGATTCTGGCGCAGCGGCGCTGGTGCAGGCGCGGGCGGTGCGTCCCCGGTTGATCCTTCTCGATTGCATGATGCCAGACATGAGCGGTAGTCAGGTGGTCGAGATGATGCAGAGCGATCCTGCACTGCGGGAAACGCGGGTGATCATGGTGACCGGCTCGGACGTGGATGAGGTGCCGGCTACGGACGGCTACATTCCGAAGCCATTCAAGCCCGACCAGGTATTGGCGACCGTCGCCTCTTTAATCAGGTAGCGGTCAACATGTCGGGGCGGAGCACTTGAAACGCGAGAATGACTGGATGGCTGGATGGCTAGATGGCTGGATGGCTTGTTGGCTTGTTGGCTTGCAAAGTGCCCAGCCATTCAGCCATCGGGCCAACTAGCCACTGGTTTCCGAGTGGTAAGGAGAGAAACATGCCCAATGAGCAAATCCTGGTTGTAGATGACGAACCCTTCATCCTCCGCACGCTGACCTTCGTGCTGAGGAAAGAGGGTTACGACATTGCGACGGCGGTGAACGGCGAGGAGGCGGTGGCCCAGATTCGGGCACTGCAACCATCCCTGGTTTTCGTCGATGCCATGATGCCGAAGAAGGATGGCTATCAGGTGTCGCAGGAAGTGCGCGCTGATCCCAGTGTCGAACACCAGCCATATATCATCATGCTGACAGCGCGAGGCCAGGAAGCTGACCGCGAGAAGGCTGAGCGAGTCGGGATCAATGAATTCATGACCAAGCCTTTCAGCCCCTCGAAGGTTGTGGCCCGCGTGCGGGAGGTTCTGGCGCAGTCATAAAGGTAGTGGGTAACTACCAGTACCCTCCCGCAGGTTGCAGCGAGCAGCGGTTTTGCCCCTCAAACAGGAACTGAGAGCAGCGACGCTCGGGCAGAGAAGGTCTAAACCTGCGGGAGGGTGAGGCGTCACCAGATCCGATTCGAAAGGAGGTCGGTTGTGCAAATCAAAACGGGTCCGCATCGGCCATGGCGATGTCAGGCTCTGCGACCTGCGGCCAGAGGCTCAGCGCGTCTTCGATCTCTTCCCCAACCGGGCTGAGGCCGTGTCCAGTTTCCGTTGAGGCAGCCATGACTCAGATAACAGACGACGATCTGGTCATTCAGAGCCGGCTGGAGCGCATCCCCGATGCCCGGCGGTGGTTAACCGCACATGCCCGCGCCGCCGGCTTCGGCGAAGGTGCGATTCTCGACCTGGGGCTCGCCCTCAGCGAGGCACTGGCCAACGTCGTCGAGCACGCTTACGAAGGGGATGAGGATCAGGAAATCCGTCTGTCCCTGGTCATCGATGATGAGAAGCTCACTCTGACCATCCGAGACTTCGGAAAGAAGTTTGATCTGACAAACTACACGGCACCTGACCTGGACGAACCGTCCGAAGGAGGCTACGGTGTGTTTCTGATCCACGAGCTGATGGACGATGTTACCTATGACACGTCCCCTCCAACGGGTACGAAACTGACCCTGGTCAGGTATCGATCGCGACCGGAGGACGATCGATGAGCGAAAGTAAATGGCCGGCCAGTGATAATGGCAAACGGCGGCCGGCGGTTGACGTCTGTTTGATCCTGGAAGGCACCTACCCCTACATCACCGGCGGCGTGTCGGCCTGGGTGCAAACCCTGCTCGCTGGCCTGCCCGACCTGACCTTCGCCATCGTGCACCTGAGCGCCGGCGACAACCAGCCAGGGCACGCCCGATACACGCTGCCCCCCAATCTGGTCGAGATCGTCGATTGGCCCCTGGACGTCGGTGAAGCCACGATGCGGCTCGGGGAAATCCGAAATCCGAAACCTGTTCCGGTTCAGGAATCCGAAATCCGAAATCTAACCGCTCCTCTGCCCAACGCCCGGGTGTACCACGCCCTGTCCACGGGCTTCGCCGGCCTGCTGGGGTGCCAGGTGAAAGCCGCATCGGGACGGCCATTCATCCTCACCGAGCACGGCATTTACTGGCGCGAAGTGCAGGCCGGGGCGGACGAGCTGGAGTGCGGCTTCCAGATTGTGCCCGTTGGTCAGGACGGAATCGGGCTGCACGCCTTGCGGGATCACTGGCGGGTGGCACTCCAGGAAGCGGCACGTCAGGCTTATGCGAAGGCTGACGCTATCACCACGGTGTGCCAGGCCAACGCCCGGTTGCAGTTCGCGCTGGGCGCTTCGCCCTCGCGATGCCGCGTCATTCACAACGGCGTGGACTGGCCGGCGCTGGCCCCGAAGGAGCCCCGCCTGCCGGCCAGCGACGGCGTGTACCGCATAGGATTTGTCGGCCGCGTGGTGTCCATCAAGGATGTCGCCACCTTCCTGGCAGCCTGCCAGTTGGTGGCCGATGCGCTGCCCGGAGCCCAGTTCTACGTCATCGGGCCGCTGGATCACGACCCGGCCTACGCGGCCCGCTGCCGGCAACTGACAGCGGATTTGGACCTGCAAGGCCAGGTGACCTTCACCGGTGAGATGGATCCCGTGCCTTGGTATCGCCGGCTGGATGTGGTGGTGCTGACCAGCCTCAGCGAAGGACAGCCCCTGGTCTTGCTGGAGGCCATGGCAGCCGGCGTGCCCGTTGTTACCACCACCGTGGGTGGGTGCCCGGAGTTGATGCTGGGTGCGACGCGGCCGGACCAGGAGCTGGGGCCGGCAGGGATTTTGACGCCCGTCTGTGCCCCTGGGGCCACTGCACGGGCCATCCTGGCCCTTTGCCGCGATGTAGGCCGCTGGCAGCAGGCGTCCAGGGCCGGCCAGGAGCGCGTCCGGCGCTTCTATTCGATTGATCAGTTGTGTCAGGCGTATCGAGAGTTATACGTTCGTGCGTTCGAACATCATCGTGAAACGTGAAACGTGATGATCGGTCCGTGCGGGAATCCTCACGTTTCACGTCCTGATCGGCGAAGGTCTCCCGACCGAGGCGCGATGCGGGCTCGGTCAGGAGACCTTCGCCCAA
>CAZHMV010000071.1:21659-25902 GCA_964532665.1 uncultured Anaerolineales bacterium
CGAAGGTCTCCCGACCGAGGCGCGATGCGGGCTCGGTCAGGAGACCTTCGCCCAACGGAGGAACCAGATGCACGCAGGCAGTCGAGGCAGCCGCCGTAGGGCGGCTTTGCAGGCGCGGCGTCCTGAGCCTGTCGAAGGGTTGCAGCGAATTCATTCGCCAGGCCGCCGGCCATCGGCCAGAATCTGGACATTGCGCCTGCTCCAGACGATACTCTTCATCCCGCTGCTCCTGGTGGCGTATCGGGTGATGACCCAGCAGCCATCTTTGCCCGAGACGCCGGCGTTTGCCAGCGCACCTCAACAGCGCATCCTGATGGTACACAACTCCACGGACGTTTACGGCGAAGAGACCTTCGCGAACGCAGTCCGCGCCCTGGACTACGCGCGGTTGAATCACGACGATCTGGACCTGGCCAACGCCGGGATGTGGCCTGATCTGGATCAGTACAGCTCGCTCGTCTTCGTTACCGAGCTGCTGAACTCCATTGACGAGACGCAGGCTCAGCAGATTGCTGACTACGTGGCTGCCGGCGGCGGTCTGGCTGTGGTCTACCGCGCATGGAATCCCCACCTGGCGACTCTTTTCGGCATGGAAGGTGGAGCAAAGTACCCTGAACTGATCGAAGGGGAGGGGGGACTCCGCTTCCAGGCAGATCTCTTTCCGGGGGTCAAAGGGCTTGACCTGAGCGAAAAGACGGTCCCCGATCTGTCATCGTTCGACGTGGCTCTCCAGCGAGATGTGAAGGTCCTGGCCCGTTCCGGAACAGGCCGGCCGGTCGTCTGGTTGTATCGTCACGGCCAGGGACGCGTCATTTACTGGAACACGGTCTTCCTGACAGAGAAGGAGGCGCGGGGCTTCATCGTCCAATCGGTACTGAATGCCCAGGGATTGGGCGTGCTGCCCATCGCCAATTTCGCCACGCTTCATGTAGACGATTTTCCGGCGTCGGTCTCCACCGAGAAGATCGAGCCGGTCAAAACCGAGTATGACTTGACCCTGGTTGACTTTTACGACCAGGTCTGGTTCCCGGACATGATGGACGTCGCCCGGCGGTATGGGTTGGTTTTCACCTTCCTGATCCCGTTCAACTACAACGACCGTGTCGCGCCACCCTTCGACTTTCGGGAGTGGGAACACGCTGATGTACACGTAGACAACCAGCCCCTGTTCTTCTCGCCCTACGTGGCCCACCTGGCTGCTCAGAAACACGAACTGGGTCTCCACGGCTACAATCACATCTCTCTCACGCTGAAAGACTGGCCCGACGAGGAGAACATGGTGGCCGCCTTGCAGGCAGCCTGGAAGCGGTGGGACGAGGACAACCTGGGGCCACACCCCATTACCTATGTGCCCCCCAACAACATCTACGACGAGGCCGGCGCCCGGGCGCTCACCGAAGGCTTTCCATCGTTGAGAATCCTGGCCGGCATCTACACTGGACGATTCGAAGCCGGCGGCAACCGCGAGTTCGGGCCGGAGCCCTGGAACCCGGAGCTTCTTGACATCCCTCGCGTGACCTTCGGATATAACCTCACCCCGCGTTACCGCTACGCGATGGTCTCCGAGCTGGGGATGATGGGCGTCTGGACCCACTTCATGCACCCGGATGATGTTATCCACACACCAGCGAACTATCCCCATTCACCATATCACCGCAATCCTAACTACTGGCCCTGGCGCGGGGATTACACCGGCCAGAAGAACGGGTTCTACTACCACTTTCTGCGCTGGCTCGATTTTGCCCAGACAACTTACCCGTGGCTGCGCTACACCCGAACCGATGAAGCCTTTGACATCCTTCGCCTTCACCTGAAGAACCAGGTGGCGGTTGATTTGAAGCCCTACGAGGTGATATTGCACACGAGCACACCAACCTACTTCCAGGTGCGCATTAACGATGGGCGGCGCATATTCCTCAACGACCTCCAGGGTGCCCAATTCATCCACGTGTATCATGGGGAAGGGTACAAGCTATATACCCTGCGTGGAGTCAAGAACGAGGTGCACTTGAAGCTGGTGATGCCGGCGGCCGGGGAGAGACCCACTCCGGCCACCGGAGAAGCAACGCCAGAGTTGGGGATTGAACCAAAGGGCGAGGAGGAGGAGACAGGACCGGTAGACCTGCAGAGTGAGGATTTCTTCCAAAAGGTGCACATTCCGACGCCAACGCCAACAGAACCGTCAGCACCCTCGTCCGGCTCGGTCCTGGAGGGACTGCCGCTGAGCACGCCTACACCCGTGGTTCAACCATGATCTTGCGGATGGGGAGTCGATGACCTACCACAACCAGGCATTGATCGTCATTCTGAAGCTAGTCAGTTGGTTCGGGATATTGTTTGTTCTGCTGCCCGGCTGGCTCTTCCCACGGCCAGAAGCGGCCGGCGGCGGTGTGCGCTTCTTCGCTAACCTGGCCCGCATGGTGCTGGCAACGGCCATCATCGTGCAGGGGTTGGTGCTGCTTCACCTGTTCGACTTCTTCTCCCTGTTGGCCAGTTACCTGGCGTTGGGCCTTGGAACCGCCAGCCTCCAGCGAGGACGATTGCCGATCACAGAACTCCAGCAAGGCGCGACCCGGCTGGAGGTTACGATCATCGACATGATGGAGGGGAATCTCCCGTATCACATCTGGCTGTCCAGGCGCCGGGAGCGGATCCAGCGGTGGGCGGCGTCACGGCAGCCAGACCGGGATGCGTTGGCCTGGTGGACGGTGTTAGGGATGGTCTTGCTCATCAGCGCCGGCCTGCGCCTGGCCGGCGTGCCCGCCCGCGCCGCGCCGGGTGATCCGGGCAGCTACCTGCACGCTGCCTGGACCCGCCTCTTGGTCAGCAACACAATCTGGCCAGGTGGGGCCTATCCCATGGGCACGCACGCCTGGATCGAGGCCATTGCGCAGTTCGCCCGGGTGGATGAAGCCCTGTTGGTAAGGATGGCCGGGGGCCTGGCCGGGCTGCTGCTGACGCTGACTGTTTACGTGACCGTGCGCTGGGCCGGAGGCCGGCGCGGACCAGCGGTCGTGGCGACCGCCCTGTACGGCATGTTCATCTTCTCGGGCGTGTTGCCTGCCGGCGCATGGCGCCAGCAGGAGCTGCATCCCTTCGAGTTGGGGTTGGTATTCTTGTTGCCATCTCTCATGTTTTGCGCCGAGTTCCTGAACACCCCCCGACGTCCGGTGCTGCTGTTGGCCGGCGAAAGTCTGGCGGCCGGCTTCATCCTGCATCCGGTGGCCGGCCTGTTCGGGCTAGTCGGGTTGCTTGCCGTGCTGGTTGTCCATACCCTCAGCCGGCGCGGAGCTGTGCGACGAATTGCCTGGGCCGTGGCGGCCGGCGGTGCGGCCACTCTGCTGGGCAACCTGTTTCTGGTGCTGGCCTGTTTGCTGGGGCGACCGCGTCACCAGGGAGTGCTGGACATCGTCGCAGCCTTCTTCACGCCCGGCAGGCCGACCCCCGTCTGGCACTCGCTGATCTGGGGGTTGGCCGCGTTGGGCGCCGGCCTGGTGCTGGCGCCACCGGGGCGTCGGGCGCACTTGAAACGCAGCGTGGGACTGTTGCTGTGGCTGCTGTTGGCGCTCTTCGTGGGGGTTCCGGCCGGGCTGTCGCCCGACATCGCCGGCATCCCCCTCTCGCTGGTGGCCGCCGTCGCGTTGGGGGTGGAACTGGACATCGTCGTGACGTTGATGATCACATCAGTGCGCCGGCTCATGGGTCGGGTGGGTGCGCTGCGGCTGCACCCGTCTGTTGGGTTGACCGCCGGCCTCGTCGCCCTGGCGATTGCCGGCATGACCGTAATCTCCCCTCCGCTGCGAGCCGATCCGGGGCCGGCCCAGGAACCGGAACCCCTGGCCCGGGCGCTGTACCGGATCAAGGCGGAACACCTGGCCTACACCTGGACCGTGGTCGGCTACCCCCAGGTGCTGCCCCAGGTGCTGGGGCGGGGCTACTACTTCCCCTGGAAAAGTTTCCTGGCGAAGTATGATCCCGTGCAGTACCGTTTCGATCCCCGGAATCCGGACCTGGCGATCCCCACCCGCTACGTCTTTATCATGGTGGAGAAGCAGGTGTTTGTCGGACCGAACGATCTGGCGGCCGACACGCTGGAGCGGGCCAGGCTTCAGGTCGCCCTGCAAGATTGGGTGGCCAGGTATCAGCAGTACCACGACGATATGTCGGTCTACTATGAAGACAAAACGGTTGCCGTTTACCAGATATATCGTTCGCCGGAGGTTGAACGTCAGATCATAGAGGA
>CAZHMV010000072.1:0-25792 GCA_964532665.1 uncultured Anaerolineales bacterium
GAAATCCTCAACTCCGAGGACGCCATCGCTTTCCGCCGGCAGCTCGATGTCAAGACCGACCCCATCTGCCGCAAGTGTGTTTGTACGTTGAACATTGGGGTTAGACAGCCAATCAAGGCTCAAATAGAAAACAGACCCTAAAGGTTTCCGAAACCTTTAGGGTCTAAACAGGGGAGCTGTTTCTAGACGCACCCTTAAGGTCAACGAATGGTAGCTACTCACCCTCCCGCAGGTTTGGAGCCTTTCTGGCCGAGAATCGCTGCTTCAAGGCCGTTTTTCGGGTGCAAAACCATTGCGCATTGCAACCTGCGGGAGGGTGGCTGAGTGGTAACGACGAATGAACTTGCAGGAACTGGCTCGGGCCTACGACGCCATCGCCGAAGACTACGACCGGCAGATTCGCGGTGATGAGTGGATGCGCCGGCGGCTGTGGGATCACTACATGCGCGCCTTCCAACCCGGTCAGCACGTGCTTGACGTGGGGTGCGGCACCGGTATCGATGCCGTCTTCCTGGCCCGACAGGGAGTCCACGTGACCGGCATCGACCTCTCGCCTGAGATGATTGTTCAATCGCGTGCCAGGGTGGCCCGACAGGGACTGACGGCCAGCGTCGATGCCTTCGTGATGGATATCGCTCATCTGTCGGCGTTGCCGCGCAGCGCTTTCGATGGGATCATCTCGGCCTTCGCCGGCCTCAACACGCTCCCCGATCTGGCTCCCTTTGCCGCCGATGCAGCGCGTGTCCTGCGGCCCGGCGGGCGACTCATCCTGCACCTGCTAAACCGCTTCAGCCTGTGGGAGTGGCTGGGTCTCCTTGCCCGGCGCCAGTGGGGTGCCGCCCGCCGGCTGAGTCAGCAGACGGAGAGAACCTTCGTGGTCGGCGGGCAGTCCATACCTCACTACGTTTTCTCCCCCAGCGAGGCATATCGGCGGTTCTTCGCGCCACATTTTCGGCTATGCCAGTGCTGCAGCCTGGGAGTTCTGCGACCACCACACACCGTCCAGCGCATCCCGTCACCTGTTGTTGAAACTCTTGGCAAACTGGAGCAGCGGCTGAGCTCCCATCGACCGTTCGTGAACTGGGGACGTTTTTTCGTGTTGGATATGGTGCGCTGGCCAGATTCCGTTGAGCCAAGATGAAGCTCTGTTACGCGATTTTGCACTACGACCCGGCCTACACCGAGCCACAGACCTACCTGGCCCGCGTGCCGATTCACCGGGAAATCCCCCGCGCCCTTGCCGCGTTCGGCCACCAGGTGGACGTGGTTCACTTCTTCCCGACCGACATCGATTTCACCGAGGATGGGGTGGCCTACCGCTTCGTCGCGCCGGGTCGCATCGCTCGACCTATCTCGCAGGTAGCCGGCCACCTCCTGCACCGCGACCGGGTCCTCTACGAGCCGGCCACCCGCGCCATCCGGCGGATCCGTGCCCTCCAGCCCGACCTGATCCACTTCCACGGCACAACGCTCAACTGGAACCTGTTCTTCTTGTTCCTGGCTCTTGGCAACCGCGCACCGCCCATTGTGCTCCACTACCACGGAGGCTATCCGGCCAGGAACCGACTGAGCCGGCGGATTCAGCGCCTCAACTTTGAGCGCGCCGCACGCCTGCTTTTCACCACCCGTGCTCATGCCCAACCGTTCATTGACGCCGGCGTTCTCGACGGCTTCGACCGTGTGGTGGAACTGATGGAAACATCCAGCACCTTCCGCGTGCGCACGCGGGCTGAGGCGCGTCGCGAAACCGGAATGACGGGTAATCCCGTGTTCCTGTGGGTTGGCCGGCTCCACCCGATAAAAGATCCGCTGACCGCGTTGCGCGGGTTCGAGCAGATCCTCGCCGCGTGGCCCGACGCCCAGCTCTACCTGTACTACCTGACCGACGATCTCTTGCCCGAGCTCCAGGCATTTGTCGCTCGCCGGCCACCTCTGGCACGTTCGGTTCATTTCCGGGGGCGTGCCCCCTTCGAGCGGATGGAAACCATCTACAACAGTGCCGACTTCCTGCTCCAGGCCAGCCGGCGCGAGTTCAGTGGCTGCGCCGTGCTTGAGGCCATGGCGTGTGGCGTGATCCCCGTCGTGACCGACATTCCATCCTTCCGGGCCATGACCGACGAGGGACGCTATGGCGTCCTTTTCCCACCCGGTGACGCCGAAACCCTGGCCCGAGGCGTGCTGACAGTCTCGCGCGCCGACATCCCGTCCCGGTCAGCGGCGGTGCGCGGCCGGTTCGAGCGCGCCTTGAGTTTCCCAGCCCTGGCGCGCCGGCTGGAGGCGATCTACGAAACATGTAGGGGGGGTTTGCTACCCGCCGTTTCGGGAGGCGGGTAGCAAACGCGCCCTGCTGGAGATGATGAGACTTCGACAGCGTCAACTCATCCACGTCGGGCTGTGGACACTCGTACTGGTACTCGGCGCCCGTTTCGCGCGCTTCACCGTCTCGGCTGCCGTGCGTCCTTCCAACGGCTTTGCTGCTTACTACACGGCCAGCCGGCTTGTGAAAGAGGGGGTTGACGTCAGCCGCTTCTACGACGATGCCTGGTTTCGAGCCGAGATTGCCGAGTACGGACCAGATGTCAACGACATCTACAATCTGAACCCGCCGACAACCGCTTTATTGCTTCTGCCCCTTGCCGGCCTCGACTACACGGCTGCGCGAATCGCCTGGACCTTCTTTAACCTGATGTGTCTCACAGGGGCCGTGGGTTGGCTGATGCAGCAAACGGGCTTTCGAGGATTGTGGATACCGGGTTTCATCGCTTTTGCCCTGCTGTACCAGCCGGTGTACGCCAACTTCAGCCAGGGTCAGGCTTATGTGCTGATGCTGGTGTTGCTTGCGATGGCCTGGCATGGCTATCGGCATCGGCGAGCGTGGGTACTCGGGATAGCACTTGGATTGATGTTGGTTCTGAAGACGGCCGGGGTGTTGCTATGGCTTTTGCTGCTGGTTCAGGGCCGGTGGCGAGCTCTGGCGTGGGGTGCGGCATCAGCGTTGATCGTCGGCCTCGTCACTCTGCCGGGGTTGGGACTCAATGCATGGCGAACTTACTTTCACCTGCTCCCGGGCCTGAGTGCTCGTCCCGAGCTGGCCGTCACTGCCTATCAGACACTGCCTGGCTTCGTTCGGCACCTGCTGGTCTTCGATGAGCGATGGAATCCAGCACCGTTGTTCCACGCGCCGGCGCTGGCAAATTGGCTGGTGGGGCTGGGCTTCGTGGTGATGGCCGGCCTCAGCACATACCGGGCCCATATCACGGACCGGGCCGACCTGATTTTCGCTGCATTCGCGTCGGCGAACGTCATCCTGAGCCCGGTGTCACTGGATTATCACTACGCGCTGCTGCTGGTTCCCATTGTGATCCTGATGGCCTGGGTGCGAGAACAGGCGGTGGCCTGGCCTGGCATCGTGCTCGCCGCTGCTATGCTGTTGCTTGCGGCTGACCTTCCCTATCGCGCGCCACAGCTTGCGGCCGGCGCATGGGCCTTGTTGACCTATCCCACGCTCTATGGGGCTTGGCTTCTCTGGGGGCTGGCATTGTGGGCATGTCACTGGGAGCAGAGTGGCCCTTGAAAACCGGCCTGATTCTCCCCGGCTTCAGTGCCGGCGAATCCGATTGGTGCATTCCGGCGCAACTGAACCTGGTACGTCGCCTGGCGTGTCGGGCCGAGGTGCATGTCTTTCCGCTGCGCTATCCACACCACCGCCGGCCTTACACCGTCTACGGCGCAGCGGTACATCCCCAGGGCGGGGCGGAGACACGCGGGGTGGGGCGTGCCGCCCTCTTGGCGCGCACCCTGACAGCCGTGGCCGCCGAACATCGCCGCCGGCCCTTCGACATCCTGCATGGCATGTGGGCCGACGAGCCCGGTTTCGTCGCCGTGGCTGCCGGTCGGTTGCTGGGAGTGCCGGCGGTGGTATCGTTGTTGGGAGGCGAGTTGGTGGGCCTGCCCGACATCGGCTACGGCGGTCAATTGAGTCGCATCAACCGGTGGCTGACACGGGTCGCCCTGCGCCGGGCGACCCGTGTCACCGCCGGCTCATCCTACCTGCGTCGGCTCGCCCGGCCCTTTGTCTCCCCAGAACGCCTGCTGCCGATCCCCATCGGCGTGGATTCCGGCATGTTCCATCCTGGGCCGGCCAGTCCCATGCCCCTGTCCGAGGGAGAAACCAAACTCCTGCACGTCGGCTCGCTGGTGCCGGTGAAGGACCAGGCGACGCTTCTGCGAGCGTTTTCGCAAGTCGTTGAGGGGGTGCCGGGGATTCACTTGCATTTCGTCGGCGAGGGACCGTTGCGCCGCGATCTGGAGAGTCTGGCCGAATCGCTGGGCATCGCAAGCCACGTCACGCTCCACGGGGCGGTGCCTCACGGGCAGATGCTAGCCTACTACCGCGCCGCCGACCTGTGCGTGCTCTCGTCGCGGCACGAGGGGCAGGAACTGGTGACGCTGGAGGCGGCGGCCTGCGCACGCACGACGGTCGGTACGGCTGTCGGCCTGCTGCCCGATCTGACGCCGGCGAGCCAGGTGGTGCCGGTCGGAGACGCCGAGGCGTTGGCGGACGCGCTCCTGGGGACGATTCAAGACCGGCAGGCTATCACCGTCATAGGTCAGGCGGGCCTGGAAGCTGTCGAGGCCGGCTACATCCTGGAGCGGACGGTGGCGCGGTTACGCGCGTTGTACGTGGACCTACTGGCGCCTGGAAACTGAGCTTCCCACCTGACCAGCAACCTTCTCGTCCTGTCCCGGCTGGAGTCCGAAGTGCCGCATCGCCCTGATCAGACATCGTTCCAATCCCCATCGTCAAGAGGGTTATCCCAGAAGTCAAGACTGCTCTGGGCCGCCGACAACAAATCGTTGAAGGCATCAGTCAGTTCTTCAATCGCGAAGACAACGACACGTGTGCCTGGAGGAAAAGGAAGGTGCAGTTCCACTCGTAGCACAAGAAGATGCGGGCCGGCAACTGGCCATCGCGACCTCTTTCAAGGCACGGTTGCCGGCGGATCGGCGGACGGTGTTATCAGAGCGTCAGGGGCTGGACGGCGAGGAGCCGGCGCCGGGACCAGTGGAGTGGACCTCAACTCCAGTCCGCCGGCCCCGCAGAACCGCCAGGATTAGCACAGCGCCGGCCACCCTGGCCCCAAACTTCGCCGCAACAGCGCCGACCGGCCCCTGCGTCGGAATCAGCCAGGCGCCGGCCAGGGCCAACGTGCCGGCCCGCAGCGCATCGGCGGCGGCCAATAGTTTCGGCTGGTTGAGGGGGAAGGCCAGTAGCAGCACGGGCGTGGTGAACACGTCGAAGATCACTACACCTAGTAGGAGGCGGAATAGAGGAGCAGCCGGCGCGTAGGCCGGCCCGTAGAGCAGCGTGATCACCGGACGGGCCAGCGGGATGAGGGGCAACAGCGCCAGGCTGATCAGCCCGCTCCGAATCAGCCCACGACGGATGTAGCGTCCGAAGGCTCCCTCACCATCCAGAGCCGACGCCGTCGGGAGCAGAACGGTGTACAGGCTGTGGTTGACCACATCCACCTTGCTCGCCAGGTTCAGCGCCAGGGCGTACGAGCCGACGGTTGCCGGCACGCTCCAGCGGTTCACCAGCAGCACATCGAGCTGGACCGTGAGCATGGCGAACATGTTCGCCACCCACAACCAGCGCCCGAAACGGGTCAGGCGGCGGCCCTCGTGTCTCAGGGCGTCTCGATCTGGGACACCCAGGCGCCACTGACCTGGCAACAGCCGGCGTCCGATGGCGAAGCTGACCAACGAGGTGCCGATGCCGAGCACGACCAGCGCCGTGATCAACGTCAGATGCCCCGCCACGGCCAGGCCGGCGGCCAACAGGGCCGTCAGACCGGAGTTCACGATCAGCACGACCGACAACTGGCTGAAGCGCCCCGTGGCCTGGAGCATCGCGGTCACAGCGCCGCTCATGGCTGTGGCGACGATGCCCAACAGGGCCAGCCTCAGGAGCAAGCCATCCCCTGGAAGACCCAGGACGCGTCGAGAGAGCGGGCCGGCCAGCAGGATGCCGGCGCCCGCCACCAGCCCGGCGGCCCCAACCTTTAGCGCAAAGAACAGCCGTCCCCTCTCGCGAGCGCCGGTCGGATCTGGTTGCCAGACGGCCGCGATGCGCTTGACCGCTGCGTCCGTCAGCCCCAGATCGGCGATAGCGCCGGCGATGCCCACGGCGGCAGCCAAAACGGCGTACACCCCAAAGTCCGCCGGCCCGAGGCTGCGGGCAATCAACACGCTGGCAATCAGCCCCAGGGCCAGCCGCGCCACACTGCCGGCAAAAATCACCGCCCAGCCCCGATTCACCGGGTCCGTTGACAACTGCTGGAGGCCGGCAGTCAGAAAGTCTGATAGGTTTCGCGGGCGGCGATTCACTTGCCGATCACCGCCGGCAATCTGGCGGAAGGAGGAAATCTATGCCAGCAGACGGAATGTATGCGCCGCTGGGTGGCCTCGGCGGCCGCCCAGCGGCGCACAGCCAGGATCGGTGCCATACTTGGCCTACGGGACCAGTAGTCGCTGACCTGGGCGTATCAGCCAGGGATACCTCAGGCTGTTGGCGGCGACAATCGCCGACGGCGTCGTACCAAAGCGGAATGCGATGGACCACAGCGTGTCGCCCCGTTTCACGATGTACACGCGTGCCCTGAGCGGTGGTTGGACACGGCTGGGGCAGACGAGCAACCGCTGGCCGGCGAAGATGTGGGATGGAATCACAATGCGATTCTGCAACGCGATGGCGCGCACCGAGGTGTTGAAGCGCCTGGCGATGGAGAACAGCGTGTCCCCTGGTCCTACGGTGTACACGAGGCACTGAGCCTGCCGGCAATTGGGAATCACCAGCGTTTGCCCGCCGAAGATGTGGCTCACGTCTCTGAGCGAATTGGCCCTGGCGATGGCGCTGACAGTGGTGCCGAAGCGACGGGCAATGGAGAACAACGTATCTCCGAAGCGAACCTGGTAGACGCACGTGCCGGCCGTTGATGGCGTCTGCGGAGCCTGATAGGGTTGGGAATGCACAACCCAATCGAAGTTGCCGTACGGCAACCCGATCATGGGTAGGAGCAGGAAGCAGCCCACGACAGTCAAGAACACAAGCGGAAACTTCACACGAGTTGACATCGGAGCCTCCTTTTGTTCAACCGACGCACTTCCAAAACTATGACATGGGCAGGATCTGCTTCACTCATGAGCACTCGGCCGTGTTGCGCGGTGCGTGCTGCGCTCCACGGCCCTATGTGCGCGTGTCCCCTCCTCGCAGAACAAGCTTTAGTGCCAAACGAGAAAATTCGCACACCGCTATGGCCCCCTCCCCCAGCCCCTCCCCCAACATCTGGGGGAGGGGAGCCCGGTTCCCCCCTCTCCCAGGCTTGGGAGAGGGGGGTTAGGGGGGTGAGGGCCGTTCGCGCAATCGCCATGGTGTGTTACTTTTCCCGATTGGTGCTTCAACACCCCCTACCGCCGCGACAGAACCTGGAAACCGGGGCCGGCAGTCTCCAGCTCATACAGGCGCTCGATAGCGAGGTCCGGCTCGACGGATACGGTGTACACCGGTCGGCTCCGCACCGACTCGTCGATGAGTTGGCGCATGTCCTGAAACGAGATGAAAAAACGATTGATCACCTGCACATCTGGCCGGCGACCCTCGGTCAGTTGGAGATACGTGATCGGGGCCGCGAACCCCCAGTCACCGAAGATCAGCGCGTCCGGCGCGGCGGCGTCCAGCATGTCGGCCGCGTTCTGATACGCCCGCCGATCCCAACTGACGTCGGCCAGAGAGAAGTTGACGAAGAGTGCAATGGCTGCAATGGCCAGGAAAACAACCTGCATCCCTGATCGCCATGTTCTGCCTGTCCACTCCAGCAAGGCGTCCAGGCCCCAGGCGACCCACAATGTCCAAATCACATAACTGGGCAGGAACATGGTGTGTTTATCAACGGCCCGGTAGTTGATGAAGAACAGGGTGTATACCAGATACATCAGTCCCGTCGAGATGGCAATCGTTCGGTCCCGCCGCCAGCCGTGGGCCAGGCCTACCAACCCCAGCGGAAGACCGACGGCCAGGAAGTTGCCCCACAGGAAGTACAGATACCGGCCGGCCTGACGGATCGCCTCGTTGACGCCGTAACCAAACATCAACCCTTGAAATGGGCCGCCGGTGAGCATCCGCCACAGGATAACCGGGTCCGTCAGATCCGCGGGGTGGAAGTTGCCGGCGGCGTCGTAGCTCCCCATGTAGTTGAAGGCCGGCCCGGCCAGATACCGCAGTGGCAGGTACAGATAGACCAGAAAGCCCAACCCGAAGAGGCCGGCCATCGCCGCTAATCGCCGGGGGTTAAGCAGCATACGCCGGTCTGTCAGCCAGATGAACGCGACGAGACCGGGTGCAATCAGCCCCGTCGCCGGATAGTTGGCAGAACTCAGCCCGGCCGCGAAAGCAAAGACATACAGCCATCGCTGGTCCTGTCTTTCGCGCCAGATCAGCAGGAGCCAGAGCAGGCTGGCGGTAAAAGCAGTTTGCAGCGTGTAAACTTCGGCAACGACAGCGTCCGTCCAGAAGTACCAGGAGAAAGCCAGGAGCAGGGCGGCTGCCAGCGCGATGATCGCCTGGCGCGTCAGCCGGCGAGCAATGTCGCACACCAGAAGGATTGTCGCGATGCCGAAGGCCACAGACATCAAGTTGAGGCGATAGCCAACATCGCCGACGGGCAGGAGCGTGAAAAGCTTCCCCAGCAGCAGGTACAATGGGTAGCCGGGGGAGTGCACCAGGCCCAGCGTGTAGGCGCCCACGGACAGCTCCGCGCTGTCCAGTCCGTACACCGTCGGCGGCATCGTCCGCAGGTAGACGATGGCTGGCAGGATCGCAGCACTTAGTGGCAGAAGCGCCGGCCGCAGGCGTGTTAGCCCGCCGCGTCGCCAAGTTCGCCGGCCCACAGTGCGAGAAACACCCATCGTAGCAGTCTTCCTTGAGGCCATCCCCAACTATAGAAATCGAACAAATCGATGATCGCCAAAGCTACAAGCCCGGCCGTCAACCCCAACACCCAGAGGCTCAACTTCCCGTCAGGCCGTTCCGCATTGGTGTAGGGGCGAGGCAAGCCGGAGAGCAGGTATCTTTGCAAACGAATCGCCCATCCGGCTTGCCACGTCCCTACAACGGTCACGAACACTGGAGCCAGCATCAGCCACACCCACAGGACACCGCCGGCCAACCCCAGCTCGGCGGACAGCAGAAGAGGCAGGTTGTGAACCGGCTGCGGTGTCGTTGCCGGCACATCCTCGACCAGCGGCACAACGGCCATCGAGAAGTTGCCCGCTCCGACGCCCGTCAGTGGCGAGCGCCGGATCAGGTCGAGACTGGCATCTGCCAGCACACGCCGTTCATCCAGCGAGCGTGCTTCGGTGTAAGTTGTCGGTGGCCGGAGCCGGGCAACGAACAGATCTCGCCTGGCAAAAGCGAAGCCGGCCAGCACCACCAGCCCCACCACAGCCGGCACCAGAATGGCGCGAGCGTATTGCCGGCGCCACGGCCGATAGGCCAGCACACCCAGGAACAGGACGGCGCTGCCAACCACTCCACCTAACCAGGCCGCGCGGGAGAAAGAGATCACCAGTCCGACACCTCCCCCTACCAGGACAGTCAGCCACACAACCTTCCGCCAGTCGTGGCTTTCGAGATATGGGACGACAAGCGCCAGCAACGTTGTCACCAGGATGCCGCCCAGGATATTCGGATGCGGCGTCAGACCGTATCCCCGCAGCCAGACCCGGTCGCCGGCTGTGATGATACTGGCCAGGCCCGGTGTGGGGCTCAGTGGTATCTCCCCCAACTGGCGCCAGCCAAGGTCCCTCTGGATGAGGAACTGGGCCATGGCGACAGCCGTCTGGAGCATCAGACTTGCCGCCAGGCTGATCTGAACCACCCGCGCCGATGGCCGCAGCGCCACGATGGCCAGGTACACTGCCAGGAGCACAACCAGCCGGCCGGTAACGTAAATTGCCTGCACCGGATCGCCGGCCCAGGGCGCGGTCGCCAGGGCCACCACCGGCAACAAAGCCAGCGGCAGCGTGATAATTGCCGGCCCCCATCGCACAGCCGGTCTTTCCTGCCAGAACCACACCGCCGACGTCAGCAGGACCAGGATCACGGCGACATCTGACAGATAGAAGAGGATCGACGTGAACTCGTAGTAGACCTGAAACGATCGCCGATCAAGCAGGATCCAATGACGCGGGAGGGGCAGGGTGACAATCAGCAACGCGACCGACAGTGTCGCGAGGTTGTGCCAGACGCCGGCGCGTCGGCCGGCGATCGCTTGCGCTTCTTGGTGCAGCGGCGCTGCGTTTTGGCTCAAGTTACCGTTCTCCCCACAACCATCAGCGTACCATTGGTTGTGCTCCTGGTCTGTATCTATGTATACGGAACGAAGAGACTTCAGGATGTATTCGGTGAACATCGGGTCAGTGGCATGATCGCCAGCAGGCCGGCCAGGTACGCACCGCCGGCTACCGCCAACACGGCGCTGAAGCCGGCGGACATGGCCAGCATGGTGGCCAGGATGGAGCCCAGCACCGATGCACAGCCGTTGATTGCCCATGCCCAGGGTGCAAGTTGTGCATCGATAGCCTCTACCAACGCCAGGGCGCGGGGGAACGGCACGCCCATGAAAAAGCCCAGAGGAGCCAGGCTCAACACCGCCACGCCAAGCCGGACAATCAGGGAAGCTCCCAGCGCTGCGGCCAGGATCGGCCGCAGCACAGCAGGGTAAAGGATAGCCCCAAGGGCGGCGACAGCAAAACCAGCCACAACTGGCACACGAGGGGCCGCCAGACTACCAAGCCCGGAAAACAAGAGGATCGCCAGCACAACGGCCGCAAAGGCCAGGGTCGGATGGCCCAGGAAGACAACGAAATGTTGAATCAATGGAATTTCAATGAACAGAAAGCCGATGCCCAATGCGGAGAACACGACGAAGGTGCTCAGGACCACGCGCCGCGGCCGCTCCGAACGGCTGCCGTGGTCTGTCTGTACGAGCCGGCGGATCAGTAGTGGCAGCACGATCAGCCCGACGGATGCCAGCGTTGCGAGCGCCAGCAGAATGAACAGCACCAGATACCCACCGCCACCGAAGGGTTGCCACGTTTTTCCGAAGGTCGCCAGAATCTCGTTAACCTGGGACCAGCGGAAGTAGTGGTAGAAGAATGGCCGATCGTCAGTTGGCGGCGAGATGTCGTACCCGTAGCCAGCAACGAAGCGAGCGCGGTCCGGTCCCAGCAGTTGCTGAAACGCCTGGTAGTAGGCGGGCTCCTCCAGGACGTTGTGCTGATTCACATCGGCCGGCGTGATGTCTGGTGCGGCAACCAGATCGAAGCTGTTTTCAGCGACGAATTGTCGGATGGCGGCAAGCTGGTCCGGGGTGAAGGGCCGGCGTTTTACCAGCAGAGTCATCGTTCTGAAGGTGCGGTAGGCTACCAGGTGTGATGTCGGCCGGTCCACGCCTTCGGCCTCCAGGGCTGTGATGACGGTGGCGGCGGCCCGCAGGCTCTCGCTGGGCGGAAGTTGGAGCCAGCGCGGGATCACCAGAATGCCATCATCGCTCAGCAATCGGTAGAAGTCGCGGAACGCATCCACGGTGTAGGTGGGGCTTTCGGTCAGGCTGTACGCCCCGAAGTTGACGACTTTGAAGGAATCGGCCAGGGAGATGTGGACCAGGTCGAAGGGCCCGTCCTGAGCCCTGGCGAAGGATCTGCCGGCGGCGACAGCACGCCGGGCGAAGCCGCGACCGCTCTCAATCTCGACAGTGACATCGGGCCGCGTGTACAACTGGCCGGAGTAGGCACTGTAGAGCCGGCGCACGACGTCAACGATGAGCGGGTTCCGTTCAACCGCTGTTACGTGGGACGCCCCCTGACGCAACGCCTGAAGCACGTCAAGCCCGCCCCCTGGCTCGATGATGAGGGTTCTGGGCGAATCGACCAGCCGGTATGGCAGGGCGGTGGGCAAGGCATCGAGAAAGGCCAGCGCCTCTTCGTTGGCGTTGGCGGTGATGGGCGTCAGGTTGTCGCCATCAACGGTGATGCCCACCTGAGCTGGTGTCGGTCCCACGTACCCGAAGCTGAGGCCAGGATAAGAGCGGATGGTGCTGCTCTCAATGGCATCAACTCGAGAGAAGGCATTCCATCCGGTGAATGTGATTTGCGTGTCGGGGTATCTCAACAGGGTACTGAGCGTTTTGTAGGGGGACAGGCGGATGTCGAGGAACGGGGGTGGGTCGGTCGCCAGGATAATGATGGCCGCGATCAAGACGAATGAAATATAGTGCGTAGTGCGTAGTGCGTAGTGCCTAGAGGATGATGCGGGGTTGAAGGCTATGGCAGCGGCGAGGCCGAGGGCGGCCGCGAGGAGGACGACGCCGGGGGGGCTGAGCCAGGTGAGGCCGGCCAGTGCGACGAGGGCACCCAGCCCCGAGCCGGCCAGGTTGGCGGCGTAGATCTGATTCACGGGGGCTCCTTCGGATGAGAGCAAGGCACCGACGACCGCGCCAGCGAAGAAGAAGGGCGTCGTCAACGCCAGGTAGTACACCGCCAGATAGACGAACTGGATCGGCTCCCAGGCGATCCGATAGGAATCGAAGGGCACGTAGTTAACGACCAGGAAACTGGCCAGGACCGTTGCGGCAAAGGCTGCGCTCAGGGGCGACATCCAGCGCTGCGGGTACCGGGCCGGCGCCGGCCATATAGCCAGAGCCGTTCCGCTGGCGCCAAATCCCAGCAGCGCCACACTCACAGCCATGAACGCGAAGTGGTACCACTGGGCCACGGCAAAGATGCGGGTTAGCGTGATCTCAAAGGCCAGCACCCCCGCCGACAGCAGCACCACGCCCAGCACGGTTTGCCGGAGATTGTTCATGTCCCTGAGCACGACGCAGGCGGCCAGTATCCAGTAACCAGTGATCAGTAACCAGTGATCAGTGGTTACTGGATACTGATCACTGGTCACTGATTACCGGACAGCGCCATGAGGCGGATGATGTCCGAGCGACTCACAATCCCCACCAGCCGGCCCGCCTCGACCACGGGAATTGGGTTCATGCGGCGTTCCACCATGAGCTCGGCCAGTTCTTCGATTGCCGCACCTGGCTCGATGGTGACGGCCGGCTCGGACATAATCTCGCGGGCAGTTGTGCCCAGCACACGCTCTACACGTTCGCGGTAATGGCCGGGGGTTTCCAGGTAGATGATAGCATCCAGAAAGGCGATGAAGGCCGGCATCTTGAACCGGGTGTTGCGAACAATCATGTCAAGTTCGGTGACCACACCCAACACCTGATCATTTTCGTCTACTACCGGCAGACCACTAATATCGTGCTCCGACATGAGCCGCGCAATCTCGCTGACGCTCGTGTCCGGGTGCACTTTTACCACGTCGGTCGTCATAATATCACGTACGTGTCGCTTTTCTGATTCAGGGATGATTTGATTCATGTCAGGTTCCCTCAAAACATTCTTACACCAGATTCGTTTGATATGGCAGGCCATCTCATGTTGACAAAGCCGGGTGGTTGCGATTATACTCGTGTCAGTCAGGAAGGACAAGCCGGCCTGTGAGGGAGATGACTGACTCATTGACTCAGGGTGTAGATACTAAAGACATGAAAGTTCGTCCACTCTCACTTCGGATCATCGTTCTTGCATTGATGGTGGTGCTGCCTGGCAGCGTGATCGGGTGCGCCGGAACAGTCCCGGTTGGGCCTGTCGCGCCGGCTGCTGCAAAACCCATTGAGGACGCCCGGGCGAACGCGCCGGCACTCGTTCCTCCACCACCATTGCCGGCACCGACGGACCCGCCACCATCCGCACCGACATCCACCTTCACACCCCAACCATCGCCAACACCGATCCCGACAGCCACACCGACTTTCACGCCCAGCCCAACGCCCCGGCCAGGGTTGCCGGTACGGCTGGAGATTCCGGCTATCGGTGTGGACGCCTATATCGAGCCGGTTGGATTGACAAAGGACCTGGCGATGGACGTGCCGTCCAGGGTGGAGGATGTGGCATGGTATCGACTGGGCTATCGACCTGGCGAGCGCGGCCACGCCGTCATCGCCGGCCACCTGGACACCGTAACCGGCGCGCCGGCCGTGTTTTGGGACCTGGAGTCCCTCGAGCCGGGCGATGAGATCGTCGTGCAAGGGCTGGATGGTGTCCAACGCCGGTTCATCGTTGACTTCCGCACACGATACCCCTACGATGACGCCCCCGTACAGCAGATATTCGGTCCTGCCAACGAACCTCAACTGGTGTTGATCACCTGCAAGGGCACGTGGGATCGCATAGACCGCAACTATAGTCATCGGGTAGTCGTGTACGCGAAGGCCGTGCAGGACGACGATCAGTGAATGGAGTTCCAAAAGGATGGTGTGATGATGAGAACGCTGCTACGAGGTGCTCTGTTGCTCATATTCACCGTGATAGTATTGGCCGGCTCGCATGGACCGCCCTCCGCTACGGCCTCCCATCGCCTGGAGAAGGTTCGGGTTTATGAGGGCCCAAACCCGAGGGGCGAACTGCTGTGGACCATTATGGAAGCGCCCTACTTCGGTCAGCCGGCCTGGTGGATCTTCGAGGGGCCATCCTCCTACTATCCGCCGCTCTACACCTTCACCAGGGACGCGCTTTTTGAGGGAAACGGGCTCTATGGCCCCATTCTTTTCACCTTCGACCATGACACGGTCTATGTTGGACCGAACGTGTTGGGGCCGGCGCTGTTCCACCTGTCCCGACAGCGTCTCTACGAGGGGCGCAACACGACGGGGAATATCCTGTACACCTTCCGCCGAAACCGCGTGTTCGAGGGCGCAAACACAGCCGGGGCGATCTTACTCAACACGACGATGGACATCTCGTCCTTTTCGGGTCCTCTTGAACTGGTGATCAGTATCCTGCTCAGTGATCAAATTCCAGAGCCGCCCGCACCCCCAACGCCGCCACCGCCACCACCGCCACCGTTTTTCACTGATCACTGATTGACTGATCACTGAATACGGATTACTGGTCACTGCCAGCCAGCCTGTCCTCCCAGGCGCGCAACACTCTGGCGAGAGCTGTCAGGCTGAGACCACTGTATCGGCCCTCCAGTCCCCCTACAGTGTAGCGCCGCTCCACAGGGTTTGCCTCAAAATCGGCGTGGCTTACCACTTCGGACAACGCATCGGCGATGGCCCGACGCTTCTCTGCACTCCACTCACGGGTCTGCTTCACCCAGAACACCGTGTAGGCGTATTCCGGTTTCGGCTCCTCGTACTCCAATTCTGAGGGCAGGCCGGCTCCATCAGACTCCCGGTCGGCAATTTGCTGCTTCAGGCGGCGGCCAGCATCGGCCGGCAGGCCGAACGACCGTGCCAGCCGGCCGGCCTTCTCCACCTGAGCGGCTTCTGTTGTCCAGCGTGCCGGCTGTAGCCTGAGAGTCCCCTCGGCAGCCGACGCAATTGCACCGTGTTCCCACAGCATGACATGATAGCGGCCGGCCTGCCACTCCTGCAACTGGTCAGCATAGTGAGGGCTGGCTGGATGCCCCGACTGGCCGACCGGGCATACCGAAATGGACCGGCTCAGGTCTGCCAGGTCCACGATCATGCGGTACGATGCGGAGTGGAAATCATCGTAGTACGGCTGGATTCGCGTGGCGTTGGGCCACACGCTGAAGGGATCGCCGCCGGCAGGATATGGCCCCCGGTTGAACAGAGGACCCAGCGGACGCACAGTTCCTAGCGGGTGCACCAGATGGAGTCGATTCACTGCACCCCAGCGCCACCTGCTCATGTTTGGACCAAGCTCCTGTCTCAACTGATCGACGGCCGCCCGCAAACTGGCCGCCAGAACCTCATCCAGCGAATGTCTTTCGACCCAGGCGGCGCCCGGATTGTCCAAAATCTCGAGGGTGGCTTCGATGTTTCGCGCCGCTATTCCGCTGATGGGGTACAGCAATGGATGAAAGCCTTTCCCCAGATAGAGCTCGGTCAGCGGACCCAATTCGTCGGCGAAGAGGGAACGCCGAAAATGCACCATGGTGGTATAGGCCAGCGTTGCACCAATGGCGTCTTTGTCCATCTTCCCGTCCCAGTAAGCCAGATCAGCCTGGGCTGCCTGAAGTTGCGGATCATGCAGCTTCAGTTGCGTCAGACGTCGGGCCAGGTGTCGCATCGGGATCGACAAGAGGTCGATCTGCATGGCTTCAAAGCTTGCCCGATCATGCTGCTCGCGGGCCTGGATGAGCTGAGCGATGCGCCGCGCGCGAAAGCCAGGCCGCCAATCACCGCCCAGATTGTGCGGATAGTTGTCGTCGGCCGGCTTGTTGTTGGCGGTGACGATGAACCCGCTCTCAGGGTTGAAGCTCCGTGGCAGCTCGTCCAGCGGCAGGTAACCATCCCACTCATACTCATCCGTCCAGCCAGGCACTGGTACGAGCCCATCGCCACGGCGCCGGATCGGAATCTTGCCGGCAAGCTGGTAGCCAATGTTGCCCTCTATGTCAGCATACGTGACGTTGAGCACGGGTACGGTGTGATCCTCAAGAACCGTCAACACCTCTTCCCAGTTGTCAGCGCGGTTCAGCCCGAGGAAAGCATCCGTACTCCGGGTATCCACGTCATATCCCGACCAGCGCAGCGCCAGCGGCTGCACCTCCTGCGGCACCAGGCCGGTGATGATAGGGCCGTGACGGGTGACGACGACTTCTTCGACGACAGGCCGGCGCCGACCTCTGACGCGAATTTCCTCACGCCGGACCCGGGCTGGCTGCCATTCGCCGTTCACCTGGTAGAGATGCGGATTATCTGGGTGAAACCGCTCGATGTACAAGTCCTGGACATCAGCCATGCCGGCAGTGAGCCCCCACGCGATTCGTTCATTGTGGCCGATGATGACCGCCGGAACACCTGGCAAAGAAGCGCCTATGACGTTGTAGCCGGCCCCCACCAGATGGTTCTCGTACCAGATCCCCGGTATTCGCATCAGCAAATGTGGATCGTTGGCCAGCAGCGGTTTCCCGGTCGTCGATCGCGTACCATCCACGACCCAGCTATTGCTGGCACCCAGGTCTCCGTCGAAGGGGCCGGCGCTGGCCTTATGCTTCAGCGCGCTCTCGCCGAGTGTAGCATAGTTGACATCCGGGACGATCACGGGGTTGTCAGCCGGATACCTCCCTTCCAACAACGCTGCTCGCTCAGGCCCCAGGCGGTGGATCAGCCGGGCGCGGATGATTTCGGTGTCCCAGTTGTTGCTGAGGCCAAAGGCCATCATTTTCGCCCAACTCAGCGAATCGGCCGGCGTCCATGGTTCAGGCTCATAGTGAAGCAGGGCGAATTCTACCGGCAGGGCCGGCGCGGCATCGATGAAGCAATTCACCCCCCGGGCGTAGGCCTCCAACGCGCGGCGTCCTTCCTCTGACACCACCTGCAGGTCGGCTTCGACTTGCCGTCGCAGTCCGAGCACGCGCATCCAGCGGTCGATCTCCAGCGTCGTGGGGCCGAGCACCTCGGACAGACGACCGGCTACCAGCCTGCGCTGAAAATCCATCTGCCACAAACGGTCCTGTGCGTGCACGAAGCCTTGAGCGAAGAACAAATCATGCCCCGTCTCAGCATACAGGTGCGGAACCCCCCAACGGTCTCGGATGATCTCGACGTCGTCCAGAAGCTCCTCAAGCTTCAACGTTCCGTCTGTCTGGGGAAGAGGTCGATGCAGCAGCCACCACATGCCGCCGGCCAGGCTGGCCAGGCCGGCGGCCAGGGTTCCAAGCATTGTTCTCACCCTCGTCATATCGAGCTCCTCAGGCGTATTCCAAACATAGCAAGCTTGACATTAGAGACATGTTCGGTTACAATAATACCGCATACAGGCGACGTAGCCAAGTGGTTAAGGCAGGGGTCTGCAAAACCCCGATCGCCGGTTCGAATCCGGCCGTCGCCTCCTGTTTTGGGCTGGTAGCGGGGGCTATCAGCCCATTGTATATGCCGGCTCCTCGCTTGCCTGGACCGGCCGGCAAAGCCCGCCTAGCCCAATTGGCAGAGGCAAGCGACTTAAAATCGCTTCAGTCCGGGTTCGAGTCCCGGGGCGGGCATTGAAGGGGGTACCAGCCTGACGGTTGGAGCTGCCGTCGTGAATTCATCCTCACGGACACGCATCACGTTTCACGTCGCCCAACGGCCACCCCAACTGCTTTGCAGAGACTTCTTCGAGCGGTGCGGTCATGTCCCTACAAATCGGTATCGTCGGCTTGCCTAACGCCGGCAAATCAACGCTATTCAACGCGCTGACCCAGGCGGGTGTGCCTACGGCGGCGTATCCCTTTACGACCATCGACCCCAACATCGGCGTTGTCACGGTGCCCGATTCACGGCTGGACGAGATTGCCGGCATTGTCCAACCTGAGAAGGTTGTGCCCACCACCATCGAGTTCATGGACATTGCCGGCCTGGTGAAAGGCGCTCACCGGGGCGAGGGGCTGGGCAACCAGTTCCTGGGACACATCCGCACGGTGGATGCCATCGCCATGGTTGTTCGCTGCTTCACGGACCAGGATGTGCCACACCCGGCCGGCATTGTCGATCCCCAGGTTGACATCGATGTCCTTAACCTGGAACTCACCCTGGCTGATCTGGCAACAGTGGAGCGTCGGCAGGAAAAGCTTGCCGCCCAGGCCAAGGCACAACCGAAAGAGGTTGCGGCCGAGGCGGCCTTTCTGGAGCGTGTACATGCCGGCCTGAGCGCGGGCCGGCCCGTGCGCAAGCTCGACCTGACGGCCGACGAGCTAGAAATATTGCGCGATCTGAGTCTGCTGACAGCGAAACCGGTCCTCTACGTGGCCAATGTTGCGGAAGAGGATCTGCCGGATGGCGGCGAAATGGCCCGGGAAGTGTGTGACCTGGCAGCCAGGGAAGATTCCCAGTGCGTCGTTCTATCGGCCGAGATCGAGGCCGAATTGGCAGTATGGCCCGAGGAAGAGGCGGCCGAATATCGGGCAGCGCTGGGGTTGAAGCAGCCAGGGCTCCATCGGCTGATCGAGGCCGGCTACCGACTGCTCGACCTGGTGACCTTCTTCACAATGACCGGGGGGCGTGAAGTACGGGCATGGACTGTGCCGCAGGGAACACCTGTAGTGGAGGGGGCCGGCAAGATCCACAGTGACATGCAACGCGGATTCATTCGGGCTGAGATCATTTCTTATCAGAACCTGGTAAAGGCCGGGACTTATGCGGCAGCGCGGGAGCGCGGCTGGGTTCGTACCGAAGGACGGGGTTACGTCATCCAGGACGGAGACATCATCCACATTCGGTTCAACCTGTAGTAGCGACTTGAGTCAAATAATAAAAGCCGGTTCACAGCGGCCCCTGCCCAGCCCGCTGTTACCCGGCTTCTTGTAGTATTGGACGCACGAAATACGGCAAACGTTACGCCTTTGGCGACGGATTTCAGTTTGCGCAGGCAAGCCTGGCAGCCGTTGGTGCGGTTCCAGCCGCCGCGTTGCCTGATGCTGACCGGTACGACACTTGCACAAAGCTGCCAGTTGTGCTATAGTTAGCAGGCTTGGCCGGCGTCAGGATGGTGCCGGCCATATCAGTGTGCCTTTCTGTTTCGGGCATTTCCTCAGAACCGGCTGAGGTGCGCCCCGGGACAATCCCAAGGGAAGGAGATGTACAAGCAACATGCGAGAATACGAGTTGGCTCTCATCGTGCACCCCAGCACTGAGCCAGAATCGGTGACGTCTGTAGTCGAGACAGTCACCAGCATTATTACTGAAGCCAGCGGCGAGGTTCATCGGGTCGGCCAGTTGGCCGATGGCAGCGGGAAGATTGTGGAGCGACCCGAAGGCGACTGGCAGAAGAGAAAGCTCGCCTACCCCATTCAGAAACAACTCGAAGGCTACTATCTTATCTTTCACGCCGAATTGCCTCCCGAGATCCTGCCTGCGCTGGAACGCAACTTGAAGCTCAATGAGTCCGTCATCCGTCATCTGTTCGTACGCCTGGATCACTAGCTTTGTCAACTATGAAGTAGGAGGGGCGTAGTAACCGCTTCAGCGGTTACTGGCGCTTAGGGGAACGACTGAAGTCGTTACTACGAACCAGTGAAAACAGAATTGACAAAGTGTCAGCTCAATTTGAGAGCGGTGTAGTCAGCAGGAGCAAGCGATGTCCCGAGGTTTGAACAAGGTAATGCTGATTGGCCGATTGGGTCGTGATCCGGAAATGCGGTACACCCCCACGGGGAAACCCGTGACGTCTTTCAGTGTTGCCACGAACCGCACCTGGGTTACAGCCGATGGAGAAAGGCACGAAGCAACGGAGTGGTTTAATGTTGTTGCCTGGCGTGAGTTGGCCGAAATCTGCCATCAGTTTCTCAGCAAAGGATCCAAGGTTTATATCGAAGGCCGGCTCCAGACGCGAAGCTGGCAGACTCCGGATGGCCAAAAGCACTACCGAACTGAGGTCGTTGCTGACGAAATGATCATGTTGGACGAACGGTCGGGCAATGACCAGGCTTCGATAGAACAACCATCAGACCGGATAGATCCCTTTTAGTGGCTATCCGAAAAGTGTCCATAGTGGCTCTGGAATGACTGCGGTCGTTACTATGGCCTTTTCGGATAGGCTCTTAGTCACAACAGGAGGATACTTTGGCTTATCGACGCAGGAGCCGTCAACGCCGTCGGGGGTGCCCGTTTTGTGCAGGCGGCATCGATACACTGGACTACAAGAATACAGACCTGCTGCGGCGCTATATCTCGGATCGGGGCAAGATTTTGCCTCGGCGCAAGGCTCATCTGTGCGCCCGTCATCAGCGTCGGGTAGCTAGAGCCATCAAACGTGCACGACAGTTGGCATTGTTGCCTTACACTGACGAGCACATCCGACTGACAGGCGGTGGTTGAACGCCGGCCAGCTTTTGTTCGTCTCTGAGGAGAGTTCATGACGAAGCGATCCACAAAACAACGCCGTCCAGGCCGGGCGACACCGAAGGAACTACGACACCGAAAGAAAAACCGGCAGCAGCAGCAAGTGGCCTTCATCGGAGCAGGCGCGGTCATTGCAGCGATTGTCCTCATCCTGGGCTTCGGCTACTACCGCGAAAGCATCGCTCCTTCTCGTGCGCCGGTGGCAGTCGTGAACGGCCAGGCAATTGCGACCCGGGACTACCAGAACATGGTCAGTTACCAGCGATTCAACCTGATCACCAATCTGGGCAATCAAGTCGATCAGCAAACGCTGGTGAATTTCCTCCAGAACCAACTGCCCCAGTCAGTCCTTGACAGCATGATCGATCAGGTGTTGGTCGAACAACACGCGGCCGAGGCCGGGATCACCGTAACGGACGACGAAGTCCAGAAGGAGATCGAGCGGCAGTTCGGCTTCACAGGCGACGCGACAACCCCAACACCCCAGGCCGGCGCGGGCATCACGACAACCACGTCTGCCAGTTCTGTGACCCGCGAAGATTTCAACAAGGCTTTTGCCAGCTTCGTGGACGCATTGAAAACGCAGGCCGGCATCTCCGAGTCCCAGTACCGCGAGATCCTGCGCGGACAACTGTTGCGGGACAAGGTGCGCGAGCAAATCGTTGCCGATGTGCCAACCAGTGGACCCCAGGTTCACGCGCGACACATTCTCGTCAAGACAGAAGAGGAGGCAAAGCAGGCCCGTCAGCGCCTGCTGAACGGCGAGGACTTTGCAAAGGTTGCCGAGGAGGTCTCTACTGATACCGGCTCAGCGAAGAACGGTGGCGATCTTGGCTGGTTTGGCCTGGGGAAGATGGTCCCCGAATTCGAGAAGGTCGCCTTCAATCAGCCGATCGGCGAGATCAGCGAGCCGGTCAAGAGCCAGTTCGGCTACCACATCATCGAAGTTCTTGAGCGAGACGATAACCGGCCCCTCTCCCCCAGCGAGCTCGACCAGGCCCGGCAGGATCGCTTCCGCAAATGGCTCGATGAGCAGAAGGCAAACGGCGACATCCAGCGACACTGGACACCGGACGTGGTGCCCACGCTGCCGGCGGCTCTCGCAAGCTCCCAGTCAGCACCACCACCCCAGGCACCGCCTACACCATCTCAGTAGGGTGTTGTGAGGGGGAAACGTGGGGGTCAAACGTCGGCGTGTCCTGCCGGCCCTGCTGGTCGCGCCGGCCTTGCTATTCATCTGGATCGGCGCGCTCCAGGCCGGCGGTGACGAAAGGCAGTCGTCACCGCCGTCTTTGCCGCCGTCGGTGGTGGGCCAGGTCGTCAGCCAGGTATCGCCGACTGAGCTGCAAGCCGATGTGTGCCATCTTCAGGACAAAGATGCCCTGGGATACTGCAACACTCAGGGCACTCGCTTCTCTCTGAACCCGGCCGGCCTGCAGGAAGCTGCCGGTTACATCGCCGGCCAGTTACAGCAGTACGGCCTGCCTGTCACCACGCAACCGTTTACGCTGACAAACATCCCCCCGGACCAGCACGTATCTATCGTCCTCACGAATGTCATCGGCACACTTGAGGGCGTTGCACCGCCGGCGGATCGGCGTGTTGTCATTGTCTCCGCTCACTACGACTCAACGTCCAGCGGCGCGTCATCGGGCGGCCCGGCTCCTGGCGCCGACGACAACGCCAGCGGCGTCGCGGCTGTGCTGGAAGCCGCACGGCTGCTCTCGCAGCGCCAGTTGTGGCATACCGTGCGCTTCGTCACCTTCGCCGGCGAGGAGCAGGGGCTGTATGGCAGCCGGCATTACGCTCAGGTCGCGCAGGCGGAGGGAGAGAACATCCTGGGCGCGATCAATGCTGACATGATCGCATACAACGATGATGGCGAGCCACGTCTGGAGGTACATGCCGGCCTTGATCCACGCAACGTGGCTCTCGCTCACACGCTCACCGAGACAGTCCAGACCTATCAGCTCGATCTGCTGCCGCAAGTCGTGCTGAACGAGCCCATCCGTCTCAGCGACCACGCCTCCTTCTGGGATCGGGGCTTTCCGGCTATCCTGGTCATTGAGGACACGGATTTTACAGATCCCACCGATGATTTCAATCCGTACTATCACACCCCGGAGGACACGCTGGACAAGATTGATCGTGCCTACTTCACGCAGATGGTGCAGGCCATCGTCGGAACGGTAACGCGCCTGGCCCGGCCGGTGGGACCGGACCTGAGTGTAGCCCAATGTGGCCCGACGATGATCACCCCCGGCCAGACGGTGACTTTCACGCTGGCCTACAGCAACGTTGGTACGGGACCGGCGGTCGGCGTTCTCCTTACGGATACGTTGTCCTACGGCCTGGTGTATCAGTCGGACAGCAGCGGTTTGCCGCACGCTTTCGACGTGGCCGGCCAGGTGATCTGGGACATCGGCGAGTTGGACGCGGGCACAGGCGGGGCCTTCGTTCTCACCACGACCGTACAATCCGACTTGCAGCCGGGCAGCTCTGTGAGAAGCCGTGCAATCATCGCCGGCCACGCCCTCGACGCCGATGCGACCGACAACGTCTCAGCCGTGGAAGTGCCCGTTCGAGATCTCTGGCGTGCCTATGTGCCGCTTGTGTGGAGATCGGAGATTGGAAATGGTTTCTCCAGCATCGCCCGTAGCGCCTCCGGGTCGGCGACAGGAGCTTGACAGGCAAAGTTGACACACACGTACGCCGTGGCCTGACCGTCAATCTGGCCCCGATCCTGCAACAAGGGGATGGCCGAAGCCCTGGAACCCGGCGCACCCACAGCCACGACCTGATGGGGGCGATAGCCATCCCTGCATATTCCCAGTAAGGTGAGCGTATCAGGTGCTTCTGGCTCACCAATGATGGCAACCTCACGCGGCTGCGAGAGAGCGTAGCTCAACGCGATTAGCCACTGGCCGAAGCTCTGCGGATACTGAGCTATGAGCGCCTGCATCTGCATCAGGCCTCGGTGAGCCAATTCCATATAACGTGGCTCGTTGGCAAGGCCGGCCAGTTTGAGCAGGACGGTGGTGGCCATGGCGCTGCCCGAAGGTGTGGCGTTGTCCTGCAAGTCGCGAGGGCGGGTGATGAGCGCCTCGTGGTCGTCGCTGGTGTCGAAGAAACCACCGTCAGGCGCTCGGAAATGGGCGATCATGGTTTCGGCCAGTTCCCAGGCGGCCTGGTACCAGCGCGGCTCAAAGGTAGTTTGATACAGCTCTAGCAACCCCTCGATCAGGTAGCTATAGTCCTCCAGATAGCCGTTGAACCTGGCCTGACCACCCTTCCAGGAGTGAAGCAATCGACCATCCTCCCTCTGGAGTCCACGGAGCAGGAAGTCGACGTTGCGCTCAGCCACCTGGCGATAATCCTGGCGATCCAGCACCCGCGCCACCTCAGCAAAGGCGGCCAGCATCAAGCCGTTCCAGGAGGTGAGGACCTTGTCGTCACGGGCGGGACGCACACGTTGCTCGCGAGCCTCAAATAGTTTGCGCCGGGCTTCCGCGAGTGCTGGACGTTGGTTCAGACCGCCCGCGAATTCCAGGATGTTTTTGCCCTCGAAGTTACCGCCAGGTGTGACCCCGTAGGCTTTCACGAAGACCTCTGCCTCCTCGCCTAACAAATCCCGGAGTTCGTCGGGTGTCCAGAGGAAGAACTTGCCCTCCTCGCCTTCGCTGTCGGCGTCTTGCGTGGAGTAGAATCCGCCCGCGGCGTCGGTCATCTCTCTTATGACATAGTCGAGAATCTCCTCGGCGACAGTACGGAAGAAGGGCTCACCGGTCACCTGCCAGGCGTGCAGATAAACGCGTGACAACTGCGCATTATCGTACAGCATTTTTTCAAAATGAGGCGTCAACCATCGAGCGTCCACAGAGTAACGATGGAATCCGCCACCCAGTTGATCGTACATTCCACCGCGAGCCATCGCCTCCAGAGTCTGGGTTGCCATCCCGAGTGCCTGGGGATCATCCGTAGCGTGGTGATAGCGCAGCAGGAACTCAAGGGCCATGGGCTGGGGGAATTTCGGCGCGCCGCCCCACCCGCCGTGCACTCGGTCGAAGCCTTGCCAGAGGATCCTAAATGCAGATTCCAACGTCTCACGCTTCACGTCCTCACGCACCACCTCTTCACGCACCCCACCCTGCCGCCCGAGGGCCGCCGCCATACGCTTCGCACCTCCGACGATCTCCTGACGTCGATTCTGCCAGGCGTCGGCCACAGCCAGCAGCACATCGGTGAACGAGGGCATCCCGTAGCGTGGCATCGGCGGGAAGTAGGTGCCGCCGTAGAAGGGTTCACCTTCCGGTGTCAGGATGACGGTCATGGGCCAGCCGCCACTCCCGGTCATCGCCTGCACCGCGCTCATGTAGATGGCATCCAGGTCGGGGCGCTCCTCCCGGTCCACCTTGATGCTGACGAAATGCTCATTCAGTATCGTCGCCGTCTGCTTGTCCTCGAATGATTCATGAGCCATCACATGACACCAGTGGCATGCGGAGTAACCGATACTGAGAAAGATCGGCTTATCTTCGGTTTTGGCTTTTTGCAGCGCTTCCTCGCCCCAGGGATACCAGTCAACTGGATTATCGGCGTGCTGGAGCAGGTAAGGGCTGGTTTCGTTTACCAAGCGATTAGACATCATCTATCCTTTCATCGTCGTCTAACTCCAATACGGTTCAGTAAAGGGTCAACAACGGCCTCCTGAAACGGTTTGGACGGTTGTGGCCGGCGGAGATGTTCCTTCCGTGCTGTGAAATTCGATGTCAGACCGCGGCACCTTGGAGCGGGCTGAATCATTCGCCGGCGTCAAG